>NZ_JAAUVM010000060.1:0-316 GCF_012030485.1 Pseudomonas sp. B14(2022)
TCCAACACCATGCTGGCAGCCTTGAGCTTGAACTCACTCGAATAAGATTTACGCATATCCAAACACCTCAGATTTGGGCGCTATCATAGCGCCCGATTGAAGTGTCCAAAATCATTAGGCCAGTTCAAGCCCCCTCCCACAGTTGAGCTGTTTACATCCGGCAGATTTCGGTCGCATGGGCGACTGCCAAAAGTCGCGTGGTTGAAGTAGGCGTGGGCTGACACGCCTCGGTCTGAATGTGGGAGGGGGCTTGCTCCCGATGACGGTGGATCAGCTAATAAATCAGTTGACTGACACTCCGCTATCGGGAGCAAGC
>NZ_JAAUVM010000061.1:0-292 GCF_012030485.1 Pseudomonas sp. B14(2022)
AGACCCACCAATTTTGTGTGGGAAACGCCTGTAGAAATACGGGGCCATAGCTCAGCTGGGAGAGCGCCTGCCTTGCACGCAGGAGGTCAACGGTTCGATCCCGTTTGGCTCCACCACTACTGCTTCTACGTTATGAAAGCTTAGAAATGAGCATTCCATCAGTGTGATGGTGAATGTTGATTTCTAGTCTTTGATTAGATCGTTCTTTAAAAATTTGGGTATGTGATAGAAAGATAGACTGAACGTTACTTTCACTGGTAACGGATCAGGCTAAGGTAAAATTTGTGAGTTA
>NZ_JAAUVM010000062.1:0-291 GCF_012030485.1 Pseudomonas sp. B14(2022)
AGACCCACCAATTTTGTGTGGGAAACGCCTGTAGAAATACGGGGCCATAGCTCAGCTGGGAGAGCGCCTGCCTTGCACGCAGGAGGTCAACGGTTCGATCCCGTTTGGCTCCACCACTACTGCTTCTGACGTATGAAAGCTTAGAAATGAGCATTCCATTGAAAGATGGTGAATGTTGATTTCTAGTCTTTGATTAGATCGTTCTTTAAAAATTTGGGTATGTGATAGAAAGATAGACTGAACGTTACTTTCACTGGTAACGGATCAGGCTAAGGTAAAATTTGTGAGTTA
>NZ_JAAUVM010000063.1:0-255 GCF_012030485.1 Pseudomonas sp. B14(2022)
AGGGATAATCACACAGGTACAAATCCCAAGCATCATCTTCAGCTTCTTTGAGCCCTATCCTTTCCCCGGACAGCGCCTCGCTGATAAATACCAACTTGCCGTTCCACTTGATCGATCCGTCCTGCCTAACGCTTCGAACTTTCATTTCTGCCGGATACTCCACATCGGGCAAGCATCCTGGATAAATTCGGGTGGACGGCACATACAAGTCTCCCGGACTTTTCATGCCGAGCGCTTCGTGAGGGCGTACGTAAT
>NZ_JAAUVM010000064.1:0-255 GCF_012030485.1 Pseudomonas sp. B14(2022)
TCTGATCTGGGCGAGCCGTGGCATGGGCGTGCAGATTCGCCTGGGCGCTCAGGTGCTGGGGCATATCAAATCCGGGCGAGCGCGCCAGTGGCTGGAGAGGCTGGCTGATCAGTTGGTGGGGCCGAAGCTGGACGCGCATGCCGAGGCGGTGAAGCCTTTGCTGCTCGGTGGCCCGGCGACAGCGATCAAGACCGTATCGGTTTCGCCGTTGAAGGCTGGGGAGCACGTGGTTTCGAACCCGGTGCCGGCGGTTCG
>NZ_JAAUVM010000065.1:0-255 GCF_012030485.1 Pseudomonas sp. B14(2022)
TCCAACTTAACAAACCACCTACGCGCGCTTTACGCCCAGTAATTCCGATTAACGCTTGCACCCTCTGTATTACCGCGGCTGCTGGCACAGAGTTAGCCGGTGCTTATTCTGTCGGTAACGTCAAAACTATCACGTATTAGGTAATAGCCCTTCCTCCCAACTTAAAGTGCTTTACAATCCGAAGACCTTCTTCACACACGCGGCATGGCTGGATCAGGCTTTCGCCCATTGTCCAATATTCCCCACTGCTGCCTC
>NZ_JAAUVM010000066.1:0-255 GCF_012030485.1 Pseudomonas sp. B14(2022)
CCGGCAACACCTTTTAACGCCGTACCGCTCGTCCAGCTCATCGATCAACGTGAATGATCTTTGGCGTCCAAAAGCAGGAGAGCACTGGCCTTTTTTAGAATTTCGATATCCAGGTCTTTTTCTCTTATCAGAGCTTTGAGCCTCTGGATTTCTCGTTGATCAGCAGTAATCGCCTTGGCCCCTACCGGGGTCGAGCCCAAGCGTTCTTTTTGCACTTGATCGACCCAGCGGCGCAGTGCTGTGGGGCCGATATCC
>NZ_JAAUVM010000067.1:0-255 GCF_012030485.1 Pseudomonas sp. B14(2022)
CTACAAATGGGTCGAGCGCTATGAACTGGAGGGACCCAGTGGGCTCGACGAACGTAGTCGCCGACGGCACAACCAAACTTATGTGGTGCCGCTTGTTGTGAGGCAGGCAATTATTGAACTTCGTTCGATTGGCGAAACGACTCCAGGTCCTAAAAAGATCCAGAACGATCTGATGAAACGTTTTCCGGGGCAGGATCCACCGTCGAAAACGACGATTTACAACATCCTTAAGGCCGCTGACTTGATCACGCCTCG
>NZ_JAAUVM010000068.1:0-250 GCF_012030485.1 Pseudomonas sp. B14(2022)
TTTTCGGTCCGGTGATCTTAGGTCACGTCAATGCCAGGGATGCAAAGAACGGCTATGTTTCAATCAAAGTGTCACCTATGTGAATGCACTTTTTTGTAACCCATGTGGTTGTCCCGTACACGCCCCATGACGGCGGCCCACGGATTCAAGCCTTCGTTCGGGCATACCGAGCCTAGGCGAGGTACCGAGTGGTGGGGCAAGAGCCCTTTGGTTACTTTGGGGCTTTTCCAAAGTGACCCGCCGTAAGGGC
>NZ_JAAUVM010000069.1:0-247 GCF_012030485.1 Pseudomonas sp. B14(2022)
CCGGCAACACCTTTTAACGCCGTACCGCTCGTCCAGCTCATCGATCAACGTGAATGATCTTTGGCGTCCAAAAGCAGGAGAGCACTGGCCTTTTTTAGAATTTCGATATCCAGGTCTTTTTCTCTTAGCAGAGCTTTGAGCCTCTGGATTTCTCGTTGATCAGCAGTAATCGCCTTGGCCCCTACCGGGGTCGAGCCCAAGCGTTCTTTTTGCACTTGATCGACCCAGCGGCGCAGTGCTGTGGGGC
>NZ_JAAUVM010000006.1:0-313876 GCF_012030485.1 Pseudomonas sp. B14(2022)
GCAGCGCTATGTCTCGCGCTACAACATCAGCAGGCCTCATAGCTACAACGACTACCGGTCGCCGGTCGTGAAGGAAAGGTTGGCGGCGTGAACCTTAATCAGTGTCCAAGATTACTTGACCAGTTCAAGCCCCCTCCCACATTTGATCTCTGGCGCCTGATAGACTCTCCACACTTTCCCCGCCCGCGAGCCACTCCCATGCTCCACGTGTTATTCAGCGTTTACCTGAAGATGCTGGTGCTCTACAGCCCGTTCTTCGTGCTGTCCTGCTTTATCAGCCTGACACGTGGTTATTCGAGCAAAGAGCGGCGACGCCTGGCCTGGAAAGTGGCGCTGGCAACCCTGGTGTCGAGCGTGTTGCTCTACCTGTTCGGCCGGGTGATCTTCAGCGTGTTCGGCATCACCGTCGACGCCTTCCGCATCGGCGCCGGCAGTGTGCTGTTTATCTCCGCCCTGGGCATGGCCCAAGGCAAATCGGCGGTGCAGACCGACAACGTGCAGCAGGACGTGACCATCGTACCGCTGACCATCCCTCTCACCGTCGGCCCCGGCACCATCGGTGCACTGCTGGTCATGGGCGTCAGCCAGCCGCACTGGGATGACAAGATCACCGCCATTCTCAGCATCGCCCTGGCCAGCCTCACGGTCGGCGTGGTGCTGTACCTGTCCAACCGTATCGAACGGATTCTCGGTGACCAGGGCTTGCAGATTGTCAGTCGTTTGATGGGATTGTTCGTGTGTGCCCTCGCCGCGCAGATCATCTTTACTGGGGTGCGCGGCTACCTGGTGCCTTAGATGCGGTATTTGGCAATCGCCGACTGCACCTTGTCGCCCGCACTCTCACGCATCAGTCGGATGGTTTTTTCGTTGACCACCGAGGTATTCAGCACCAGGCAGGTCTGCCCGCTGAAGGCCTCGAACTGGGTACTGTCCCATTCCAGAAAAGGCAGCCCAACCTGCTTGCTCACGCCATGGGTGCTGTAAGTCACCAGCACCATCGTCAATTCGCCGTCCGTTTCGGCGCATGACGCCAGGCCAAAATCACCGCCCTCGTGCACGCTGCTATTGCGCTTGAACAGCTCGAAGGATGCCGGCTGCTGCTTCAGGGCCTCCAGCGCATCAGCGGCCAGTTTGGGCAGTGCAGTGAGCAACGGCCCGGTCAGTGACGTCGACGCCAACAGGCTGGCGATGATGTTCAGCGCCGCAAGTTGCACCGTCAGGCCCTTGCCGGAGCTTGAAACCCGCTCGAAACGACTGCGCACCGGCAGCCAACCCAAACCGATCATCACTTTGATGAATTCGTCGTACCAGGCCTCGGTACCTCGGTGGATTTTCAATACATCGCTGACATAGCTGCTGGCCAGCAGATAGCTTTTACGGATGTACTCCATGTTCAGCCCGGACAGCCCCTCGGCAAACGAAATCACACCGTTGTTGACCACCGCCGCGTTGCAGTCGTCCTCCGTGTCGAGGGGCAAAGAGGGCTGCGCACCTGACGCCCTCGGTAATGTGTAGGCCGCAATCAACTTGCGCCGTTTTGTATTGTTGATCCTTCTGTGATGTCGCTCCATTTTCAGTTCTCCACAAACACCCCGACTCGGGGCTTGTGTCCACACTAGTCCAGCCACCGGCGGCTCTTCCATGCCACAAACATCGCTTGCCGGCACACGGCAAAAACCCCTGCCCAGCAATGACGGGGTGCTCCTCGAACCCTTCCGGTTTTCGTGGCCAAAAAAAGAAAAAGCCCCGAGCGACAATAGGCAACCACCCATTGTCATTCGGAGCTTTCGTGCAGCCGCCCAGGCGTTTTCAGGAGGCGGGTTTGGCACCGTACCAGCGCGGGGTGTACACCCATTCACCGCCACCGGCGCGAGGGAATGTGCAGGTGGTGGATGAGCCGATCAGCACCATGGTGCGCATGTCCACCTGGTCTGGCGTGAGGTGCCCCAGGGTGGTGACGCGCAGGGTCTGGCCGGGGCGACCGATATCGCGGCCCAGCACCACCGGGGTTTCAGGCGTGCGGTGTTGCGCGACGATTTCCAGGGCGCGCCCCAGCTGCCAAGGCCGCGAACGCGAGATCGGGTTGTAGAACGCCAGCGCCAGGTCGGCCTGGGACGCGAGGTCCAGGCGCTTTTCGATAATCGACCAGGGTTTGAGGTTGTCCGACAGCGACATCACGCAGAAGTCATGGCCCAGCGGCGCACCGGCCTGGGCGGCGGTGGCCAGGGAGGCCGAGACGCCCGGCAGGATTTCCAGCTCGACCTGATGCCACGCCGGATCGCCAGACTCGTGCAACGCCTCGATCACCGCCGCCGCCATGGCGAAGACGCCCGGGTCGCCGGACGACACCACCACCACCGAACGGCCCTGGGCGGCCAGCTCAAACGCATGGCGGGCGCGTTGCATCTCTTCGCGGTTATCGGTGCAGTGCTGCACCTGGTCGTTACGGAACGGCCCGGCCATGCGCACATACGTTTCGTAGCCCAGCACATCGGTGCAGCGCGCGAGTTCGGCCTTTACCGCCGGCACCATCAACTCGGCGGCGCCAGGGCCCAGGCCGATCACGGCAAGGCGACCACGGCGGCGACCGACCTGGGCCAGGTCCAAAGGCTGCTCGGCAACACTGATGACGATGTCTGCACTTGGCGCCACGTCGGCAAAGCGCAGCGGCACCCCCAACTGCAACGCCGCTTCATGCAGCGACGCTTCGGCCATCTGCCTATCGCTGGCCAACAGGCACGCCAGGGATTGCACGGCGATGCCCGCCTCGTGCAACGCCGTGCGGACACGCTCCGCCAACTGCGCACCCGGCCTGCAGGTCACGCACACAGTCTTCGGATAGATCAGCAACTCGTTGGCGGCAGGCACACGCTCGGCACTGCCCACGTGAATGGCTAAATGCGCCTGCTGGTCCTGGGGCAAATTCGCCTGATCCAACCACGGCGCCGCACCTTCGATGCGCACGCTTTCGCCGGCCAGCAGGTCGGACACGAAGCGCTTGCCCAGCTCCAGGTCCGCCAGCTCATAACCCGCCGGCGGGTTGAGCAGGCAGGTACCGAAACGCAGCTCGCCACTGGTGGTGATCGCCGCAGCAACGCCCAGTACCGCTGCGATGTCCCGCGCCATGACGTTCACACCACCCAGGCCACCGAGCAACGGCACCACGGCGCTGCCGTCTTCCGCCACGGCCAGCACGGCGGGTTCTTCGCCTTTCTCCAGCAGCAGCGGCGCCAGTGTGCGGATCACGATGCCGGCCGCACACAGGACGATCAGCGGCGTGCCCTGCTGGTACAACTGACGCAGGGTCGCGCCGAATTCGCTGTAAGACTGGTCTGCACCCTCAACTCGACCCGCCAGGCCGTGGATCAGTGCGCCAGGGTAAACCTGCTGAATGGTGCGCGCGGTGGCCAGGCTGCCCTGGCCCAGAATGACAATCGCCGGGTTCATCAACCTTGCCACCTTTCACCCGGCACGATGATCAGCGAGAAGTACGGCGAAGACATCGGCTGCACCTGGTCCAGCGGCACGATTTTCTGGTTGGCCATGGTCGCGCGTTCCACATACAGCGCGCGCTCGGCCAGGCCGAGTTCTTCGAGTACCTGACGCACCTTGGGGAAGTTGCGTCCCAGCTTCATGATCACCGCCGCGTCGGCATCTGCCAGGCGGCGCTTGAGGTCTTCGTGAGGCAACACGCCCGAGAGCACCGAGAGACTCTGGTTGCGATACACCAACGGCGCGCCGAGTACGGAGGCGCCGCCGAGCATCGAGCACACACCTGGGATGACCTGGGCTTCGTAGCGCTCGGCCAGACGGTCATGCAAATACATATAGGAGCCGTAGAAGAACGGGTCGCCTTCACAGATCACCGCCACATCGCGACCGGCGTCCAGGTGCACAGCCACATCGACACTGGCGGTGTCGTAGAAGTCGCTGATCACTTGCTCATAGGACAACGGCGCCGGCAGCGCTTCGGTGGTCACCGGGTACACCAGCGGCATAAGGGTTTGCTGTGGTACCAGGTGGTCTTCGATGATGCCGAAGGCGTTGCCCTTCTTGCCCTTGGCCACGAAATACGCCACCACCGGTGATTCGCGCAGCAGGCGCAGGGCCTTGACCGTAATCAGTTCCGGGTCTCCAGGGCCGACGCCCAGGCCGATCAAACGTCCGCGTGCCGGCATTATTCGACCTCCGTGGCGAGCGCATTCACCGCAGCGGCGGCCATGGCACTGCCGCCCAGGCGGCCCTGCATGATCACGAACGGTACGCCACGGCTGTCCGCCGCCAGCATGGCCTTGGATTCGGCCGCGCCGACAAAGCCGACCGGGAAGCCGAGGATCAACGCCGGTTTCGGCGCACCGGCATCCAGCATCTCGAGCAGGTAGAACAACGCCGTCGGCGCGTTGCCGATCACTACCACGCTGCCTGCCAGGTGCGGACGCCACAACTCCAGGGCGGCAGCGGAACGGGTGTTGCCCAGCTCCCGCGCCAACTCCGGCACGCTGTCGTCGCGCAGGGTGCAGATCACTGGGTTATTGGCGGGCAGGCGCGCACGGGTCACGCCTTCGGAGACCATCCGCGCATCACACAGAATCGGCGCGCCAGCGGCCAGCGCATCGCGCCCGGCCTTACCCGCACCTTCGGAGAACTGCAGGCCGTCGATGGCCTCGACCATGCCGCACGCATGAATCACCCGCACCGCGAGTTTCTCCAAATCAGCCGGGATACGCTCCAAGTTGGCTTCCGCGCGAATAATGGCGAAGGAGTTGCGATAGATCTCCTGACCGTCGCGGATGTAATCAATCATCGGTGTTGCTCCGTGGGTGAGCGCGCAGCAAGGCGCCCGCCGCTTCAATGGAAAGAGTGCGCGCGTGCAGCCGGCCGAAACCGGGGTGGGCTGCCTCGCGAAAATAGAGGTCGTAGTGGCCAGGGCTCACCGCCAGCAAGGTGACCGGCGCAACGTGCGCGGCGGCGCAGGAGCGCGAGCAGCCGGACAGGTGCACGTCATGGCCGGGATGCAACGCGGCCAGTTGCACGGCGTCGGCCTTGGTGTCGGCGAGGGCCTTGGCGCAACCGCTGGAGCCGGTGCAGGCGATCATGTGCGCCAGGGGTTGGTCGACTGAGCAGAGAAAGCCCAATTGCCTCAGGCGTTGGGTCACGGCGTGAGGTTTTTCGACGTTGGGCAGTAGCACACCTTGCCAAGGGGTGAAGCGCAATGTGCCGTCGCCATGTTCGTTGGCGAGTTGCGCGACGCCCTTGAGCATCGTCGAATCCAGGCGCCCCAAGGGTGCGATGGCAGCGACGTAGAATTGATTTTTCTGAGCCTGTGGATAACTCCCGAGGTGCAGCAAAGCGCCGCTGGGCGGGCGTTTGAAGCCGTCGACCGGCAGCAGCGAGAGACTGAGGCGGCTCAGCAACTTATCCACAGCCAGATGGCGCATGCGGGTTTGCTCTGGGGTGGCGAGGTCAAGAAACGCCTCCAGCACCGCCACCACCAACCCATGACCCTGCTCCAGCGGCACGGCGGCCAACGGCGCATCCAGCCCTGGACACCCTGCCAGGCCGAACGCGAGGAGCGTCTCGCCATTGCGTACGAACGCCGACAGCCACAGATCATGATGATGTTCGAGCATCGCCAGGGCTTCGCCGCCATCCAGTTGCACGGCGAACTTGGCCGACAGCTCATGGAAACGCGGATGATTTTGCAAGGTGGCGAGGATCTGCTCGGCCAGCGGCCGGGTGTCGAACAGCATCTGCGGATCGATACCGGCGCTGGGGCTGAGCATCAGGTTGCGTACGTCGTCGCCAGCAGCGTTACTCGGGCCCAGGTCGGCGGCCAGCAGCATGGCAATCAAGGCGTCTTGCTCGGCACCGATCCCACGTATTTGCAGGTTGGCGCGGTTGGTCGCCTCGATCACCCCGCCCGCGTAGGCCTGGGCCGCATCCGCCACGGCATGGGCCTGGGCGGCGCTGATCGAGCCACCGGCCAATTTGATCCGGCAAATGCCGCCATCCAACGCCTGGACGATACGCAGCAACCCCGGACAAGCCGAGGGGCGCAAGGTATTCACAGCGGGCGTTGGGTTCACGGGGCTACCGGTTGACGGGTAAAGGCGCGGTATTATGCCTGCTTTGTCCGGCGGCATGAAAAGCCTGCCCGTCGGATGTCGCTCAAGGAATTGATATGTCGCCCTGGCTGACGGTTGTAGGCATCGGTGAAGACGGCTTCAAGGGGCTGGGCAGGAATGCCCGGCATGCCCTGTTGCGCGCTTCGCGGATTATAGGTGGCCAGCGCCAGTTGGACCTGTTGCCGGTGTGTATTCGCGGTGAGCGCCAGGTGTGGCCGAGCCCGTTCTCCCTGGAGCCGGTACTGGCGCGGCGTAGCGAACCTGTGTGTGTGCTGGCCAGTGGCGATCCGATGTTCTATGGCGTGGGCGCCAGCCTGGCGCGGCAGGTGGCGGCTGAAGAACTGCTGATTTTGCCGGCGCCGTCGTCGGTGTCATTGGCGGCGGCGCGGTTGGGCTGGCCGTTGCAGGAGGTGGTGACGCTGTCCGTAGTGGCCCGGCCGGCGGCGGCGATCAATGCGCATCTGGCCACAGGTGTGCGTTTATTGGTACTGAGTAATGACGGCGGCAGTCCCGCGTTGATTGCTTCGTTGTTGGCTGAATCCGGGTTTGGGCCCAGCCGATTGACCGTGTTTGAACACCTGGGCGGCGCGGATGAGCGGCGCATCGACGGTTTGGCTGAGGATTGGCAACACGCCTCGGTCGCCGATTTGAACCTGGTCGCCATCGACTGCCTGGCTTCCAACGACACACCACGTCTGTCGCGCCTCGCTGGCTTGCCCGATTCCGCCTTCCAGCACGACGGCCAATTGACCAAGCGCGACGTCCGCGCCATGACCCTCGCCCGCCTCGCCCCGATGCCCGGCGAACTGCTGTGGGACGTGGGCGCGGGCAGTGGCTCCATCGGTATCGAATGGATGCGCGCCCATCCGAGTTGCCGCGCATTGGCGATTGAAGCAGACGAAGGCCGCCAGGGCCTTATTGAACACAACCGCGACGCCCTCGGCGTGCCCGGTTTGCAACTGATTCGCGGCAAGGCCCCGGACGCGTTGCACGGCCTTACAGCACCCGACGCCATCTTCATCGGCGGCGGCGTCACCCGCGACGGCGTACTCGACACCTGCTGGCAACACCTGCGCCCCGGCGGTCGATTGGTGGCCAATGCCGTCACCCTGCAAAGTGAAATGACCTTGATGAACTGGCGCACGGAACACGGCGGCGAACTGACGCGCATCCATGTGGCCCAGGCGCAGCCGTTGGGGGAGTTCGATACATGGCGCCAGGCGCTGCCGATCACATTGCTGGAAGTGGTCAAGCCGCGATGAAACGCATCCTGCTGCTGGGCGGTGTGACCGAAGCACTGGCTATCGCGCGCACCTTGGGGCCGGCGCATATCTACAGCCTGGCGGGTGTGGGGCGTGTGCCGACCGATCTCACCTGCCAGGTGCGTGTCGGCGGTTATGGTGGTGCCGAAGGGTTGGCGCAGTTTGTTCGCGACGAACAGGTCAGCCTGATCCTCGACGCGACCCATCCGTATGCGGCGCAGATCAGCCGCAATGCCGCCGAGGCTGCACGGTTGAGCGGTGTGCCGTGTTGGGCATTGCGTCGCCCCGCGTGGCAACCGCAGGCCGGCGATGACTGGCGAGAGGTCAGTGACTGGGCTGAATTGATCGAGGCCTTGAAACCCTTCAAGCGTCCATTGTTCACCTTGGGCCGCGAGCCGTTGCAGCACCTTGATGAAATCCCGCCCGAGCAGTTCTGGACGCTGCGCGCGCTGGATGTGTATCCGGGGAATGAGCGGTGCGAAGTGATTGGCGCGCGCGGGCCGTTTCTGCTTGAAGATGAACGCGCGTTGTTTGAACGGCGTGGGATTGATGTGCTGATCAGCAAGAACAGTGGCAGTACCGCCACCGAGCCGAAGCTGGAAGTGGCGCGGGAACGAGGGGTGCCGGTGTTGGTGTTGAAGCGGCCGGTATTGGCTGTGGTGGATCGGGAGTTCGCCACAGTGGCGGCGGTCTTACAGGCCATCCAATCTCCCTGAACAACGTAGTTCAAATGTGGGAGGGGCGCTGACTTGAAGATCGGCATCCCCTCGATTCCCCGTCTATCCTCAAACCCAGCACTGCGACACCAAACCACACCACTACTTTTTACTTATCCCCCCCGATCAGGCTAAATACCCGCCTGATCGTTTAACCCTACGGATTGTCCGCCATGTCCCGTCAACGCTTTGCAATTGCCTGGATCGCCTGCCTTGCAGTGCTGTTCAATGCCTTTGCCATGCCGATGGCCAGTGCGATGCAACAATCCAAGGACCCCATGCAGCAATTGCTGTGGGGCAGTTTCTGTTCGTCCAATGGCGCCAGCCTGAAGACCATTGCCCTGGGCAAGCTGGAAATCCCAGCGCCGCAGCAGGACGATCATTCCACCATGCAGCATTGCTGGTGTTGCTCCGGCTCGGCGCCGTTGGTGGCGTTGCCGGGGCATGTGCCGCAGTTGTATCTCACGCGATTTGAGACGGTACAGCGTCAACCACACCCCCCATTGCAAACCCCCACCCCGCGCCAGCAATGGCCGAGCCTTAACCCCCGCGCCTCTCCAACGGTTTGATCGTCTTCGCAAGTGAACTGCGTTTAGAACCGTTCTGGAGAACTGCCATGCTTAAATCTTCCCTGCTTCTGGCTGCGTTGCTGCTGCCGGTGTTCAGTGCTGCCAATGCCGAAGACTACAAGGCCGGCGACCTGCTGGTCAGCGATCCCTGGTCCCAGGAGTTGCCGCCGAATGCGCCGACCGTCGCCGCGTATTTCGTGATTCATAACACCGGCGCGACCCCGGATCGCCTGCTCAGTGCCGACACGCCGGTGGCGGACAAGGCCGAGCTGCATGAGCATGTGATGCAGGGCGACTTGATGAAGATGCAGCAAGTCCCCAGCGTTGCCGTACCGGCCAAGGGTGACCTGACCTTCGCGCCCATGGCGTATCACGTGATGTTGCTGGGCCTCACGGACCGCAGCCTGCTGGCCGATGGCAAGCAATTCCCACTGACCCTGACCTTCGAAAAAGCCGGCAAGGTCGAAGTGGAAGTGTCGGTGCAGAAAGCGCCGCCGATGGCCGGTCACGAGCATATGCACGCTCAGTAAGCCAACCTCGATGGGCGCCCCTCGCGCCAGGTTATCTCCACACCGCCGCGTGATGCGCGGCAGTTGGATCAGCCTGTTCGCCATGCTGATGATTTTTATCGGTCCGCTGATTTCCCAAGCGATGCCGATGGATCATCACGCCGGTATGTCGATGAACATGTCCATGGACATGCCCGGCGAGCATGGCGAAGGCCACCACCCTAAAGCCCCCGACGAACATCACGCGCTCTGGTCCAAGTGCGGTTATTGCGACCTGCTGTACAGTTGCCCGGCCCTGCCTGGCAGCGTGTCATTCGTGGCCATCGGTACCCCGCCGCCGGCCAATGCCCTCACCCCCAACCCGCGCCTGGGCCATGCCCGGCAGAGCATTTTCCCCGGCGCGCGCAGCCGCGCCCCGCCCATCGCCTCGTAAGCACCTGACACCGTTACTTCACCCCGGCCGACTTTAGACAGACAGCCGCAGGCTGCTGGCCGTGTTGTTTACGATTGATTGATGGAATTTGTCATGTCCAGGTTTACTGCTGACTCCCGTTTGGGAAGTACTTCTGTGCTCGCTGCCCTATGCGGCGCCCTGCTCGCCACCCACGCTCAGGCCGATGAGCACGCCGAACATGAGCTGACGCCCACGGTGATCACCGCCATCGCGCCCAGCTCGCCGCTGACCGTGATTACCAACCCCAAGGACCCGCGCCAACCGGTGCCCGCCAGCGATGGCGGCGACTACCTCAAGACCATCCCCGGCTTCGCCCTGGTACGCAACGGCGGCACCAATGGCGACCCGGTGCTGCGCGGCATGTTCGGCTCACGCCTGAACATCCTCACCAACGGCAGCATGATGCTCGGCGCCTGCCCCGGCAGGATGGATGCACCGACCTCGTACATTTCGCCGGAAACCTACGACAAGCTCACCGTGATCAAAGGCCCGCAGACCGTACTCTGGGGCCCGGGCGCGTCGGCCGGCACCGTCCTGTTCGAGCGCGAACCGGAGCACTTCGGTGAACTCGGCACGCGGCTCAATGCCAGTGTATTGGCCGGTTCCAACGGGCGCTTCGACAAGGTCATCGATGCCGCCGCTGGCGGGCCGCTGGGCTATGTGCGGGTAATCGGCAACCAGGCCCATGCCGATGACTACAAGGACGGCAACAACGACACCGTCGCCTCGCGTTACGACAAGTGGAATGGCGACGTTGCCGTCGGCTTCACCCCGGATGCCGACACCCTGCTGGAGCTCACCGCCGGCCGTGGCGACGGCGAAGCGCGTTACGCCGGGCGCGGCATGGACGGCTCGCAGTTCCTGCGCGAAAGCCTGGGCCTGCGCTTCGAGAAATCGAATATCGGCGAAGTGCTGGATAAGGTCGAAGCCCAGGTCTACTACAACTACGCTGACCACGTGATGGACAACTACAGCCTGCGCACGCCCTCGGGCACCGGGATGATGGCCGGGCCCATGGCCTCCAACGTCGATCGCCGCACCCTCGGCGCGCGCATCAAGGCCACCTGGCGTTGGGCCGACGTGCAACTGATCAGCGGCCTGGATGCACAGACCAACGAGCATCGCCAACGCAGCAGCATGGGCATCGACACCTACAAGGATTTGCCCAAGGTCAAGGACGCCAACTTCCACAACTACGGCGTGTTCGGCGAACTCACCTGGTACGCCGCCGACCGTGACCGCCTGATCACCGGCGCGCGCCTGGACCGCGCCTCGGCCAAGGACTTCCGCCAGACCACCGGTTCCGGCATGAGCGCACGCGCCAACCCGACCGCCGACGACACCCGCGCCGATACCCTGCCCTCGGGCTTTATGCGCTACGAGCACGACCTGGCCGACAGCCCGACCACGCTCTATGCCGGCCTGGGCCACTCGGAACGCTTCCCGGATTACTGGGAGCTGTTCTCGCCCAACACCGGCGCAGTCGGTTCGGTCAACGCCTTCGACGGCGTGAAGCCGGAGAAAACCACCCAGCTCGACTTCGGCGCGCAATACAAGGCTGACAACCTCGAAGCCTGGGCCTCGGGCTACGTCGGCCAGGTACGTGATTTCATCCTGTTCGACTACCGGCCGGGGATGATGGGCACCACCTCCCAGGCGCGCAATGTGGACGCGCGCATCATGGGCGGCGAACTGGGCGCGGCCTACACGCTGACGCAACACTGGAAGGCCGACGCCACCCTCGCCTACGCCTGGGGCAAGAACAGCAGCGACGGCAAGGCCCTGCCGCAAATGCCGCCGCTGGATGCACGTTTCGGCCTGACCTACAGCGAGGACGACTGGAGCGTCGGCGCCCTGTGGCGGGTGGTGGCGGCGCAAAACCGCATCGACCAGAACAAGGGCAACGTGGTCGGCAAGGACTACGACAAGAGCGGCGGCTTTGGCGTGTTCTCGCTGAATGGCGCGTATCGCATCAACAAAAACTTCAAGGTCAGCACCGGCGTCGACAACCTGTTCGGCAAAGCCTACGCCGAGCACTTGAACCTGGCCGGCAACGCCGGGTTCGGCTACCCGGCCAACGACCCGCAGGCCATCAAGGAGCCAGGTCGCACTCTGTGGACCAAGGTGGATATGAGCTTCTAAAAGCATCGGGGGCAAGCCCCCTCCCACAGTTGGAATGCATTCCACATGTGGGAGGGGGCTTGCCCCCGATGGCGGCCTGACCAACGACAAAAAATTAAGCTTTGCGGAGCATCCCTGATGACCACTCAAAAAGTTTCCTTCTACAACCTGGCCTGGCGCTGGCACTTCTACGCCGGCCTCTTCGTCGCCCCTTTCATGGTGCTGCTGGCCCTGACCGGCATCATTTACCTGTTCAAGCCCCAACTCGACCCGCTGATGTACGGCGACCTGCTCAAGGTGCAAAGCGCCGAGCACGCACTGAGTGCCGACGAACAGTTGCAACGTGCCCAGGCGGCCTTTCCCCAGGGCAAGATCAGCAAGTACCTGCCACCCGTCGACGCCACCAGCAGCGCGCAGTTCGTGATGCACGACGCCGGGCGCGAAGTGACGGTGTTCGTCGACCCTTATCGCGGCACCGTACTCGGTGAGCAGGATGCGAAAAAAAACCTGCAAGCCATTGCCCGCGCCCTGCACGGCGAGTTGATGATCGGCACCGTCGGCGATCGCCTGGTGGAACTCGCTGCCGGTTGGGGTGTGATGCTGGTGGTGTCCGGCCTGTACCTGTGGTGGCCGCGCGGCAAGACGTCGGCCGGCGTGCTGTGGCCACGTTTCAATACCCGTGGCCGCGTGTTCTGGCGTGATCTGCATGCCGTCGCAGGTTTCTGGGGCGCGGCGTTTTTGCTGGTGATGCTGCTCAGCGGCATGACCTGGACCGGCTTCTGGGGCAAGCAATACGCCGACCTGTGGAACACCTTCCCGGCGGCGATGTGGAACAACGTGCCGCAGTCCGACCAACAGGCGCGCGTGCTCAACACCGCGACGCAACAGACCGTGCCCTGGGCCATGGAAAATACGCCGATGCCGATGTCCGGCGATCATGCCGAACACATGAAGCACGGCGCCATGCACGCCGCTCCCGCAGCCCCCACCGTCAGCCTGCAACACGTGGTTGACCTGGCCAACGCACGCAAGGTCGAGCCCGGCTACAGCATCACCGTCCCCACCACCGCCGAGGGCGTGTTCACTATCGCCGTGTTCGCCGACGACCCGCGCAACGACGCCACGCTGCACGTGGACCAATACACCGGCAAAGTCCTCGCCGATGTGCGCTGGGCGCACTACAACACCGTGGCGCGGGCCACCGAGACCGGCGTAATGCTGCACGAGGGCAAGATGTTCGGCTGGGTGAACCAACTGATCGTGCTGCTGATCTGCCTGATGATCCTGCTCAGCGCCGTAAGCGGTGTGGTGATCTGGTGGAAGCGCCGTCCCCAGGGCGGCCTGGGTGTTCCGCCGTTGCGTCACGACCTGCCGAAGTGGAAAACCGCGATGGTGATCATGCTCGGGCTGGCGATCATTTTCCCGCTGGTGGGCGCCTCGTTGATCGTGATCTGGGCACTGGATCGCCTGGTGTTGTCGCGGCTGTTTACGCAACGTCAATCCACCACAGGTTCGACATAAACCGGGTGAGATGCCCTGGCACTGAACACCACGGGGCGACAGCACCCTCTCGCTGTCGCCCCGTGGTCTGTGCTTTATCGGCCTGACGCGCTAACGCTTACAGCTCATCGCGGTCACGAATGCTCAGCGGTTCATCCTCTTCCGGGCCCTCGATTTCCGGGCCATTGGAACGCTCCAGTTGTTGTTCAGACAACTGCCCTTCGTTCATCCAGAAATCATCCTTATCCAGGACAAACAGCTTCCCGACCTTGACCAAGCCCTTCAGAAAAACGCTGGGATACACGTTCGGACCCGCCACCAGCACCTGGCTTTCCTGAGGCGAAAAGCTCGGCAGATACTTCAATAACCCACCGCCCAGACACGACAGGTACAGCGCCGCGGGCTGACGAGTGCCGCCCCGTAATACGCGAATGAAATAGCTCACGGAGGACGGTGCCACAAAGTTGCGGATCAGGGCTTGGTCCCTGGCTTCACGGCTGTCCGTGGCCGGCATGCTGCTGAACAACAGGTGAACGCCTGCAACAGCGTAGCCTGACGGGAAGTCCGGCATGGGTGCAGGTGGCATCGCCGGTTGGACCGCACCCTGGGGCCCGCTGTAGAACAAGCGCAGAATCAGCGACTCGGCAAGCCCTGCGGCGACCGGCAACGTGGCCAGGAACGAGACCCCCCCGCCATTGGCAAGCACCGCAGAGAGGTACTGCTGACTCTGATAGGGCGACAGTCGGCGCTTGAGGTCACGCACGGCATCATCGCCGTGGGAAAACACCGGCCCACAGGCCGCCGCCCACGGTGGGACAAATATCTCGGCAACGCCAGGCTGCCAGAACTGATCGATACGATTGCGCGTGGTCCAGATTCGCCCCGGCACAAGGGTGTCCAACTGGCCGATTGCGATAAGGTCATGCACGTAACTGAGCACCGTCCTCACGCCATCGCGCAACTGCTGCCGAAGCTCGACCAGTCGCCCCCAACTGTCCAGTTGAGCATCGGTGCCCTGGTACTGATACTGAAGCAAGGCTCCGTCCTGGCACGACAGGTAAAACGCCAGTTGCTTGTCCTTCACCCCCTGCAAGGCGAAGCGGATGCCGGTGTCGATATCCGTAGGAGAAAAGAACGCCTGGCGCAGCGGATCACCGACGGGGGCCAGGGTTTCGTTGCTGGCACACAGATAGAAACCCTCCAGTCCATAGTCCTGGGGGAGCAGGCCATGGGGAAAGACTTGCCCAAAGTCACGATAGCTCTGGCGTACCAAGGGCAGGCTGGCCATGTAGCGCCCGTTTTTCTTCGACTTGAAGACGTAGCCGAATTGCAGGTGTTCGCCATGCCTGCGGTGCTCATGGGCATAACGCACCGCATCCTTCTGCTGGGTGAAGATCGGACTGAACGCCGGGTCTGCCAGCGCGTTTCTGATCATCAACGGCTCGACCTGAACCGCAACGAACGCCCCGGTTATCCTGCGTGGGATCCCCCAGGCCTGGCTGCCCTCCACCACGCGCAATACACCGGCATTGCCCAGGCGGGTGACGAACTCGGCGGGGGTCAATTCGCCTGTGCGAATCTGACGTTCGATGCGGTTTTCCAAGCGGTCCCCGCGGACCCGGTTCAGCGGCACCAGGTCCTTTTTCAGTTGTTCTTCCAGGGTGGTATGGCTGCGGGTGTAGCTCAGTACACAACCATCGGAGCCCAACAGGTACTCGCGGACCAGGCTGGCATCCTGGCCCGAGAGGGCCGCAGAAATCACCCGGGTGGACAGCATGTTGCGGTAGAGGCTCTCCTGCCGGGCTTCCAGCGCAAACGGCAGGTCGCGAGGCGAGCTTGAGCGGTAGCGCGCGACAATGGTATGGCCCCCCGGGAAGCCGCCGGTACTGACCACTTCGTCAGGGAAAATCCACTTGGGGTCAAAGTCTTCCCGAGGCACTTTCAGGGGTTCGGTGGTCACGAACAAACCATCCGGACGCTTGAGAATCAAGCCGCCCATCAACCCGTTACTCTGGAGCAGCGAGCGTGCATGGCGTGCCGCATCGTCCTGATCGTGGAACGCCGGGCCCAGGCGACGGCGGATGAAATTGGCATACGGTCGCCATTGTTCGGTGCCGGGGCTCACCGCGCCTCGTCGGTCCCAGCACTGGCTGCTGTACAGCACCCGCAGGTCACCGGCGCGGGCGACCAGTGAAATATACCGGCGCGTATCGAACGCGCCATTGCGCAGGCTCATGCCTTCAATCGTCACGCCCTCGTCAGCGCTTGGCGCCTTGAGCAGGGTGGAAGCTTGGGGCTGGTAACGCAACAGGGCACCATCCAGGGTCGACAGGTAGACCGGCAGCGCACCGTTGGTGGACGCGCGAGGCAGGTACCGGGCATCTTCTTCGGCACGCAACAGCACCTCGGGCGTGACAAAAAACTGCGTCAGCCAGGCCTCCAGGGTCGGTAATCCCGAGGGTTGCCATTGCTGTGAATAGAGCAGCCCCACCAGCACGAAATTTTGCACAAAACTTCCACCCCCCAGGTAGCCACTCCCCCTGGAAGCATCGCTCAACCAACGCCCGTTGGTACTCATGGGTAAGAGTTCGCTGACCACGTACTCATCCGCCTGCGGGTGCTTGAGGATGTACGCGGTACACCCTTGAGCATCCAGGTTCCTGCCGTACCCGCGAACATGGGCATTGATCGCGGCCGCGTCCTGACTGCTGAAGACCGCACCCAACGCCGGGGTTTGCAGCGCAGCGGCGGCGTACTCGAAGTTCGGCGTCCAGTCGTTGTAGACCCTGCCGCGCGGGCCCCACAGGGGGCTCTGCACAAGCACCTGCAGACTGCCCGCATCGGCCAGCCGGGTAACGATGTCCACCGGCTTGAGCGCGCCCGACTCCAGCCGCTCGAAATAGCCATTTTTGCCCGGCTCGCGGGTGGTATTACTCTGTACCAGCAGCTCCCTGTCCGAGCCACTGGGGGTGTAGCTGATCAGGTTATTGGGCGAACCGCTCAAATAGGCCGGCAACCGCGACTGAATCACCGAGCGGATCTCCACATCCGAGAACAACGTGGTGTTGACCTCCAGGTCGCTCAGCGTCCATTTCAATCGCTGCTGGCGTTCCCGATCACCCGCAGACAACGCCGCGTGGGAGGCATAGCGCGCATGAATCCGGTAGCCTGCGGGGGGCACCAGTGCCCCATTGCCCACGATGGGTGTCAGCAGGTCGGTGGCGAATCCATCGCCGTGAATGATCATGGGCTCGGTGAACACAAATCGCCCCGTTGTGCCCTTGAGGATATAACCGCCATAGGCCGTTCCCCGGCGAAAGCCGATCTTCTCGTGGGCATGACGTGCGGCATCATCGGCGGTGAGGAACGCGGCACTCAGTGACACTGCAGTCGAGCCCAGTGGTAATGCCTCGCTGTCATGCACCGGCCCCAGCGTGCTCCAGAGCCCGCCTCGCTGAACCACCACCAAGTCGCCGGCGCGGGCCACCCGGCGAACAAAATCCCGGGGTGACAGCGAGCCGTCGAGCAACGCTGCTTCATTGCCTTTGTCGGTGACGGTTTGGCCGTCGAGGGTAAACAGCTCCTGGGCGGACTCGGCACTCGGGACCTGCCAGTGCAGCAAGGCATTGTCAGCGGTTCGCAGGTAGAGCTTGAGCCCGAGGGAGGCGATCTGGATACCTGTGGTGGCCAGCGACTGCGTCATCACATCCACCAGCAGCGCTGGCGACGCAAAGCGCTTATACAGCCACGCGTCCTCGGGCGGCAGTTTCTGCGGTGCCTGGGCCGAGTTCGCGTAATAGAGCCCGACCAGGCGGTAGTTCGATACCAGCTTCGGCTGGCCGTTTTCACGCACAGGAAACAAGCTGCCCAAGGTGGTGCCCGGAGCCGCCGGCAACGTGGCGATATAACTCGGGGCCGTTCGGTGCTTGAGTACAAACCCCACGGCGGCACGCCCCGATAGATCGCGACTGTTCAGGGCAACCAACACAGCGGTGTGCCCCATGCTGGTCTGAGGGCTAAAAAACGGCTGGTCCTGTACCGTGGCCTCACGGCTGACCGGGCTGCCCAGCGTCCAGCCCTTTACCACGCGACCACGAATCCCTCCCCACACTTTGTTGGCGACCACCACCCGCAAGTCTCCGGCTTGCGCCAGGTTCCACACGGCACCTTCAAATGCCGTGAACGGCACCACTGGCTCGGCCCCGGTCATCTGTCGCAATAACACTTGCTCTTCGTTGGAACCACTGCTGGTGTACTTGAGCAACGAGCCGTCAGGCCCGGTCAGATAATGCACCGGAGTGAAATCACGGTGGGTCAGGGCAAACACCTGATCGGCATTCGAGAAGAAGCTGGTGAACAGCGCCACCTGGTCCAGGTTGAAGCTGGGATTGTGCTGCTTCACCTCGCCGGTGTCGGCGGGGTGGGAATGATAGAGACCCTGGCACTCATAAGAAGCCGGGGCGATGAAGTGCCCCTGATCATCGGTGGCCAGGATACGCTGGAAGTCGAACCGCACCTCGTCACCCGCAACCGGCACCGTGGCGAAATAGTGGTTATCGCGCTTGAGGATCGCGCCGCCGTACTCCTTGTCCCGCCGCTCGCCAATACTGGTGTGAGCCCAGTAGGCGGCGTCATCGGGCAAGGCAAAGGCGGGGCCGACCTCCGGTTCGGGAATGTTCGAAAAAGGCCGCCAGTTATCCACCACCTCCCCGGCCTGGTCCCAGATCCGGCTGGTACTGAGCACCTGCAGCGTCCCGGCCATTGCCACCTTGTGGACGTAAGCCTGCGGGGTCAGCACACCCGTCAACAGCGCGCTTTCAAATCCGTGATCGTCCACCGTGGTGCCTTGGACGCGATAAAGGCCAGCCTCCTTCTGCGAATAGGAAAACCGGTACGCAAGCACCGCGTCGTCCGGGGCTCGTAGATAAAGACTCACGCCCTGCTCCGCCACTTGCTCACTGGGGATCAGACGCGCCTGCTGCGCCGCCGTCGCCAACCCCAACGCCGGGAAAAAGCTGCGATACAGCCACGGCTGTGCCTCCGGTACCCGGGATCGCGCCGGGGGCGCGTCGCAGTAAAACCCTTCGATGACAAACCCGTCAGGCAGTACATAACGACCGTCCTGGTTCCACATCAGAAAGTCCGTCATGGAGAACCGCGGTTGCTGAGTGCCCAGCGCTGGGGTCGCCAGGTATTCCGGCTGGCCACTACGCTTGAGGATCAGGCCGATGCGCCAGGTGTCCTGACTGGCAGGCAAGCCCTCCACGGCAGCCTGGATGGCATCGGTGGGCGCGGTGCATACGGCAGACAGCAAAGGCCGCATCCCCGTCGGCGTGTGTGCGAATGCCTGATAGGGTTGCCAGTTTGCCGGCACCACGCCTCGAGAACCGCCCCATAGGGCGCTGGCGGTGACAAAACTCAGTTCCCCCAGCACCTGCATTTTTTTTATGAAACCCTCCAGCGTCCCATCGCTGCCGAAAGGGCCATCGGCAATTTCTCCCAACAGCCACTTGGCGTACTGTTTTTCCGCAAATGTGCCACTGGGTCGATAGCGAATCAGTGAGTCATCCGGCCCGGACACGTACGAAAGCGCGAAGTTTTTTTGCCAGACGATGTCGGCGGCGGCGTCCCACGTGGAGAAAAAATTCAGGTGTGCTTTCACCTGCTGAGGGGAAAAATTCGGATTGCTGCTCGCTACCACGTCATGGTCCGCCGGGTGGGAATGGTAGAGCGCAGCCCGCTGATACCCAGGGATCGACAAGAAGCTGCCATCGGCATGGGTGCTCAACACCTCGCGCACATCGAACTCAAGCTCTTTGCCATGCACCGGTTCGGTGGCGAAAAAATAGCCGCCAGGGCTTTGCAGAATCACCCCGCCGTACTCTCGTTCGCGTCGCGCCCCGATACGTCGGTGGGCCCAGAGCGCCGCGTCATCCGGCGAAATAAACGCCGGACTCAAGGTCGGCAGGGTCACCACCCTGTCGACGCCGCCCGGCCGGGATTTGGGCGGCGGTACTGCCGCAAAGGGTTTCCAGTGTCGGTCGACAACGGCGGCCGCCCCCCATAACCCATTGCCCAGCACAACCCGCAATCGGCTGACCTCTGCCAGCTTGCGTACGACATCGGCGGGCTTGTAGGTACCGTCCGCCAACTGCCTGGAAATCAGGCTGCCTTGGGTCGCCGGCGCAAAAAAACGGGAGAACTCGGCCTGGTCCGGCGCCTGGGGTTCCAGCACGACCAGGCTGTCCACAGCGCCCGAGAGATAGCCCGGCACTTGCAACTGATGCACACGGTATGCCTCGACATCCGAGAAACTCTGGGCGTGGACGCTGATATCGTCCTGAGTCCACCTCATCTTGAACGCGCTATCGAGGTCCGCGGACGACACCGCCCTGTGTGAGCCGAACCAGCCCTGCAATTGGTAACCATCGGGCAGTGCCAGTTGTTTGCTGTAGGTATCCCAGGGAAAGAAACCCTCGAACCCAAAAGGGTTGGCACCCGTTTCCAGCAGTTCGGTCAACACGTAATGCTGGTCGGGATGCTTGAGTATCAGCGCCCCATATTCACGCTCACGCCGCGCGCCCACCTGCGCATGGGCGAACCGCGCCGCCTTGTCGGCCGACGAAAACGATTGGCCCAGCGTTGGTTTTTTGAACGGGAAGGTTGCATAGGGTACCCAGCCACTCTCGAC
This sequence comes from Pseudomonas sp. B14(2022), assembly GCF_012030485.1. Lineage (NCBI taxonomy): Bacteria > Pseudomonadati > Pseudomonadota > Gammaproteobacteria > Pseudomonadales > Pseudomonadaceae > Pseudomonas > Pseudomonas sp. B14(2022). The sequence goes on from NZ_JAAUVM010000006.1 coordinate 19,948, forward strand.
CACACCTTCCACATCCCACAGCGGGCTGGTCTGCTCGACGCTCAACTCACCGGCTTCGGCCACCCGCGCCACAAACTGACGCGGGGTCAACGCCTGCTGAAGGTCTGCCTGCTCAGTACCGAGCAATCGGGTTTCCGCCGGCGAGCCACTGAACCGGTAGCGCAACAGCGCATTGTCCCGGGTGCGCAGGTACAACGAGATACCCAGCACAGACGGCGACGCATGCAGGTAGCGACGGGATGTGGCGATGTAGGCTGCCAGCTCCTCGGGGCTGAAGAACTGCTGGTACAGCCAGGGTTCTACCGTGGGGAACAGCGCCGGCACCGGCCGCGACAAATAGAAGAACCCATGCAGGTGAAAGCCCTCCGGCAACAACGGCCCGCCCGCGAGCAACGGCAGTTGGTTATCGACCGGCAATTGCGCTGCGCTGCTGAGGGAAAAAGCCTGGGTAGCGACGAACTCATCACGCAGCTCATGTTTGAGCACCATTGCCATCTGGTGCACGTTGGGCGTGCGCCTCATGCGGGCCTGCGCAGCATTCAGTGCCCGCGTCACATCAGGGTAGAGCCCGCCACACGCAATCGTCTCACGCCCTGCCTTCAAGGGCAGGTAAGGCTGCCAGAGATGATCGATGACGCCACTGACGCCGCCCCAATCCGCGTTGGCGACCAACAATGACAGGCGCCCCAAAGACGCCACCTTCTTGATGAAACCTTCCAGCGAGCCGTCGTGCCCATCCTCAGGCACGGCGGTGCTGACGTTATCGATCCAATCGACAAACCTGCGCTCGGCTTCGGAGAAGCTGGGCAGGTACTTGAGCAGTACACCATTGGGGCCCGACAGGTAGGCAGCGCCAAACGCGCGCCCTTCATAGTGATTGAAGACAACGTCCCGCTCAGAAAAAAAACTGTTGAAAATACGCACCTGAAGATCGCGGAACCGTAGGTTCTTCGCCTTCAAATCGGCAAATTGCTCAGGGTGGGAGTGCACCCCTCCCACCAGTTTATAACCCGTCGGGGCGAGAAACTCGTTGCGCGCCCCACGCGCCAGCAGCAATGAAAAATCGAAGGTCACCGCCTTGCCGGGAATCGGCTCGGTGGCAAAGACCTTGTTATCCGCCAAGCGCTGGAGAATGACGCTGCCGTACTCCTTGTCACGCTTGTTGCCGATGCGCGTATGCACATAACGCGCGGCATCGTCGGCACTGATAAATGCAGGACTGAGCTTGTACTGAATACCTCTCACCGCCGAGGCGGCCGCTCGTTTTTCTCTGGGTAAATACTCTTCCATGACACTTCCTTGATCACGCTCATTGTCGGTGCTCACCCGCACCGGACTTGCAGAACGCCAGCCACCCAACAGCGTCCTCGCTTGGATCACAGCGAGGGCACTGCATAGTTATCCAGTTTTCTGGGGGCGCAGCACTCTTTAGGCGCACCGCCTGCACCGCCTATGCGTGCCTGCCCGCTATTGGTGCACACACAACCGCTGCCGGGCTTTTTCTCCAGTAAAACCGGGCATTTCTCCATCGGGCACAGCCTTTGCTAGTACCTGTTCAGCGTTCACATCGGCCTATCAAAAAAAACTAAACGTTTACGGAGACCGCACCATGAAGCGTCGCAGCTTGATCAAGGCTTTCACCCTGTCCGCCTCCATTGTCGCCATGGGCATGACGTGGACCGTGCAGGCCGCCGAGACCATCAAGGTCGGCATCCTGCACTCGCTGTCCGGCACCATGGCCATCTCCGAAACGTCCCTCAAAGACATGGCGCTGATGACCATCGACGAGATCAACGCCAAGGGCGGGGTGAATGGCAAGATGCTTGAGCCGGTCGTGGTGGACCCGGCTTCGAACTGGCCGTTGTTCGCGGAAAAAGGCCGGCAGTTGCTGACCCAGGACAAGGTCGCCGTGGTGTTTGGCTGCTGGACCTCGGTGTCGCGCAAATCGGTATTGCCGGTGTTCGAAGAACTCAACGGCCTGCTGTTCTACCCGGTGCAATACGAAGGCGAAGAGATGTCGCCGAACGTGTTCTACACCGGTGCGGCGCCGAACCAGCAGGCGATCCCGGCGGTGGAATACCTGATGAGCGAAGAAGGCGGCAGCGCCAAGCGTTTCTTCCTGCTCGGCACCGACTATGTGTACCCGCGCACCACCAACAAGATTCTGCGCTCGTTCCTGCACTCCAAAGGCGTAGCGGATAAAGATATCGAAGAGGTCTACACCCCATTCGGCCACGCCGATTACCAGACCATTGTTGCCAACATCAAGAAGTTCTCCGCTGGCGGCAAGACAGCGGTGATTTCCACCGTGAACGGCGACTCCAACGTGCCGTTCTACAAAGAGCTGGCCAACCAGGGTTTGAAGGCGACCGACGTACCGGTGGTGGCTTTCTCCGTGGGCGAAGAAGAACTGCGCGGCATCGACACCAAGCCGCTGGTGGGCAACCTGGCGGCCTGGAACTACTTCCAGTCGGTGGAGAACCCGGTGAACACCAAGTTCGTCGCCGACTGGAAAGCCTACGCCAAGAAACACAACCTGCCGGGCGCGGACAAAGCCGTGACCAACGACCCGATGGAAGCCACCTACGTGGGCATCCACATGTGGGCGCAGGCAGTGGAAAAAGCCAAATCCACCGACGTCGACAAAGTGCGTGAAGCACTGGCCGGCCAGACCTTCGCAGCGCCGTCGGGCTTCACCCTGACCATGGACAAGACCAACCACCACCTGCACAAGCCGGTGATGATCGGCGAGATCCAGTCCGATGGGCAGTTCTCGGTGGTGTGGCAGACCCAGGAGCCGATCCGGGCGCAGCCGTGGAGCCCGTACATTCCGGGCAATGACAAGAAACCGGACTATGCGGTGAAGAGCAACTAAAGCCCGACCACAGGTCAACTGTGGGAGCGGGCTTGCCCCCTCCCACACTGTCCGCGCATGACTAGGACATTTGTTTATGCCCGCTGCCCTCAATCGCTATCTCCTGGCATTGCTGCTATTGCTGCCTTTGGCGGTACATGCCGGCGACGCCGAAGACTTCCTGGCCGCCAACCCGATGCAACAAGCCAAGCTCCTCCAGGACTGGGCCGCCCAGCCCGACCCGGCGCGCATCGAGTTGGTGGACGCCCTGCAACAAGGCCAGCTCACGCTCAACGGTGAAACCAAGACCGTGCGCCTGAACAACCGCCTGCGTGGCCTGATCGATAACGTACAAGCCAGCCAGCAACTGCTCGCCGCCGACCCCAAGGTGCGCCTGGCCGCTGCGCAAACCCTGCAAAAAAGCGCGCAACCTGCGCAACTCAAATTCCTCGACCAGCAGGTCGCCGCCGAAACCAACGAGGACGTGCACACCGCCCTCAGCCTGGCCCTGGCCAACCTGCAACTGGTGGACACCGACCCGGTGGTGCGCCTCGCTGCGGTGCGCCTGCTCGGCAGTACCGGCGACCCGCTGGCCCGCACCCGCCTCGAAGCGCTGCTGGCGCCCGGTGTGGAAACCGACGCCGCCGTGCACACCGCCGCCGAGACCAGCCTGGCCCAGGTCAAACGCAAACTGATGATGGGTGAAATCCTCGGCCAGGCCTTCAGCGGCATGTCCCTGGGATCGATCCTGCTGCTGGCGGCCCTGGGCCTGGCGATCACCTTCGGCCTGCTCGGTGTGATCAACATGGCCCACGGCGAGATGCTGATGCTCGGCGCCTACTCCACCTATGTGGTGCAACTGCTGATGCAGCGCTACGTGCCTGCGGCCATCGAGTTCTATCCGCTGATCGCGCTGCCGGTGGCGTTTTTCGTCACCGCCGCAATCGGCATGGCCCTGGAGCGCACGGTGATTCGTCACCTGTACGGCCGGCCACTGGAAACCCTGCTCGCCACCTGGGGCATCAGCCTGATGCTGATCCAACTGGTGCGCCTGGTGTTTGGTGCGCAGAACGTCGAGGTGGCAAACCCGCAGTGGCTGTCGGGCGGCATTCAAGTGCTGCCCAACCTGGTGCTGCCGTACAACCGCATCGTGATCATCGCTTTCGCGCTGTTTGTGGTGGTGCTGACCTGGCTGCTGCTGAACAAGACCCGCCTGGGGCTCAACGTGCGCGCCGTCACCCAGAACCGCAACATGGCCGCCTGCTGCGGCGTGCCCACCGGGCGTGTGGACATGCTCGCGTTTGGCCTGGGCTCCGGCATTGCCGGGCTGGGCGGCGTGGCGCTGAGCCAGATCGGTAACGTCGGCCCCGACCTGGGCCAGAGCTACATCATCGACTCGTTCCTGGTGGTGGTGCTCGGCGGTGTCGGCCAGTTGGCCGGTAGCGTCATGGCGGCGTTTGGCTTGGGTATCGCCAACAAGATCCTCGAACCACAGATCGGTGCCGTGCTCGGCAAGATCCTGATCCTCGCGCTGATCATTCTGTTTATCCAGAAACGCCCGCAGGGACTCTTCGCACTGAAAGGACGGGTGATCGACTGATGAACCAGCCACTGATGCTTACGGCCGCACAAAAGGCCGGCCCCAAGGTGACGATTGCAGTCGGCGCGGTGGTGCTGCTCCTGCTGCTGGCCCTGCCGTTGTGTTCGCTGCTGTCACCGGACAACCCGCTGCATGTATCGGCCTACACCCTGACATTGGTGGGCAAGATCCTTTGCTACGCCATCGTCGCCCTGGCCTTGGACCTGGTGTGGGGTTATGCGGGGATGCTGTCCCTGGGCCACGGCCTGTTCTTTGCCCTCGGCGGTTATGCCATGGGCATGTACCTGATGCGCCAGGCCTCTGGCGATGAGCTGCCGGCGTTCATGACCTTTTTGTCGTGGACCGAATTGCCCTGGTATTGGGTCGGCACCGAGCACTTCCTCTGGGCCCTGTGCCTGGTGGTATTGGCGCCGGGCGTGCTGGCGCTGGTGTTCGGCTTCTTCGCGTTCCGCTCGCGGATCAAGGGCGTGTATTTCTCGATCATGACCCAGGCGCTGACCTTTGCCGGGATGCTGTTGTTCTTTCGCAACGAGACCGGGTTCGGTGGCAACAACGGCTTCACCAACTTCCGCAGCATCCTCGGCTTTGGCATTACCGAACCAGGCACGCGTGCCGTGCTGTTCGTGGCAACAGTGGGGTTGCTGGTGGCGAGCCTGTACATCGGCTGGCGCCTGGCCCAGAGCAAGTTCGGCCGGGTGCTGACCGCTCTGCGCGATGCCGAGAACCGCCTGATGTTCTGCGGCTACGACCCGCGCGGCTTCAAGCTGTTCGTATGGGTGTTGAGCGCGGTGTTATGCGGCTTGGCAGGTGCGTTGTACGTGCCGCAAGTGGGCATCATCAACCCGAGTGAAATGTCGCCGACCAACTCCATCGAAGCCGCCGTATGGGTGGCCTTGGGCGGGCGTGGCACGCTGATCGGGCCGTTGCTCGGCGCGGGCGTGGTCAATGGTATGAAGAGCTGGTTCACCGTGGCCTTTCCGGAGTACTGGCTGTTCTTCCTCGGGGCGCTGTTCATCATCGTCACCCTGTACCTGCCCAAGGGCGTTATCGGGCTGTTGAAGAAATGAGGAACGTCATGCTCGAACCTATTTTTGATGCGGGCAGCGGCCGCGATGCGATCGGCATCGGCCAGGCCGCAGGCACCGGCCTGAACACCCGCCATGGCACCATCCTGACCCTCGAAGACATCAGCGTCAGCTTTGACGGTTTCAAGGCGCTCAACAACTTGAACCTGTACATCGGCGTCGGCGAATTGCGCTGCATCATCGGCCCCAACGGCGCGGGCAAGACCACGCTGATGGACGTGATCACCGGCAAGACCCGGCCCAGCCACGGCAAGGCCTGGTTTGGCGAAACCCTCGACTTGACCAGCATGAGCGAAGTGCAGATCGCCCAGGCCGGCATCGGCCGTAAGTTCCAGAAACCCACGGTGTTCGAAGCCCTGAGCGTGTTCGAAAACCTGGAGCTGGCGCAGAAGACCGACAAGTCGGTGTGGGCCAGCCTGCGTGCACGCCTGAGCGGTGAGCAAAAGGATCGTATCGATGAAGTGCTCGACACCATCCGCCTCACCGCTTCGGTGCATCGGCCCGCCGGGCTGCTCTCACACGGGCAAAAGCAGTTCCTGGAAATCGGTATGCTGCTGATGCAAGACCCGCAACTGTTGCTGCTGGACGAACCGGTGGCGGGCATGACCGACGCCGAAACCGAATTCACCGCCGAACTGTTCAAGCGCCTGGCGGGCAAGCATTCGTTGATGGTGGTGGAACACGACATGGGTTTTGTCGGCTCGATTGCCGACCACGTGACCGTGTTGCACCAGGGCAGTGTGCTGGCCGAAGGGTCGCTGGAACAGGTGCAGGAAAATGAGCGGGTGATCGAGGTGTACCTCGGTCGCTAAGGAGAACTGAACATGCTGCAAGTCGACAAGCTGCACCAGTACTACGGCGGTAGCCACATCCTGCGTGGGCTGTCCTTCGACGTGAAGATCGGCGAAGTCACCTGCCTGCTCGGCCGTAACGGCGTGGGCAAGACCACCCTGCTCAAATGCCTGATGGGCCTGCTGCCGGCCAAAGAAGGCGCGGTGAATTGGGAAGGCAAGGCCATCACCGGCTTCAAGCCACACCAGCGGGTGCACGCAGGGATCGCCTATGTGCCCCAGGGCCGGGAGATTTTCGGGCGGCTGACGGTGGAAGAAAACCTGCTGATGGGGCTGTCGCGTTTTCCCGGCTCGGAAGCCAAGGAAGTGCCGGCGTTTATCTATGAACTGTTCCCGGTTTTGCTGCAAATGAAGCACCGGCGCGGCGGCGATTTGTCCGGCGGCCAGCAGCAACAGTTGGCCATCGGCCGCGCCCTGGCCAGCCGTCCGCGCCTGTTGATCCTCGATGAGCCCACCGAAGGCATCCAGCCGTCGGTAATCAAGGAGATCGGCGCAGTGATCAAGAAACTCGCGGCGCGCGGCGACATGGCGATCCTGTTGGTGGAGCAGTTCTACGACTTTGCTGCCGAGTTGGCCGACCACTACCTGGTGATGTCGCGCGGTGAAATCGTGCAGCAGGGCCGCGGTGAAAATATGGAAAGCGAGGGTGTGCGCGGCTTGGTTACCATCTAACCTGTAGCGTCCTGACGATAAGCACAAGAAACCATGAACCTGCCCGTTTCCCCTGCCCTGTTCACGCCCAGCTGGCACGCCGAGCTGGAACTCGGCTATGCGCGCTTCGGCGACACCACGCGCCCGGTGATGCGCCGCCATCTCGGCCCGCTGCGGGTGCAAAAGCACCTGTACGCCGAAGGTCCCGAGGTGTGCCAGCACATCATCGTGCACCCACCTGGCGGGATTGCCGGCGGTGATCGCCTGGACATCCGCGCCCATGTCGCCGAGGGCGCCTGGGCCCAGTTGACCAGCCCCGGCGCAGCCAAGTGGTATCGCGCCAGCGGCCCGGCGTTTCAGCAGTTGGACCTGACCGTGGAAACCGGCGCGACCCTGGAGTGGCTGCCCCAGGAAACCATCGTGTTCAGCGCCGCCCAGGCCGAACTCAGCACCCGCATCGACCTGCACGGCGATGCCCGGTTGTTCTACTGGGACGTGATCGCCCTGGGACGCCCGGCCAGTGGCGAGCGTTTCGACCTGGGGCACTTTCAATCGCACCTGGATATCCGCCGCGACGGCCAGTTGCTCTGGCACGAGCGCCAGCGCATTGTGGGCGCCGACGGTCTGCTCGACTCGCCCATCGGCCTGGACGGCCAACCGGTGTTCGCCACACTGCTGGTGACCGGCGATATAGAACCTGAATTACTCGAACACTGCCGCGCACTGCCCCACGCCGTGCGCGGCGACCTGACCCAACTGCCCGGCTTGCTGGTCGCCCGCTGCCTGGCCAGCGAAGCGCTGCTGGCGCGGGGCTGGTTGATTGATTTATGGAAATTGTTACGCCCCGCCATGTTTGGGCGAGAGGCGGTCTCACCAAGAATCTGGAGCACCTGAAGATCAACATGTGGGAGGAGGCTTGCTCCCGATAGCGGTGGATCAGTGACAGATGCATTGCCTGACACGGCCCTATCGGGGGCAAGCCCCCTCCCACAGGGGATCTGCGGTGTTTTTATGAATGATGTTTGAAGGACCTTGAACCATGGACCTGACCCCACGGGAAAAAGACAAACTGCTGATCTTCACCGCCGGTTTAGTAGCCGAACGGCGCCTGGCGCGCGGTGTGAAGCTCAACTACCCGGAAACCATCGCCTATATCTCCGCCGCCTTGATGGAAGGCGCCCGCGATGGCCGCACCGTGGCCGACCTGATGCACTACGGCACCACCCTGCTCAGCCGTGAACAGGTGATGGAAGGCATCCCGGAAATGATCCCGGATATCCAGGTGGAAGCCACCTTCCCCGACGGCACCAAACTGGTGACTGTCCACCAACCCATCGCGTGAGGCACGGCCATGATTCGTGATGCAACCGAGCAGGACCTGCCGGCGATCCGCGACATCTACAACGACGCGGTACTCAACACCACGGCGATCTGGAACGAACAACTGGTGGATCTCGGCAACCGCCAGGCCTGGCTCAGTGCACGCCAGGCCCAGGGCTATCCGATTCTGGTGGCGACCGAAAATGAGCAAGTGATCGGCTATGCCTCGTTTGGCGATTGGCGCGCGTTCGAGGGCTACCGCTACAGCGTCGAGCACTCGGTGTATGTACGCAACGACCAGCGCGGCAAAGGCCTTGGCCCACTGCTGATGCAGGCCCTGATCGAACGCGCCAGAACCTGTGGCAAGCATGTGATGGTGGCGGCTATCGAAAGCGGCAACCTGGCGTCGATCCGCCTGCATGAACGCCTGGGGTTCGTCACCACCGGGCAAATGCCCCAAGTGGGCATCAAGTTCGGCCGCTGGCTGGACCTGACCTTTATGCAACTGACATTGAATCCGGGCGCGCAACCGCCCAAGGAGTGAGTTCGATGAATGCCGCGCAACTGCGTCGAGTCAATGCTGAAAGTTTTGCCCACTACCGCCGGGGCCTGATCGAGCTGTTGCTGGATGCGGTCAAGCAGGGTGCGTCGGTTGGTTTTATGGCCGACTTCGATGAGGCCCAGGCCCGCGTCTATCTGGAAAGCGTGCAGGCGAGCATTGAAGACGCCAGCCTGTTGCTGTGGGTGGTGGTGCGCGATGAGCAGGTGATCGCCAGCGTGCAGTTGGCACTGTGTCAGAAAGCCAACGGCCTGAACCGCGCCGAAGTGCAAAAGCTGCTGGTGCACAGCAGCGCGCGGCGCCACGGCCTGGGCCAACAATTGATGAACACCCTGGAGCTCGCCGCGCGCCAGCACAAGCGCGGCCTGCTGTACCTGGACACCGAAGCCGGCTCGCCTGCCGAAGCCTTCTACCAGTCGCTGCGCTACACCAAGCTCGGTGAACTGCCCGACTACTGCCAAAGCCCGGACGGGCGCTACAGCCCGACCGCCATCTACTTCAAGACCCTGGGGCAACCTGCATGATTCCTGGCGAATATCAGATCCAGCCTGGCGAGATCGAACTCAACGTCGGCCGGCGCACCGTCACCCTCAGCGTGGCCAACAGCGGCGACCGGCCGATCCAGGTGGGTTCGCACTACCATTTTTTCGAGACCAATGACGCACTGACGTTTGACCGTCCATTGAGCCGCGGCATGCGCCTGAATATTCCGGCGGGCACGGCGGTGCGGTTTGAGCCGGGGCAGAGCCGTGAGGTCGAGCTGGTTGATTTGAGCGGCGGGCGGCGGGTATTCGGGTTTGCCGGACGGATCATGGGCGACCTTTAGGGCCTCATCGGGAGCAAGTCGAATCGTCGCACCGCCCCTCCCACATTTTGACCGTGTTCACACATCAAAGGTGGGAGGGGGCTTGCTCCCGATAGCGGTGTCACATTCAACACATTCTTCTCAGGGCACACACCTATGAAAATCAGCCGCCAAGCCTACGCCGACATGTACGGCCCCACCGTCGGTGACAAGGTCCGCCTGGCCGATACCGAGCTGTTCGTCGAAGTCGAGCAGGACTTCACCGTCTATGGCGAAGAAGTGAAATTCGGCGGCGGCAAAGTCATCCGCGACGGCCAGGGCCAGAGCCAATTGCTCGCCCATGAAGTCGTCGACACCCTGATCACCAACGCGCTGATCATCGACCACTGGGGCATCGTCAAAGCCGACGTCGGCTTGAAGAACGGCCGCATTCACGCGATCGGCAAGGCCGGCAACCCGGACATCCAGCCCGGCGTAACCATGGCCATCGGCGCCAGCACCGAAGTGATCGCCGGCGAAGGCATGATCCTCACCGCCGGCGGCATCGACTCCCACGTGCATTTCATCTGCCCGCAGCAGATCGAAGAGGCGCTGACCAGCGGCGTCACCACCATGATCGGCGGCGGCACCGGGCCGGCCACCGGCACCAACGCCACCACCTGCACCTCCGGGCCCTGGCACCTGGCGCGCATGCTGCAGGCCAGCGACTCGTTCCCGATGAACATCGGGTTTACCGGCAAGGGCAACGCGAGCTTGCCCGAGCCGTTGATCGAGCAGGTCAAGGCCGGCGCCATCGGCTTGAAGTTGCATGAAGACTGGGGCACCACGCCCGCCAGCATCGACAACTGCCTGAGCGTCGCCGACCAGTACGACGTGCAGGTGGCGATCCACAGCGACACCCTCAACGAATCCGGCTTTGTCGAAACCACCCTCGCCGCGCTCAAGGGCCGCACCATCCACACCTACCACACCGAAGGTGCCGGTGGCGGCCACGCGCCGGACATCATCAAGGCCTGCGGCTTTCCCAACGTGCTGCCCAGCTCCACCAACCCGACGCGGCCGTTCACGCGCAACACCATCGACGAACACCTGGACATGTTGATGGTCTGCCATCACCTGGACCCAAGCATTGCCGAAGACGTGGCCTTCGCCGAAAGCCGCATCCGCCGCGAGACCATCGCCGCCGAAGACATCCTGCACGACCTCGGCGCGTTCTCGATGATCAGCTCCGACAGCCAGGCCATGGGCCGCGTTGGTGAAGTGATCACCCGCACCTGGCAGACCGCCGACAAGATGAAGAAACAGCGTGGCGCCCTGCCCGGTGACGGCCCCGGCAACGACAACTTCCGCGCCAAGCGCTACATCGCCAAGTACACCATCAACCCGGCGATCACCCATGGCATCAGCCATATCGTCGGGTCCATCGAAGTGGGCAAGTGGGCTGACCTGGTGCTGTGGCGCCCGGCGTTCTTCGGCATCAAGCCGACCCTGATCCTCAAGGGCGGCGCGATTGCGTCCAGCCTGATGGGCGATGCCAATGCGTCGATCCCCACCCCGCAGCCGGTGCACTATCGCCCGATGTTCGCCAGTTTCGGCAGCTCACTGCATGCCACCAGCCTGACCTTTATCAGCCAGGCAGCCCTGGACGCAGGCTTGCCGCAAGCGCTGGGCCTGAAGAAACAGATTGAGGTGGTGAAAGGGTGTCGCGACGTGCAGAAAACCGACCTGATCCACAACGATTACCTGCCGGATATCGAGGTGGACCCACAGACCTATCAGGTCAAGGCCGACGGGGTGCTGCTGTGGTGTGAGCCGGCGGATGTGTTGCCGATGGCGCAGCGGTATTTCCTATTCTGACTTGGAACCTGTGGTGAGGGAGCTTGTGCCCTCACCACAAATCCCCTTAGAACTGCTCGCGCGGATTGAACGCGGCTTTTTTTGCCAGCTCCTGCCACAACGCTTTCACGTCGTCATCGCCTGCCGGTGGCATCACCGCCTTGAGCTGCACGTACAGGAAGCCACGCTGCCCGGCCTTGTTCAGCAAGCCATGGCCCTTGGCACGCATGCGCTGGCCGTTCTGGCTGCCGGCTGGCACCTTGAGGTTGATCTTGCCAGTCAGGGTCGGCACGGCCACTTCCGCGCCCAGCGCCAATTCCCACGGCGCCAGCGGCAGGTTGATGATCAGGTTTTCGCCATCCACTTCGAACTTGGGATGCGGCGCAAACTTGACGATCAGGTACAGGTCACCATTGGCCCCACCGCCAATGCCCGGTGCGCCCTGCCCTTTGAGGCGGATACGCTCACCGTCGGCCACGCCGGCGGGGATCTTCACGTTCAGGCTCTTGGTGGTATTGCTGACATGCCGGCCCGAGGCGTCGTATTGCGGCACCTGGAAGCTGATCTGCTTGGACTCGGTGGACAGCGTCTCTTCGAGGAACACCGACAGCTGCATCTCCACGTCCTGGCCCTTGCGCCCGGTCGGACGACGCTGGCCGCCACCAAAGGCATCGCCACGACCGCCAAAGATCGAGCTGAAGAAGTCAGAGAAGTCTTCGGTGCCCTGGCCACCGCCAAAACCGCCACGGCTCTGCCAGCCTGGCGGGCCCTGGAACGGTTGGCCATGCTGGCCGTATTTGCGCAGCTCGTCGTATTCGGCGCGCTTATCGGCGCTTTTAAGCGCTTCATAGGCTTCGGACGCGTCCTTGAACTTGGCTTCGGCGTCTTTTTCCTTGCTCACGTCCGGGTGATATTTGCGCGCGAGCTTGCGATAGGCGGCCTTGATTTCCTTGTCATCGGCCGTCGGCTCGACACCCAGAATCTTGTAGTAGTCTTTGAAATCCATCGGCGGTTCACCATCCTTAATCGAGATCGCACAGCCCGGGGCACAACGTGCGTTGCTTTGCACCTGTAGAGTGTCGTGGCCTGGGGGTGCGTCAAAGTGTTATCGGCGCTTGCCGTATGCACCAGATGTGGGGGCAAATGCTGAACTTTCAAGCACGATTTAACGGATGGTCGGCCTACGCATCCGCCCTCGACTGGCATACACTGCGCGGCCGTTTTTCAACCGGAACCCGATAGACATGAAAAACCCATCCCCAGCCCGTGCCTGCGGTATCGACTTCGGCACGTCCAACTCCACCGTCGGCTGGATCCGCCCCGGCATGGAAACGCTTATCGCGCTGGAGGACGACAAGATCACCCTGCCGTCGGTGGTGTTCTTCAACTTCGAGGAGCGCCGCCCGGTCTACGGTCGCCTGGCCCTGCACGAATACCTGGAAAACTACGAAGGCCGGCTGATGCGCTCGCTCAAGAGCCTGCTGGGTTCCAAGTTGATCAAGCACGACACCAGCGTATTGGGCACGGCGATGCCGTTCACCGACCTGCTGGCGCTGTTTATCGGCCAACTCAAGAGCCGCGCCGAAGCCACCGCCGGCCGCGAGTTCGAAGAAGTGGTACTGGGCCGCCCGGTGTTCTTCGTCGATGACGACCCGATGGCCGACCAGGAAGCCGAAAACACCTTGGTCGACGTGGCGCGCAAGATCGGTTTCAAGGACATCTCGTTCCAATACGAACCGATTGCCGCCGCGTTCGACTACGAGTCCACCATCGAGAAAGAAGAGCTGGTACTGATCGTCGACATCGGCGGTGGTACGTCCGACTTCTCGCTGGTGCGTCTGTCCCCGGACCGCCGCCACAACGACAACCGCCAGGACGACATCCTCGCCACCGGCGGCGTGCACATCGGCGGGACCGACTTCGACAAGCAACTGTCCCTGGCCGGCATGATGCCGCTGTTCGGCTACGGCAGCCGCATGAAAAGCGGCGCCTACATGCCCACCAGCCACCACATGAATCTGGCGACCTGGCACACCATCAACTCGGTGTACTCGCAGAAATCCCAGCTGGCCCTGGGCAGCATGCGCTATGACATCGAAGACACCGGCGGCATCGACCGCCTGTTCAAGCTGATCGAACAGCGCGCCGGGCACTGGCTGGCCATGGAAGTGGAAGAGACCAAGATCCAACTCACCCATGACGACAGCCGCCACGTCCTGCTGGACCGGGTTGAGCCGGGGTTGAGCGTGGACCTGAGCCGCGCACTGTTCGAGTCGGCCATCGACGGCTTGCTGGAGCGCGTGCGCAACAGCGTGACGCAGTTGCTCACCGATGCCTCGGTGTCGGTGGCCCAGGTGGACACGGTGTTCTTTACCGGTGGTTCAAGCGGTATTCCAGCACTGCGCCACAGCATCTCGGCAATGCTGCCGAATGCCCGGCATGTGGAAGGGAATATCTTCGGCAGTATCGGCAGCGGTTTGGCGATTGAAGCCAGCAAGCGCTACGGCTGCTGAGTTTCACCTGAAATACCGTGGTGACTTCATCGGGGGCAAGCCCCCTCCCACACTGACAGTGTTCACAAGTCGACCTATGTAAACACAGTAAATGTGGGAGGGGGCTTGCCCCCGATGGGGCCCGCCCAGGCAACACACGCCTTAAACCATCCCGCCGAGCTTCAGCTCACTCTTCAGATACGCATAGTAAATCGGCCCCGCCACCACCCCCGGCAAACCAAACGCGGCTTCAAACACCAGCATCGCCAGAAGCAATTCCCACGACTTGGCACTGATCTGCCCGCCGACGATGCGCGCGTTGAGGAAGTACTCGACCTTGTGGATCACGATCAAATACCCCAGCGCCGCCACCGCCACCCAGATCGACAGCGACAGCGCGACGATGGTGATCAGGGTGTTGGACATCAGGTTGCCAATCACCGGCAGCAGGCCGAGCAGGAAGGTCAGCACGATCAGGGTTTTGGTCAGCGGCAGGTGAATGCCGCACAACGGCAATACCACGGCGAGGAACACGGCGGTAAAGACGGTGTTGAGCGCGGCGATCTTGATCTGTGCAAAAACGATGTTGCGAAACGCCTGGACCAGCAGGTGCAGGCGGTCGAACAGCGCGGCGGCCAAAGGCTTGCGCTTGGTCAGATCCGGCACGCGCTGCAGGGCGATGATCGCGCCAAGCACCATGCCGATCAGCAGGGTGACGAACATGTGGGCGGCGTCTTTGCCGACCAGTTGCAGTTCGCTCAGGTGCTTGCTCAGCCAGTCGCCGATGGCCACGCGGAATTCGGCGGCGCTGGCGGGCAGGTAGGCATCGAGGAACGGCGGCAACTGGCCGCGCGCCCGGTCGACCACACCCATGAACTTGTCGAGGGAGGCCCCGGGGTTTTCCGCTTCGTGGAGCAGGAAGCTGATGGCGCCGGCGAAGATCAGGGTCAGCACGCTGACGATCAGGGTGCCGAGCAAGGCCACCGCCAACCAGCGCGCGCGGCGCCCTTCGATCAACCGTTGCAGTTGGGGGGTGAGCATGTTGACCAGTTCATAGACCAACAGGCCGGCCAACAGGCTGGGCAGCAATTTCAGCGGCAATACCAGCAGCAACCCGCCGAAAATGATGATGTAGCTGGCCAGCAACAACACATGACGCTGAGAAAACGTTGGCATACAGCCTCAAAACGAACGGCATTAAAGGATGTGTGGGAGCGAGCTTGCTCGCGAAGGTCGCCAACGATAACGCGTTTATTCTGAATAAACGCGGGGTAATTGTGTTCTTCGCGAGCAAGCTCGCTCCTACAGGTGGGCTGTGTGCGAGTGTCGCAGCCTTCTAGGGCCCGGGGCTATCAATTCTTCAGGCAGGTACTCATGAACGTCTTGCGCGCATCGCCGGTCAGCGCCTTGGTTTTCGCCGACGCATTGCAATCCTTCATCTTCTGCTGCTGCGGCGTGAGCGTCTTCGCATCATTGGCCGCCGGGGCCGACAGGCAGGTTTTCATGAATGCCTTGCGCTCGTCGCCCTTGAGCGTCTTGGTGGTGGCTTCGGCATTGCAGGTGGTCATCTTGTTTTGCTGCGCGGTGGCGGCAAAGCCTTGGGAACAGAGCAGCAGGCCTAACATCATCAACGGAACACGCAACATCTTCATGAAGTTTTCTCCCTGTTACCGCGCCGAGGAGCGCAGCCTTCCGAGAGTGTAGCCAAATCCTGTTACACATTCCCGCGAAGAGAGGATAATCCCCGCTCATTCCTCTGTACGGCGATGTCATGCAATACGCGTATCCCTTGCTGGCCATTTTTATCTGGGCCGGCAACACCGTGGTCAACAAACTGGCCGTGGGTTCGATTTTCCCCGCTGAAATCGGCTTTTACCGCTGGTTGCTGGCAGCACTGCTGTTTACACCGTTCATGCTCAAACCGGTCATCGCCAACTGGCCGCTGATCCGCCCGAACCTGGGCAAGATCTGCATCCTCGGCGTGCTGGGCATGGCGGTGTACCAGAGCCTGGCGTACTACGCCGCTTCGCTGACCAGCGCCACCAACATGGGCATCATCCTGTCGTTGATGCCGTTGATGGCCCTGACGGCGGCCATCATCAGCCTGGGCCAGCGCCTGACGTTTGGTGCGCTGACGGGTGCGGTGCTGTCGTTCGCCGGGGTTGTGGTGGTGGTGTCGGCCGGCAGCCTCGGCGCGTTGCTGCAGCACGGCGTGAACCTGGGCGACGCAATGATGCTGGTCGCGACCCTGGCGTATGCGGTCTACAGCACCCTGCTGAAAAAATGGCAACTGCGCTTGCCGCCGCTGGTGCTTCTGTATTTACAGGTGCTGGTGGCAGTGGTGGTGCTGTTTCCGCTGTTTCTGTTTTCGGCAAAAGCCGGCCTGGGCTGGGCGAATATTCCACTGGTGCTTTATGCGTGCTTGCTGGCTTCGATGCTCGCGCCGCTGGCGTGGATGCATTCGGTGAAGACCCTGGGACCAAGCCGCACAACGCTGTTTTTCAACCTGCTGCCGTTGATCACCGCGTTGATTGCCTCCGTGGTGTTGAAGGAAGAGTTGGCGCTGTATCACCTGGTGGGGGGCTTGCTGACCTTGGGCGGGGTGATTTTGTCCGAGCGCTGGACCACACCGGTGCGCCGCCAGGCTTAAACCCCGGCGGCCTTCAGGCGCTGGGCATGCTCGACGAACAACCGGATCGGCTCGGCGCCCTTGCCTACCAGGCCCATGGACTGGTTGACGATATCGAAGTGGTCCAGGGCGTAGTCATCGCCGATCACCCGCCCCAGGTGCGAGCTGCAGCGCCCGACCATGCCGTCGCACTGGCCCTTCTCGCGCACGAAGCTGCGGGCGAACACTCGGCAACTGCGATTCGTCCCGTCCAGCAGGTTGCGCCCGCGATCGGTCTTGCCCGGTTGCAAGGTGCCGGACCATGAGTAGTAGCGCACGCCATTGACCACCTCCGCCCCGTGCCCGCCCCAGGTGTGCGGCAGCCCTTGGGGATACTCGCGGTTGAACAGCGCCACGCCTGCACTGGTCAGGGAGTGGTGGGACGCCTGCAAGTCCGCCTTGAAGCGCGGGCCGCGATAGCCGGTTTCCAGCAGGCTCATCACCGCTGCAACCAGATGAAACAGCGCGCTCATGAGCCGCCCCTTCACGCTGTCGGCCGGATAATGCGCGTGGATATGGTCCGCCAGTTCCGAGCCGTGATTGGGCCCGGCCACCGACGTCACCGATGCTACCCACTCCGGGCGCATGGCCGCCGCATAACGGGCGGTCAGCGCGCCCTGGCTATGGCCGATCAGGTTGACCTTGTCGGCGCCGGTCTCAAGGCGAATCCGCTCGATCTGCGCCAGCAACTGCTCGCCACGCACCTCGCTGGAATCCAGCGGCGCCACCTGGATGGGAAACACCTGCGCCCCACCCGCCCGCAGTGCCGGGACAATGCCGTACCAGTAAGGGAAGAACCCCAGGCGCACGAACCCCAGCATGCCAGGCACCAGCACCAAGGGGTAACGCGTGGCTAACAACTGCGACATGTAGCGAACGCCCTGGATCAAGAAAGGATGATGGCAGGCTAGCGCAACTCCAGCGACGCGCTGATGACACGTCGGGCAAATCCAATAAAACTTTTTGCTGCGCCCGTGACTCACAACTGGGAGCGATCACGCCGACAGAGCGTGGCGTAAAACCGGATTAGCCCCAGGAGATTGAGATGACTGAAGCAAACTTGACTGACGTTGCGACCCTGCGCAGCCGCGCCCGCCAAAACGTCGAAAACGGTGCCGTGACCGAGGGCTATGACGCCGACCGCGAAGAGATTATCCGCCTGCTCAACGGCTCCCTGGCCACTGAGCTGGTGTGTGTGCTGCGCTACAAGCGCCACTACTTCATGGCCAGCGGCGTTAAAGCTGCCGTCGCCGCGCAGGAGTTCCTCGAACACGCCACCCAGGAAGCCGAGCACGCCGACAAACTCGCCGAACGCATCGTGCAGTTAGGCGGCGAGCCGGAGTTCAACCCGGACCTGCTGTCGAAAAACTCCCACGCCCAATACGTGGCCGGTAACAGCTTGAAGGAAATGGTCTACGAAGACCTGGTGGCCGAGCGGATCGCGGTGGACAGCTACCGTGAAATCATCCAGTACATCGGTGATAAGGATCCAACCACGCGTCGCCTGTTTGAAGAGATCCTGGCTCAGGAAGAAGAGCATGCGGACGATATGGCGGATATTCTCGAAAGCCTGTAAGCCGCGCAATTCAAAAAAATGTGGGAGGGGGCTTGCTCCCGATGACGGAGTGTCAGCCACCGGATGCAGTGGCTGAAACGACGCATCGGGGGCAAGCCCCCTCCCACATTTGGGTTTGTGTTCTGTCCGCTAGCCTTTCACCGTCTTCGGTGCCTTGCCCTCCTTCATCTGCTGCAACAACGGTGCACACTGGTTCGGCGCATCGGCGCTTGGTGCCACCAGCGCCAACAGACCCGCTGCCGGGCCGGCGATCACACCCAGAGCCACCATACCCGCGCCACGCAGGGCCAGGGGGATGGCTTTTACACCCGCATTGGGCTTGATGAACGGGCCGTTGACGTACAACGGCGAACGCAGGGAAAACAGGCGGAAGCCCTTGGACTCGGGGGTGACGGTCAGGTCGAGCTGTTCGGTGGCCATGTTGGCGGTGCCATCGATATAGATGATCGCGTTCTCGGTATCGAACACAAACAACCGTGTGGTTGCCAGGCCGGTCTTGATCCCGAAGTCCGCCGCCGCGCAGTTGATCTTCACTTCCTTGTCGCCAAACAGGCGGCCCACCACATAGTTGCCCACGTTGAGCCCGGCAATTTCCATCAGGCCACGGCTGATGGCGCCGTCGTTGATCAGCATCTTCAGGTCACCGTTGGAGGTGCCCAACAGCGCCGCGACGGAGTTACCGCGCCCGGAAATATCGGCATCACCGTTGAGTTCACCAAAGCTGGTTTTCATCGGTTCGAAGGTCGGGAACAACTGCTTGAGCTTGAAGTTGCGCGCAGTGAATTTGGCGCGGCCTTCCATCGGCGTGGTGCGGCCGTTCAAGCGGATCTGCGCATCCAGCTTGCCGCCGGCGACGCCGAATCGCAGCGGCTCCAGGCTCAGTTCCCCATCGTTGAGTACCAGGTGAGTGTACAGGTCGTTGAAGGGCAATTCGGCACTGTGCACGATGCGCTTGCCGGTGAATTCCACATCGGCATCCATGTCGCGCCAGCGCTCGGTGCGGAACTCCTCCACCGGCAGCACTTTGGTCGCCGGCTGTTTGCTCTCACCGCCACGCGCCTTTTGCTTGGCGTTGGAGTCGGCACCGATCAGGGGGGCAAGGTCGGTCATCAGCAATTGGTTGGACACCAACGCACCGCTGAGCTTGGGACGTGGCTGGCTGGCGACATAGGCGAGGTTGCCGTGAATATCGCTGTTGCCGATCTTGCCGTTGAAGTTTTCGTAGCTGAATGACGCGCCGCTGGCCTCGTGCAACTTGGCGATCAAGTGGCCGTCAGTGGAGTAGGCCGGTGAATCCGGCAAGGTGACGCCGGTCAGCGGGTAGAGGTTACCCAGGCTGCTGCCGGACAGTTTCAGGCGCAGGTCCAGGGCGCCGAGGTTCAACGGGTCGGTCAAGGTGCCTGCCAGCGCGATGCTGGTATCGGCAATCTTGACCTGGGCTTGCAGCGGAAACGGCTTGGCCGCGTCCTGCAAGGCCAGCAGGCCACCGATCTTGCCGCTGCCGTCGAGCTTCTGCCCGTGGTACTGGCCTTTGACCTTGAGGGCGAACGCATAGTCCTGGGGCGCGGAGCCTTTTTCCAAGGCCTTCCTGGCATCGGCGTCACCGACGATTTCGCCGAACGGGATCGGCTTGCCCAGGGGGTCGATGATCACGTCCAACTGAGTCTTGAGGGTCTGGTCGTCGAGGGTCACGTGGCCCTTGTCGAAACCAATGGCGCCGATGTCCACCACCCAGTTGGAAGGTTCGGCGTCGGGGTCCTTGGGATCGAACTTGAACGTCCAGTTGGCGCGGCCATCGGCCAGGCGCTGCAACTCGGCACTGGGCTCGGTGAGGTCGATACGCGGGATCACCACGCGCTGCACCAGCAACGCCAGCGGCGAAATACGCAACTCGACTTTTTTCAGCGTGACCATCTGCGGTTTTTTCGACCACTCGGGGTTGCCCAGGGTCAGGTCCTCGGCAATCACATGGGGCCACGGCACCCAGGCGCGCCAGCCGCCTTCATCGGGCTCACGTGCCCACACCACCGCCAGGTTGCCGTTGATGGCAAACGGACGATGCAGCTCTTCGGAAACTTTGGCATTGAGCGGGGGCTTGATGCGGTTCCAGTCGAAGAACACCAGGACCAGCACCACCACAGCGATTAACACAACGAAGCTGGCGCAGCTCCAAGTGACGATTTTACGAGTGCGCGTCATTGCACAGGACTCCTGAATACGACTGGCCGGGTTACAGCCATTAAGACAGCTTATAAAACTACGACTGGCAAACCGACCGGGGGTTTAACCCGATCACCGATTTAACCGCAAAAAGCCATTTACCTGACCAACCAGACACATTCTGGCCATCAACGACGCACCATTGTTACCCAGGTTCGTGTCG
Organism: Pseudomonas sp. B14(2022); assembly: GCF_012030485.1. Taxonomy (NCBI): domain Bacteria; kingdom Pseudomonadati; phylum Pseudomonadota; class Gammaproteobacteria; order Pseudomonadales; family Pseudomonadaceae; genus Pseudomonas; species Pseudomonas sp. B14(2022). The sequence continues at coordinate 40,628 of NZ_JAAUVM010000006.1, forward strand.
AAAATACCCACCACGGTGCAAAACCGCGTGCTTGAGAGGCTTGTTCTAGAGCCTCCGCCGGGAACAATCAATTCTGTTGATTATTACCATTGCGTTTATGAACTTTTATATCGACTTATCGAGAGTAGCATTAGCCCCGTACCCACTTTATCGCCCTCCCAAGGAGCAACCCATCATGAAACGCCAAGTACTCGCTACCGTCCTGTTATCCATCCTGGCTTCCAGCGCATTTGCGCTGCCTGCCGCCGAACAGGTTACCCCACAAGTCAAAGCCGACGCCGTTCACTTCAACCAGACCCTGGCCCGCAGCGGTTCGCAAGAAGACGAGAACCGTGACTACGCCAAAGGCGCTGTTGCTGAAAACGGTTCGGAACAAGCCAACAAACGCGCCTACACCGAAGGCCTGACCGAAAACGGCCGTAACCGCCTGGAACAGAAAGGTTTGGTTGAAGGTGGCGCGGAACAAGCCAACGAACGTGCCTACACTGAAGGTGTCGCCGAAGGTGGTGCTGATCGCCTGCAAGAACTGCATCAAGCTCAGAGCTGACCCCGTGGTGGCCCACAAAAAAGCCCGATCTACCGACCGGGCTTTTGACTTTTTGTAGAGCCTGTCACGCAACCTCCTCATCTATCCCCCGCCAAGTTCGACGTCAACGAAGCTGTTTTGCTAGAGTGCGTCGCTGTACTCGCCGACAAAGCCCGCCTGCCCATGCTGCCCCGCGCCGAACAGAAGCAACAGACCCGCCTCGCCCTGATGGACGCTGCCCGCCATCTGATGGAGTGTGGTCGTGGGTTTGGCAGCCTGAGCCTGCGTGAAGTGGCCAAAACCGCAGGCATTGTCCCCACCGGTTTCTATCGCCACTTTGCCGATATGGACCAGCTTGGACTTGTATTGGTGAGTGAGGTGGGCCAGACCTTTCGCGCCACCATTCGCCTGGTGCGCCACAACGAATTCGTGATGGGCGGCATTATCGATGCCTCAGTGCGGATTTTTCTCGATGTGGTCTCGGCCAACCGCTCGCAATTCCTGTTCCTGGCCCGTGAGCAATACGGCGGTTGCCTGGCGGTGCGCCAAGCCATCGGAGCCCTGCGTGAAGACATCACCCGCGACCTGGCGGCAGACCTGACGCTGATGCCCAAACTGCAGCACCTGGATGCCGAAGGTTTGCACGTGATGGCGGACCTGATCGTCAAGAGCGTGTTTGCCACCCTCCCCGACATCATCGACCCGCCTGCCCAGGCGTTGCCTGCCCACCTCACGCCCCAGGCGAAAATCACCCAGCAACTGCGCTTTATCTTTATCGGCCTCAAACACTGGCAAGGCCTGGGCAGCACCGAATAAGCCGTCAACCCGCCGTGTGAAAACGCTTGGCGGTGGTGTAGTGCTTGTTCCAATAGCTGTTGCTCAGTGAATCGATGCGGATGCTTTTGCCGGTGCGCGGTGAATGAATGAATTTACCCTCGCCGATATACAGGCCGACATGGCTGACCTGGCCGCGCCCATTGCCTTTGAAAAACACCGCATCCCCTGGCTTTAAAGCCGTGCGTTGGATGGTCGGAGCCGTTGATCGGTGCATCGCCACCGTGGTGCGCGGTATCTGGATATTGGCTTGGGTCTTGAACAGGTAAACCAGGAAGCTGCTGCAATCGAACCCCTGCTCTGCTGAAGAACCACCCCACTTGTAGGGGGTGCCCAGCAGTTCGTGGGCACGGTCGATCACATCATTGATAGGGGCCTCCTTAACCGAAACGGTGAAGGTTGAACGTGGCTGCAAATTGGCCGAGGCCGATGAAATGGCCAAAGACAGGCTGACAATAACCAAGCAAAAAAATGACTTGAACATGATGAACGTCGCAGTGGATTAAACACGGCGCATAGCCTAAAGACACGGCACGTAATGTTTTGAACGCCGATTCCTGATCACGCGTAGGACAAATCCGAAAACGCCCGAGACCAGTGCGCACAACAGCAAATCGCACCATTTTGGCCCACTCAAAAACCCTTCCCACGCCCCGTTTAGTAGCACCGTCTTGCCTGCCTACAGGCATTTCCTACGCTTGACCGGGTTGGCAAGCCCCTTGCTCTAGCACTTCCATCGCTCATAGCTGGAAGCTTCCTGATGCTGGTGATCCACCGCCGAATCGCCCCCCAAGCCCTCTGGGCCGCTGAGCTGCTGCTGAATTTCGAAGCACGCAGCAAGAGCCGCCTGCGCTGTTTCAGTGCCGACGGTGAAGACGTCGGCCTGTTTCTGGAGCGCGGCCAGCCGCCGTTGCACGATGGCGAATTCCTACAAGCCGAAGACGGACGTGTCGTACGCGTGTGCGCCCGCCCTGAACACCTGCTGCACGTCACCTGCAGCAACGCCTTTGAACTGACCCGCGCCGCCTACCACCTCGGCAACCGCCATGTGGCCTTGCAAGTGGGGGATGGCTGGTTGCGCCTGCTCGATGACTACGTGCTCAAGGCCATGCTTGAGCAACTGGGCGCCCACACCGAAACCATCGAAGCGCCGTTCCAACCGGAACACGGCGCCTACGGCGGTGGCCACCATCACTCCCGTCATGGCGATGAAGATTTCAACTACCCGCCCAAGCTGCATCAGTTCGGCGTGCGTCTATGAACCCAGCCTGGGCGCTGTTGCGTCTGGCCAGTCCGCAATTGCCGATTGGCGGCTACAGCTATTCCCAAGGTTTGGAAATGGCCGTGGAGAACGGCCGCGTCAACGATGCCGCCAGTGCTCGCCGCTGGATCAGCGACCAATTGCTGCTCAACCTTGCGCGCTTCGAAGCCCCGTTGTTGCTCGCCCACTGTCGCGCCGCCGCAGAGCAGGACTGGCCAGCGTTGGCACAGCTGTGCGAAGCGCATCAAGCCAGCCGCGAAACCCGGGAGCTGTATCAGGAAAGTCGGCAGATGGGTTATTCCCTGCAGCAGTTGCTCAATGGCCTGCCGGAACTGGACAGCGACGCCCACAGCTTCCTGGAGCAACGCAGCGAACCGCACTTGGCCTTGGGCTGGGCCCTGGCCGCACGTGCCTGGGCGATCAGCGCCGACGACGCCCTCGCCGCCTGGCTCTGGAGCTGGCTGGAAAACCAATTGGCCGTGCTGATGAAAACCCTGCCCCTGGGCCAACAAGCCGCGCAACGCCTGACCAGCGAGCTGCTGCCCCTGCTGCAACAAGCCCAGCAGGACGCCGCCTGCATCGACCCCCACCATTTCGGCAGCGCCGCCTTCGGCCTGTCCCTGGCGAGCATGGCCCACGAGCGCCAGTACAGCCGCCTGTTCCGTTCCTAGGGCTTTAAATTTTGGGCCTTTTATTTTGGAGAATCAGATGAACACACAACCCCTGCGCGTCGGTATCGGCGGCCCGGTCGGCTCCGGCAAGACCGCCCTGACCCTGGCCCTGTGCCTCGCGCTGCGCGATCGCTACAACCTGGCGGTGGTCACCAACGACATCTACACCCGCGAAGACGCCGACTTCCTGGTGCGCAACCAGGCCCTGGCGCCGGAGCGCATCATCGGCGTGGAAACCGGCGGCTGCCCACACACGGCGATTCGCGAGGACGCCTCGATCAATCTGGAAGCGGTGGACCAACTCAACCGTCGCTTTCCCGGCCTGGACCTGATCCTGGTGGAATCCGGTGGCGACAATCTGTCGGCCACCTTCAGCCCGGAGCTGTCGGACCTGACCATCTATGTGATCGATGTGTCCGCCGGCGACAAGCTGCCGCGCAAAGGCGGGCCGGGTATCTGCAAATCCGACCTGCTGGTGATCAACAAGATCGACCTGGCGCCGCTGGTCGGCGCCTCGCTGGAGCTGATGAACAGCGACACCCAGCGCATGCGCAACGGCAAGCCTTTCGTGTTCAGCAACCAGAAAACCGGGGTAGGCCTGGAAGAAATCGTCGCCTTTATCGAACGCCAAGGCCTGCTGACCGCCGCCTGATCAACCCATAAGGAACCTGTTTATGAACCTCAACAAACTCCTCGCAGCCGCCGCCCTGCTGCTCACGCCCGCCCTGGCCTTCGCTCATCCTGGCCACGGCGACAACGGCCTGGTGGCCGGTATCAGCCACCCGCTGGGCGGCCTCGACCACCTGCTGGCCATGGTTGCGGTGGGTCTGTGGGCGGCTCAGCAAAAAGGTGCCGCGCGCTGGGCCCTGCCGTGCACCTTTGTCGGCACCATGCTGATCGGCGGCATCCTCGGTTTTGAAGGTCTGCAATTGCCCGCGCTGGAAAGCGGGATTGCCGCCTCGGTGCTGGCCCTGGGCCTGGCGGTGGCACTGGCGGTGCGTCCGCCGTTGTTCATGGCCATGGGTGCGACGGCGTTGTTTGCGCTGTTCCATGGTGTGGCCCATGGCTTGGAGTTGCCGGAGATGTCGAGCTCTTGGGCGTATGCCGCAGGGTTTGTCGGCGCCACCGCTGCACTGCACGCTGCCGGGTATGCGCTGGTGCGCTGGCTGCCGGCTGCGGCGGCACCGTTGGTGCGGATTGCCGGAGCGGCTTCGGCGGCGACTGGGGTGTGGTTGCTCGCCAGCTAACAGTCGCAAGCTACAAGCTGCAAGTAAACGCCGAACCGCTCTTACTTGCAGCTTGCCGCTCACAACTTAACGCTGCCCCTCTGCTACCATGCGCGCCTACACCCCTGCCGTGACGACGCCAGCCGATGCCCATCGCTCCAAGCTCCGCCCCTCAGCCTTCATTGAATGCCGTGCTCACGCACTTCCACACCCTGATCGTGCCGCTCTGGCAGGGCCCGGGCTGGAATGCCGAATTGGCGTTGCCCTATGAGGCGCTGGACGCCGATCACCGCCCACTGCCCCCGCAACGCTACCGCGCCATGGCCTGCGCGCGGCAGTTGTATCTGTTTGCCAGCCTGATCGGCGAGCCAGGCGCGGCCTTCGCTGAAGCGCGCGCGGCCGTGCTGTTCCGCTCCCTGCAACGGCATTTCCACGATGCGGAACACGGCGGCTGGTTCTACAGCATCGACCCCGCCGGCCAGCCGCTGGACAAGCGCAAAGACCTCTACACCCACGCCTTCATCATCTTTGCCTGCGCCCATTACTGGGCCAAGGTGCGTGAGCCGCTGGTGGAATCGGTGCTCAACGCCGCCCTGGAAGTAGTCGCCCAGCGCTTCGCCACCGAGGATGGCCTGTACGAGGCGGTGCTGGAACGCAACTGGTCGTCCCTCCAGTCCGGCCCGCTGCAAAACCCGTTGATGCACCTGGCCGAAGCGTTCCTCGCTACACTCGCGGTGCGCGAGGATGCCCCTGTGCAAGCAGCCCTGCTGGCCTTGGCGACGGCCATGCAGCAGCGTTTCATCGACCGCCAGCACGGCGTGATGATGGAAAAACCGCTGGGCGCTGTGGATAACTGGTTTGAGCCGGGGCACCAGTTCGAGTGGTTCTTTTTGCTCGAATCCTCGCCCGTGCTGCGCGGCACGCCGCTGCATGCGTCACTGACGCGGGCGTTTGCCTACGCAGAGCACAAGGGTGTGGATAACGCGTCCGGAGCGGTCAGCGGCATGTTGGCACTCGACGGCAGCGTGCGCGACGGCACCCAGCGTATCTGGGCCCAGGCGGAATACCTGCGGGCATTGACCTTGCGGCCTGGCAGTGAGGCGGTGCTGCAGCGCCAATTGCTCGCGCTGCAACAGCATTTCCTGCATGAAAAAGGCTGGCATGAATGCCTGGATTCCAAGGGTGCGGTGAGCCGGCGGGATATGCCTTCTACCACCCCCTATCATTTGGCAACCTGCTACCAGGGGCTGATCCAGCATCTTGGGTGACCTGCAGGGCCTCATCGGGAGCAAGCCCCCTCCCACATTTGACCGTATTCACAAATTTGAATGTGTGAACACGACCCAATGTGGGAGGGGCGGTGCGACGATTCGACTTGCTCCCGATGGCAGCAACTCGGTCTAAAGCCTTACTTGGCCCCACGCTCAATCGCAAACCCAGCCCAGGTCTGGCTCACCGGCATCAGCTCCAGGCGGTTGATGTTGACGTGTGCCGGGGTGTTCAGCACCCAGAAGATGGTGTCGGCGATGTCCTGCGGCTGGATCGGCTCGGCACCGGCGTAGGTGGCGTCGTAGCGCGCCTGGTCACCGCCGAAGCGCACCAGGGAGAACTCGCTTTCGCACAGGCCCGGCTCGATGTTGGTCACACGTACGCCGGTGCCTTGCAGGTCGCAGCGCAGGTTCAGGGAGAACTGCTTCACGAACGCTTTGGAACCGCCATACACATGGCTGCCCGGGTACGGGTAGCTGCCGGCAATGGAGCCCAGGTTGATGATCCCGGCGCCACGGCCGTGAGCGATCAGGCGCGGCAGCAGCAGGCTGGTGGTGGTCAGCAGGCCTTTGATGTTGGTGTCGACCATGGTTTCCCAATCGTCGAGGTCGCACTTGGGCGCAGGGTCGGTGCCCACGGCCAGGCCGGCGTTGTTGATCAGCCCGCGCAAGGTGGCGAACGATGGCGGCAGGTTGGCGATCGCGTCTTCCATGCCTTTGCGATCCCGTACGTCCACTACCAGGCCATGCACTTCGGTTTGCTTGGAAAGCTCTTCGACCAGGGCATTCAAACGCTCGGCACGACGACCGGTGAGCACCAGTTTCCAGCCGGCTTCGGCAAACCGACGGGCGCAGGCTTCGCCGAAACCTGAAGTAGCGCCAGTAATAAACAGCGTGTTGGACATGGTGTTCTCCTTGCGGGCATCGGAAAAAAATCAGCCAGCAGAATGCCCTTACGCTGCGGTTGCGGCAACCGCTATGCGCATAACTTCACGCACGCCTGGTCATTTTTTAACCACTACGAGCAACGCCTTATAAACCGTGGCTTGCAGCCATATGCGCGCAGGTTATCCACAGCTGCGCCCACAGTCTTTGGGGGCAAGTGCAAAACGCTTCAGGCCGCTGTGTACAAGGCTTTCAGGCAGTTTTAGAAAGTTTTTTGCTTGACCTGGACACAGCCGTATGTAGGCCTATGGGCAGCGGGGGAAAACGAACGATGGCTCCAGGCCAGTCATTCCGGCCTCTGCGGCCGTCTTTCCAGAGTTTAATCACAGACTTATCCACAGGCTGACGGGACATATTTCAGTCATATACCTGTGTCTTTAAACAGGTTGACAAACCCCTCGATCGGCCGCGAAAAAGCCACTGATCAAAAAACAACCACACAGCTGAAAGCCACGGTTTTAAAGGCGTTCAGCCAGCTACTCCCACGTTACCCACAGCCGGTTCCACAGTGGATGGGGACAAGTCAAAACTGTGACAAAACAGGGATTTGCGGCGGCTATATGTCGCGCTTTGGAGGGGGGCTGGATTTGTTTTCCACAATTTGGGATCGCCCCTTGCAGGCGACACAAAACAAATGTGGGAGGGGGCTTGCCTCCTCCCACAGGGGTACTGCGTTGTTATTTAGATCAGTGGCCACCGAGGTAGGCGTTGCGCACTTCCTCGTTCACTAAAAGCTCCTTGCCGGTGCCGGTAAGGCGAATCTCTCCGTTGACCATCACATACGCCCGGTCCGACAACCGCAGCGCGTGGTTGGCGTTCTGCTCCACCAGGAAGATGGTCATCCCGGTGGAGGCCAGCTCGCGCAGGGTGGAAAAGATCTGCTTCACCACAATCGGCGCCAGGCCCAGGCTCGGTTCGTCCAGCAGCAACAGCTTGGGCCGGCTCATCAGCGCGCGGGCGATGGCGAGCATTTGCTGCTCGCCGCCGGACATGGTCATGGCCCGCTGGTTACGCCGTTCCTTGAGCCGTGGGAACAGCTCGAACATGCGTTGCATGTCTTCCTGGGCGAACTTGTCGCCAATCGGGATGGTACCCATCAGCAGGTTTTCCTCGACGGTCATGTCGGGGAACACCCGCCGCCCTTCCGGCGACTGCGCAATGCCGTTGGAAGCAATGTAGTGGGACGACTTGTGGGTAATGTCGACGCCGTTGTAGATGATCTGCCCCGACTCGGCCCGTGGCTGGCCGAAGATCGACATCAGCAGCGTGGATTTACCCGCGCCGTTGGAGCCGATCAAGCTGACGGTTTCGCCTTCGTTGATGTGCAGCGAGACTTTTTTCAGGGCCTGGATCGGGCCGTAGAACACGTCCAGGTCCTTCATTTCGAGGATAGGTGCACTCATACCAGCTCCTCTTCGTCTGCGCCCAGGTAGGCGGCAATCACTTTGGGGTCGTTGCGGATCGCTTCCGGCCCGCCTTCGGCGATTACGTTGCCGTGGTCCAGCACCACAATGTGGTCGGAAATACTCATCACCATGCCCATGTCGTGTTCGATCAGCACCACCGTAAGGTCATGTTCGTCGCGCAACAGGCGAATCATCGCGCTGAGGGCTTCGGTTTCCTGAGGGTTGAGGCCCGCTGCGGGCTCGTCCAGGCAGATGATCTGCGGCCGGGTGCACATGGCGCGGGCGATTTCCAGGCGGCGCTGCTGGCCGTAGGAAAGCTCACCGGCCAGGCGGTTGGCGCAGTCCACCAGGTCCACCACTTCGAGCCAGTAGAACGCGTGGTCGAGGGCATCGCTTTCGGCCTTGCGGTAGCCCTTGGTGTTGAGGATGCCCGCGAGCATGTTGCGGTTGACCCACATGTGCTGGGCCACCAGCAGGTTTTCCAGCACCGACATTTCCTTGAACAGGCGAATGTTCTGGAAGGTCCGCGCCAGGCCGGCGCGGTTGACCAGGTGGGTGCCACCGAACATCTTGTAGTACACCCGGCTCAAGAAGCTTTTCGGCGATACGAAGTCGACCGCCTTGAAGCGCTCGCCGAGCAGCTGGATCACGTTGGTCTGCTTGCCACGGATATTGAGTTCGATCTTGCCGCCGCTGGCTTTGTAGAAGCCGGTGAGGCAGTTGAACACGGTGGTCTTGCCGGCGCCGTTGGGGCCGATCAGGGCGAAGATCGAGTTGCGTTCGACCTTGAGGCTCACATCGCTCAAGGCCTTGATGCCACCGAAGTGCATCATCAGGTGTTCCACGCAGAGGACGACTTCCTTGCTCATGGCGCCACTCCTTTACGTGGGGTCACACCGGTACGGCTGATCCGGATCAGGCCGCGCGGTCGCCAGATCATCATCACCACCATCAACACGCCAAACAGCAGCACGCGGTATTCGCTGAAGCTGCGCAGCAGTTCAGGGGCGACGGTCAATACGAACGCCGCGATCACCACGCCGACCGTCGAGCCCATGCCGCCCAACACCACGATGGCCAGGATCAGCGCCGATTCGAAGAAGGTGAACGACGACGGGTTGACGAAGCCCTGGTAACTGGCAAAGAACACCCCGGCCAAACCGGCAGTGGACGCGCCAATGGTGAAGGCCGAGAGCTTGACCAGCACGTGGTTCAGGCCCATGGAGCGGCAGGCGATCTCATCTTCGCGCAAGGCTTCCCAGGCGCGGCCGACCGGCATGCGGGTCAGGCGGTGCTTGATGTACAGCACGGCCAGCACCACCAGGAACAGCACGATGTAGATGAACATGAACTTGATGGTGGGGTTGTAATCGATGCCGAAGAACTCGTGGAACGGAATCCCGCCCTCCTTTGCCCTGCGCCCGAACTCCAGGCCCAGGAAGGTCGGCGAAGGCACCGGCATACCGTTCGGGCCGCCGGTGAACGACAGCCAGTTGTTGAGGACCAGGCGAATGATTTCACCGAAGCCCAGGGTCACGATGGCCAGGTAGTCACCGTGCATTCGCAACACCGGGAAGCCGAGTATGCACCCCGCCAGCGCCGCCGCGATGGCTGCCAGCGGCAACACGCTCCAGAAGCCCAGGCCGAGGTATTGATAACCCAGCGCCAGGCCGTAGGCACCGATGGCGTAGAACGCCACGTAACCCAGGTCGAGCAGCCCGGCCAGGCCGACCACGATGTTCAGGCCCAGGCCCAGCAACACGTAGATCAGCCCGAGGATCACCACGGTCAGCAGGTACTTGTTGGCGAAGATCGGGAACACGATGGCGATCACGATCAGCGCCGGGATGATCCAGCGCAGCCGCGACTTGTAGTCCGGTGGCAGTACATGAACGCCGGAGCCGCTCCTTTCGAAGCCTTGCAGAACCTTCAGGCCCTTGGGGGTTTGCAGGAACAGGCTGAGGGCAAAGCGCCCGGCCATCACGATGGCGACCAACGTGGCCACGCGCGCAGGTTCCAGGTTGAAGCTGTAGCCGTCGAGGACCACGCCGACGATCGGACCGAACACGATCAGCGAAATAAGGCCGGCGAGGACCGTATCGACCACACTTTTCTTGATATCGATGGGTTTGGCAGCAGACATGTTTACACCTTCGCCACAAGTGGGCGACCAAGCAGGCCCTGAGGACGGAAAATCAGAATCACCACCAGCAGGGAGAAACTGAACACGTCTTTGTAGTCAGAGTTGATCAACCCTGAGAACAACGACTCGGAAATACCCAGGATGATCCCGCCCAGCATCGCCCCTGGCAGGGAGCCGATGCCGCCGAGTACCGCTGCGGTAAACGCCTTGATGCCGATGATGAAGCCGGCATAGAAGTCGAACGTGCCGTAATTGAGAGTGATCAGCACGCCGGCCAGGGCCGCCATGGCAGCACCGATGACAAATACGTAGGAAATGACGCGGTCGGTGTTGATCCCCAGGATCGAAGCCATCTTGCGGTCTTGCTGGGTAGCGCGGCACATGCGGCCGAGCTTGGTGTACTTGATGATGTATGTGAGCAAGGCCATGCCGGCGAATGCCGCGACCAGGATGAACACTTTGGTGTACGTAAGCTGTACGAAGCCTGTGCCGATATCGACACGCCAGGCCCCGGCCAGCAGGGTTGGAATACCTTGTTGCTTGGCGCCCTGGGCGATCTGCGCGTAGTTCTGCAGGATCAGGGAAATCCCGATGGCGCTGATCAGCGGAGCCAGTCGGGTGGAGTTGCGCAGCGGTTTGTAGGCGACCCGTTCGATGACCCAACCGTACACGCCGGTGACGACTACGGTGAAGATCAGGGTGCCGAGAATGAGCAGCGGGAAGGATTCGATGCCGAAGTAAGCCAGCAGTGCCAGACTGATCGCCGCGAGGTAAGCGGAAATCATATAAACCTCGCCGTGGGCGAAGTTGATCATGCCAATGATGCCATAGACCATTGTGTAGCCGATGGCGATCAGGCCATAGACCGACCCGAGGGTCAGGCCGTTGACCAGTTGCTGCAGGAAAATACCATCCATAACGCAATCTCACGCGGTGAGCACCTGCACACCAGTCGGTGTGCGGCGCTTCTGGAGGAAAAGACAGATCTCAATAACAACACTGTCCCAATGTGGGAGGGGGCTCGCCCCCGATGCGGTGGGTCAGCTGAACAACTGTTGACTGACACTCCGCTATCGGGGGCAAGCCCCCTCCCACATGGATTACTTCTGCTTTTCCAACTGGTGGTATTTGCCGTCTTTATCCCACTGATAAACCACGTAGTCGGAGACTTTCAGGTCGCCCTTCGCGTCCCAGGTCTTCTCGCCCATCACGGTTTTGACCGGGTGCGCTTTCAGCCATTTGGCCGCGTCTTCGCCCTTGTTGGACTTGGCGCCATTGAAGCCGGCGGCCAGGGCCTGCAGCGAAGCGTAGGCGTACAGGGTGTAGCCCTCAGGCTCGTAGCCAGCCTTGCGGAACTCTTCCACGACGGCCTTGCTGTCAGGCAGCAGGCGCGGGTCGGCACCAAAGGTCATGTAGACGCCATCGACGTATTGCGCGCCGCCAGCGGTGGCCACCAGTTCATCGGTCACCACGCCGTCATCGGACATGAACTTGACGTCTTTCAGGCCGGCTTCACGAATCTGGCGAACCAATGGACCGGCTTCCGGGTGCAGGCCGCCGAAGTACACGACGTCGGCGCCCAGGGAGCGGATTTTGGTGACCAGGGCACTGAAGTCTTTCTCGCCACGGGTCAGGCCTTCTTCCAGCACTGGCTTGACGCCGCGCTTGGTCAACTGGGCAGCGGTGGCGTCGGCCAGGCCTTTGCCGTAGGTGTCCTTGTCGTTGATGACGGCGACTTTCTTGCCCTTGAGCACATCGACGATGTAGTCGCCGGCGACGATGCCTTGCTGGTCGTCACGGCCGCACATACGGAACATGGCGCCCAGGCCGCGTTCGGTGACCTGTGGGTTGGTAGAGCCTGGGGTGATCGCAATGATGCCCGCTTCGTCGTAGACCTCGGAGGCCGGGATGGTGTTCGACGAGCAGAAGTGCCCGACCACGCCAATCACTTTGTCCTGGTCCGCCAGGCGGTTGGCCACGGCCACGGCCTGTTTCGGCTCACAGGCATCGTCGCCTGCCACCAGCACAACTTTCTCGCCGTTGATGCCGCCGGCCTTGTTGATCACCTCGGCTGCCGCCTGGGCACCCTTCATGTACTGCTCACCGAACGACGCGTTGGCGCCGGTCATCGGCCCCGCAACGCCAATCTTCACATCAGCTTGAACAAACGTAGAAACACCCAGCGCCGCTGCAACGGCGAGGGCCAGAAAACCTTTCTTGTAAAACGTCTGGGACATGAGTGGTGCTCCGATATTTTTGATTTTTGGCACTACAACTTGCGTTCAAACTTTTCACTGAAAGCCCAGAGCAAGCCTCGTGCCATTACGTTTTTATTCTTCAAAAAGACACGGTGTCATTGTTATTACAGGCGTTTCGGCTCCGCTCGCCAGGACGTGCAACCCTCTGGCATCAATAGGTGCAACCCATTGACCGAAAAAGTACAACCCTGACGGGTCGCACCTGCAACCAAAGCAATAAACGACAGTTCCTACAGCTGTAACAGGCTGCGTAACGGAACTGCACATTTACAGTGCGCGATTGCTACGACCTGCACCAATACAGATTAGTAGCCGGCTAAGAAAATGCAGGCTTCTGAGCGGTATTTCGGTGATCAGATCACGATCCTCAGGCATTGCCCGGCGTGATACAGCGAAAATCCGGCTTCATACAGGCAACTGCGCAGGCCCACCCCGGCCAGCGGTTGCATGGGTGCAAACGGAATCGGCAACGCCTGGGGATTCTGGTGACACAAATAGTCGGCAAACGCCTTGCCGACCACGCTGCCGGTGGTCACGCCGCGCCCGTTATAGCCCGTTACTGCCACCAGGCCGGGGGCTGGCTCGAAGAGGCGCATCAGGTGATCGGGGGTGAAGGCGATGCAGCCGGTCCACGTGAACTCCCATTGCACCGATTTGAGGTACGGGAAGTAATGCTGTTGCACCCGATCGGCCCAGGCCTTGAGGAACCACGCCGGTTTCTGGTTGCCGTTGCCCAGGCTGCCGAGCAACAGGCGGCCATCGGCATCGCGGCGGATGCTGCTCAATACCTGGCGTGTATCCCATGAGCCTTGGCCGCCGGGCAGAATCTGCTCGGCGGCGGCGTCGGTCAGCGGCGCGGAGGCGACCTGGTAATAGTAGCCAGGGAAAAAATTGCGTCGCAGCTCGGTCCACTCACCTTCGGTGTAGGCGTTGGAGGCGATGACCACTTGTGCAGCCTGCACCGAACCGCTGGTGGTCTGAACTGACCAGCTCGCACCTTGGCGCTCCAACCGGGTGACCGGCGAATGGTCGAACAACTGCCCGCCAAGCCCCACGGCAGCATTCGCCAGGCCACTGGTGTAGGCCATCGGGTTCAAGGTGCCGGCACGCCGGTCCAGCAAGGCGGCGGCGATTTTTTTTGTGCCGGTGGCTTGCTCGCAGGCCTGGCCGGTGAGCAATTCCACCGGCGCGCCACGGCGCTTCCATTGTTCTTCACGACTGCGCAAATCCGCCTCGCCACGGGCGTTATGCGCCATGTGCAAGGTGCCCTCGCGGCGCAATTGGCAATCGATGGTGTATTTGTCGATCAGGCTGAACACCAGCGACGGTGCCGCGCCGAGCATGCGGTTGAGCTGGCTGCCCACCGCTTCGCCGAAACCGGCTTCGATCTCGTCCGGGGGGATCCACAGGCCGGCATTCACCAACCCGACGTTGCGCCCCGAACCACCGTGACCGGTGCGATGAGCCTCCAGCACGGCGACGCTTTTACCCTGTTCCAGCAAGTGAATGGCGGCCGACAATCCGGTGATGCCGGCGCCGATCACACACACATCCACTTTGACCTCGCCCGCCAGCGCCGCACGCTCCGGTCGGCCGGGGGTTAGGTGTTCCCACAAACATGTTTCGCGCAATGCCATTGCCAGACTCCGATGAGACCTAACAAACATCTAAATTCAGTTTTGACTTGGTAATCCAATCAACTGTGGGAGCGGGCTTGCTCGCGAAAGCGGTGGATCAGTCAACAGATATACAGCTGATCCATCGCATTCGCGAGCAAGCCCGCTCCCACATTTTTTCCGCGTTCCGGCAGGTATTTAGTCGAAGGTAATACCCTGCGCCAGCGGCAATTCCAGCGAGTAGTTCACGGTATTGGTCTGGCGGCGCATATACCCGCGCCATGCATCCGAACCTGACTCACGACCGCCACCGGTCTCTTTCTCACCGCCAAACGCGCCGCCAATCTCCGCGCCGCTCGGGCCGATGTTGACGTTGGCGATCCCGCAGTCACTGCCCACTGCCGACATGAATTGCTCGGCCTCGCGCACGTCAGTGGTGAAGATGCACGACGACAGGCCTTGGGGCACGGCGTTGTTCAGGCGCAGGGCTTCGGCGAAGTCCTTGTAGCCGACGACATACAGAATCGGTGCGAAGGTTTCGGTGCACACCACATCGCTCTGCTCAGGCATTTCCACGATGGCCGGCGATACGTAGTAGGCGTTGGGGAACGTGTCTTCCAGTTGGCGCTTGCCGCCGAACACCTTGCCGCCTTCGCTCAAGGCCTGCTCCAGGGCGTCCTGCATGTTGTCGAAGCCATGCTTGTCGATCAGCGGGCCGATCAGGTTGCCTTCCAGCGGGTGGCCGATGCGCACTTTGGAATAGGCGGCCTTGAGGCGGGTGACGATTTCTTCCTTGACCGACTCGTGGGCGATCAGCCGACGCAGGGTGGTGCAACGCTGGCCGGCGGTGCCGACGGCACTGAACAGGATGGCGCGTACGGCCATGTCCAGGTCGGCGCTCGGGCCGAGGATCATGGCGTTGTTGCCGCCCAGTTCGAGGATGCTGCGGGCAAACCGCGCGGCAACTTTCGGCGCCACTTCGCGGCCCATGCGGGTGCTGCCGGTGGCACTGATCAGCGCCACGCGGGGGTCATCCACCAGCGCAGCACCGGCATCGCGGCCGCCGATGATCACCTGGCTCAAGTACTCGGGGGCGTCCTTGAAGTTCTTCAACACGCGCTCGAACAACGCCTGGCAGGCCAGGGCGGTGAGCGGGGTCTTTTCCGAAGGTTTCCAGATCACCGCGTTGCCGCATACCAGCGCCAGCGTGGTGTTCCACGCCCACACGGCCACCGGGAAGTTGAAGGCGCTGATCACCCCGACCACGCCCAGCGGGTGCCAGGTTTCACGCATATGGTGGCCCGGACGCTCGGAGGCGATGGTCAAGCCGTATAACTGGCGGGACAGGCCCACGGCGAAGTCGCAAATGTCGATCATTTCCTGCACTTCACCCAGGCCTTCCTGGGTGATCTTGCCGGCTTCCCAGGACACCAGCTCGCCCAGATCGGCCTTGTATTCGCGCAGTACATCGCCGAACTGGCGCACCAACTCGCCGCGACGCGGTGCCGGCACGTTGCGCCAGGCCTCGAATGCATGCTCGGCGCGACTGACCTGTTGCTCCACCTCGGCGGCACCTTCCCAGTGCACACTGCCGATACGGCTGCCATCAATCGGCGAATGCACGGGTTGTTTACCCGCCTGGTACAGCGCCGGGTTTACCCCGAGACGATCAAGCAATGCGGCAACCATGGGTCACTCCTTTAATCTTCGAACAAAAAATCGCACCGCGGCACGCACGGCGATCCAGGCCTTATTTGTAGCTGGCCCAAGACTTGCCAACAAACGACGATTAGGCGAGATATCATTCCGTTTATTCATGCAAAGAATAAAAAGAGGCGTGCCGTGCTGAACAGAAGACATTTGCCCTCGATCACCGCCCTGCAGTGTTTCGAGGCCGCCACCCGCCACTTGAGCTTTACCCGCGCCGCCGAGGAGCTGAACCTCACGCAAAGCGCAGTGAGCAAACAGGTCGCGCAGCTGGAAGAACTGCTCCAGCACCTGCTGTTCCGCCGCGTACGCCGCCGCTTGCAGATGACCCCGGCGGGCGACCTGTACCTGGTGGAAGTGCGCAAGATCCTCACGCAGGTGGAGATGTCGACCCACTACCTGCGCTCCTACGGCGGCGAGACCGAAGTGTTGCGCGTGTCCACGCCCTACACCTTTGGCGCCCGCTGGCTGGTACCGCGCCTCAAGGGCTGGCGCCTGCGCCACCCGCAGATCCACCTGGACCTGTGCAACGAACAGGAGCCGGACGAACTGCTGCAAGGCAAGGCCGACATGGCCTTCTACTTCGGCCAGGGCTCGCGCCCTGGCACCGAGAGCCTGAAACTGTTCAGCGAAGAGCTGGTCCCGGTGTGCGCCCCGGAAAGCCTGCCGGCGCAGCCGTTCACCGACCCCACGCAACTGAGCGACCTGGTGCTGCTGCAAAACGCCTCGCGGCCCCAGGGCTGGCATGACTGGTTTGCCGATCAGGGGTATCACACCGAGCACAGCTACCACGGCCCGCGTTTCGACACCTTTTATATGTGCATTCGTGCGGCGCAGGTGGGCTGTGGCGTGGCGCTGCTACCGCGCTTCCTGGTGGAAGAGGAACTGGCCGATGGCAAGCTGGTGATCCCCTGGCAGCATGCGATGCCGAGCCAGGACGCGTATTACCTGGCCTATCCGGAGCATTCGGCGGAAGTGCCCAAGGTGCGGGAGTTTGTGAAGTGGATGATGGAGCAGGTTCTTTAGTGCCTGGAATACCGCTATCGGGAGCAAGCCCCCTCCCACATTTGAAATGCATTCCACGTGTGGGAGGGGGCTTGCTCCCGATGAGGCCAGTGGTCTAACCGAAAAAAATCACTGGCAAAACCCTACAGGTCTATGCGCCACTAGCCCCCTTCCTTAATTGTGCGTAAAGGCCGGCGCCCATCGCCGACCCGTCTGGAGATTCCCGTTATGAGCGAGAGTGTGTTTGCCGATCGCATCGTGCAGAACCTGCTCGACACCGACTTCTACAAGCTGACCATGATGCAGGCGGTGCTGCACAACTACCCCAATGTGGAAGTTGAATGGGAGTTTCGTTGCCGTAACAGCGAAGACCTGCGCCCGTACCTGGCGGAGATCCGCTACCAGATCGAGCGCCTTGCCGAGTTGAGCCTGAGCCCGGACCAACTGGGCTTCCTGGAACGTATCAGCTTTATGAAGCCGGATTTTTTGCGCTTCCTTGGACTGTTTCGTTTCAACCTGCGCTATGTGCAGACCGGCATCGAGAACGGCGAGCTGTTTATCCGCCTGCGAGGGCCGTGGCTGCATGTAATCCTCTTCGAAGTGCCGATGCTCGCGATCGTCAGCGAGGTGCGCAACCGCTACCGCTACCAGACCGTGATCCTCGAACAGGCACGCGAGCAGCTGTACCGCAAGTTCGACTGGCTGACCGCCAACGCCAGCAGCGAAGAGCTGTCCGAGCTGCAAGTGGCCGACTTCGGCACGCGCCGGCGCTTCTCGTACCGCGTGCAGGAAGAAGTGGTCAGCGTGCTCAAGCATGACTTCCCCGGGCGCTTCGTCGGCACCAGCAACGTGCACCTAGCCCGCGAGTTCGATATGAAGCCGCTTGGCACCATGGCCCACGAATGGATCATGGCCCACCAGCAACTCGGCCCGCGCCTGATCGACAGCCAGATCGCCGCTCTCGACTGCTGGGTCCGCGAATACCGTGGCCTGCTCGGTATCGCCCTGACCGATTGCATCACCACCGACGCTTTCCTCGGCGACTTCGACTTGTACTTCGCCAAGCTGTTCGATGGCCTGCGCCACGACTCCGGCGACCCGGTACAGTGGGCGGAAAAAGCCATCGCCCACTACCATAAGTTGGGCATCGAGCCGATGAGCAAGACCCTGGTGTTCTCCGACAGCCTGTCGCTGCCCAAGGCCCTGGAAATATTCCGGGCGCTGCGTGGTCGCATTAATGTGAGCTTCGGCATCGGCACCAACCTGACCTGCGATATTCCAGGGGTGGAACCGATGAGCATCGTGCTTAAAATGACCGCCTGCAATGGCCAGCCCGTCGCGAAGATCTCCGATGAAGCGGGCAAGACCCACTGCACCGACCCGAATTTTGTCGCCTATTTGCGTCATGTTTTCAAAGTACCTGCCCTTTCCAGCAAGGAGTGAATCATGCAAGCCGTACAGCGTGAGATTGCGCAGCAGCTCAAGGTCCAAGCACCGTTCAAGGACCAGGCCGCCCTCGAGGCCGAAGTTGCCCGGCGCGTGGCGTTTATCCAGGACTGCCTGCGCAATTCCGGGCTCAAGACATTGGTGCTGGGCATCAGCGGCGGCGTCGACTCCCTGACCGCAGGCCTCCTGGCCCAACGTGCGATACAGGAACTGCGCGCCAGCACCGGCGACGAGGCCTACCGCTTTATCGCCGTACGCCTGCCCTACGAAACCCAGTTCGATGAAATCGATGCCCAGGCGTCGGTGGATTTTATCGACCCGGACGAGCGCCACACCGTGAACATCGGCCCGGCGGTGAAATCCCTGGCCAATGAAGTGGCGGCGTTTGAAGGCAAGGCAGCGGTGTCCCGCGACTTCGTGCTCGGCAACACCAAGGCGCGCATGCGCATGGTGGCGCAGTACACCATCGCCGGCGCGGCCAGCGGCCTGGTGATCGGCACCGACCATGCGGCGGAAGCGGTGATGGGCTTTTTCACCAAGTTCGGTGATGGCGCGTGCGACTTGGCACCGTTGAGCGGGCTGGTGAAAAATCAGGTACGCGCCATCGCGCGGTTCTTTGGAGCACCGGAGTCGTTGGTGGAGAAGGTGCCGACGGCCGACTTGGAAGACCTGTCGCCGGGCAAGCCGGATGAGGCGTCACATGGCGTGACCTATGCCGAGATCGATGCATTCCTGCACGGTGAGCCGGTGCGTGAAGAAGCGTTCCGGATTATTTGCGAGACGTACCGCAAGACCGAACACAAACGGGTGATGCCGTTTGCGCCGTGAGGTGGGCCAGATAGTGGTGTGTTGATTGGCAGGCAGTCATCGGGGGGCAAGCCCCCGATGAACGATAACGCGGTCTTACTTGACGACCACAGTGCCTTTCATCATCGAGATGTGGCCCGGGAACGAGCAGAAGAATGCGTAATCCGTACCGGCGGCCAGTTTCGATACATCGAAGGTCACCGAATCCTTCTCGCCGGCGCCAATGATCTTGGTGTGGGCGATGATGCGGTCGTCACCCTCTTTCAGGTAGTTCTTGTCGATGCCAGCGGCCATGCCGTCAGTGGCAACCGGCTGCATGTTGGCGGCGCTGGTCAGCACCCAGTTATGACCCATGACGTTTTTCGGCAAGCTGCCGGAGTGAGTCAACTCGACGGTGAACGTCTTGCAGCTCTTGTCGATCGTGATTTCCTTGGTGTTGAAGGACATCTGATCGGTGGAGTCGACGGTGACCTTGCACTCTGCAGCAAGCAACTGGCCGCTAGCCAGCGTCAGCAGGGAAACAGCAACGAGTTTGGCAAACATGTGAATCTCCAAGGCAGGGTTTAAAAACGCGTATTGCGACAAGGGTGCCTCAAGCAGGCTGAAATTCTTATGATCTGAATCAACAGATTGTATACAACTTTAGGCTATCAGACTTATCGACACAATCTACCAGCTAAAGTCGCAGCACCTGCCTATGATCGGCCCATCACCCACTGGAGTCCGAGCCATGCACCTCAACCAACTGTTCAATGGCCTTCTGGCCGCGTACGCCTGCGGTAAGTGAAGGCCAAGCGCCCCTTGAAGCTGCTACCATGTCGTCCCAAGGCAGCTGCGCGCCGCCACCCTCACCTTCGACCCTAGAGGATCGCCCATGGCCAAACCTAATTACTCCTTCGCCAAACGTCAGAGAGACTTGGCCAAGGAACAGAAGAAAGAGGAAAAGCTGCAACGCAAGAAAGCCGCGGTAGATGAAGAAGCCGGCGCACTCAACCCGGATGCTGATGGTGAAGTAACGAGCGACGAGACTGAAACACCAAAAGATCCAGCTGAATAATTATTTACTGTAGGAGCGAGCTTGCTCGCTCCTACACCAGCGGCATCACCGTCACCCGTACCTCAGGGTCATGGCTCCCTCCCCCCAGAATTACCCCACGCAACGGCGACACATCGGAGAAATCCCGGCCCCAGGCCAAGGTGATGTGCTCCAGTGCCGGCTGCACATTGTTCGTCGGATCGAAATCCACCCAGCCCGATACCGGGCAATACACCGAGACCCAGGCGTGGGACGCGTCGGCGCCGATCAGCCGTGGCTGGCCGGGCGGTGGCTGGGTGAGCAGGTAGCCGCTGATGTAACGCGCCGCCAGGCCGCGCGAGCGCAGACAGGCGAGCATCAGGTGGGCGAAGTCCTGGCACACGCCGCGGCGGCGCTCCAGCACTTCCACCAGTGGCGTGGCAACCTGGGTGGCTTCGGCATCGAAGGTGAATTCGCTGAAGATTTTTTCCATCAAGGCCTGCACACCCAATAACAAGGGCGCGCCAGGGGGAAAACAGCTTTCCGAGAACTCGACGAAGGTTTTCTTCAGGTGCACGTAGGGCGATTCGAAGCGATAACGGCAGGCTTCAATCAACTCGGGCGACAGCGGCTGGCTGCTGTAGGTCAGGCTGTCGCGGGTCTGGTCCCAGGCGGGCGAGTGCTGGAAATCCAGCACCGGCCGCGCCAGTACTTCCACAGTCAAACCGGCATTGACCAGCAATTCATCGTGGGGCCGTTCGAACGCCAGGCGGGTAATCGGGTTGCCGAACACGTCCAGCTCATCCCGGCGTGAAGACGGCTGCGGGCTGATATCCAGTTGCTGGTCGCTGCAACGCTGCCAGGCGCACGGCCTCGGCCATAAATGCGCCAGCTGCTGGGCCAGGGACACCGGGCTGTCGTAGTGGTAATGGGTATCGTGGAAAATCTGGTAGCGCGCACTCATCACACCGACACCGTTTGCTGGCTGACATCATCCACATGGGCAAAGTGGCGCAAGGCCAGGCGATCCGAGACTTGCCCACTCTCATCGGCGACCGCTTGCAGCAGGTCGGCCAGGCCTTCCAGCGCGGCATGCACGCTGGATTCGCCAAACAACGGGTTCTCCAGGCAACTCAGGTCGAAACGCGCCAGGCGCTCCACCAACGGCGCCAAGCCGGCCTCCCGTGGCACACCGAAATCATCGTTAAGACGGCGCAGGGTACGGCTCACCAGTTTCAGCTGGAACAGCACCGCGTGGGGGTTCTGTTCATCCAGCAACAACAAATCCAGGACCGGAATCAGCTGCGGCACCGCCAGGTAGCGCGAGCGGTAGGTGATGCTGCTGTTGCCCAGCTCCAGCAACCACTCCAGCCCCGCCTGGTCGAACACCGCCACGCCGCGCAGGAATGCCGCCAGGCTGCTGCTGAGAAATTGCAGACGCTCGATGCGCCGGCCCATCATCAGGAAACGCCAGCCTTCGTCGCGGGTCATGTCGTCGAGGGCAAACCCGGACAGCGCCGCCAGGGACATCACCAGGCGGTTGAGGAAATCCAGCAACTCACCAAAGTCAGGGCTTTCGCTTTCCAGCTCCAGGGCTTCACGCTGCAGCTCCACCAGGGCCTGCCAGTTCTCACGGGATAACTTGCCGCGCACCTGGGACGCCGCCCACTGCAAGCGTTGCAGGTTGGCGCGCAGGCTCGACGGCCAATCATCACCGAGCAAGGCCGCCTGCAAACGCTCGGGCAACTCGCCCTCCTCCGGCAGCAGGCGCAGGTTTTCACCCAACTCGACCGCCGCCTGCAACGCCAGTGGGTCATCGCCGTCGACATAACGCGCCAGCACGATCCGCAGCCAGCGGGCGCTGTTGTCGCAGCGTTCGCAGTAACGGCCGAACCAGAACAGGTTTTCCACCACGCGGGACGGCAGATAAGGGTCGCGGCGCACCAGGTCATGCGCACTAATCGCGCGCTGGGCGCGCCAATGCTCGCCACCGGTGGCACGTTCGCCCAGCACCCAGGTGTCCTTGCTGGCGCCGCCGCGTTGCATCGACACCACTTCGGCATCGGCATCGGCCGCCACGCGGGTCAGGCCGCCGGGCAGTACACGGTAGCCCTCCGCGCTGGCCACGGCATACACGCGCATGCCGATGGCGCGGTGTTGCAAATGATCCTCCACGGTGTGCCACACCGGTGCCTGGGAAAGTTGCGCCAGCTCCTGGGCGACGTAGGCGTACGGCCGAGCACGCATGCGTTCGGCCAGGGCCTGGCGTTGTTCGTCGCTCAAGTCGCGACCGAATACCGGCGTGAAACTTTGCGACGGGAACGCGGGTTTGATCAGCAGTTCGGGCAGCTTCTCCAGGGCCTCGGCGAGCACCGGCGCCTCACCGCACCACCAGGTGGCGATGGACGGCAGGATCAACTCTTCGCCAAACAGGAACTGGTTGATCTTGGGTAGAAAGCCGAGCAATCCGGGGGACTCCAGCACGCCGCTGCCCAAGGCATTGGCCACCAGCACATTGCCCTGGCGCGCGGCGTCGAGCAGGCCGGGTACGCCGAGGGCGGAGTCGGTACGCAGCTCCAGCGGGTCGCAGAAGTCGTCATCGAGGCGACGCATGATCGCGTGCACCCGACGCAGGCCACTCAGGGTTTTCAGGAACACCGTGCTGTCGCGTACCGTGAGGTCGCCGCCTTCCACCAACGGGTAGCCGAGCTGGCGCGCGAGGTACAGGTGTTCGAAATAGCTCTCGTTGAAACGCCCAGGGGTGAGCAGCACGATCAGCGGTGGCTGGTCGTCGCTCGGTGCCTGGCGGGCCAGGGTTTCCTGGAGCGTGCGGAAGAAACCGGTGAGGTGCTGCACCTGCAGATCACGGTACAGGTCCGGGAAGGCGCGGGACACGATGGTGCGGTTTTCCAACGCATAACCGGCGCCCGAAGGCGCCTGCGTCCGGTCGGCGGTGACCCACCAGCGGCCATCCGGGGTACGCGCCAGGTCCACCGCATACAGGTGCAGAAACGCACCGTCAGGCGGTTGGATGCCCTGGCACGGCCACAGGAAATTGTTATGCCCGAACACCAGCTCGGCCGGTAGCAGGCCTTCCTTGATCAAACGTTGCGGCCCGTAGAGGTCCGCCAGTACGGCGTTGAGCAAGCGCGCACGCTGGGCGATACCGGCTGACAGCTGCTGCCATTCATCGGCCGCCAGCACATGGGGCAGCAGGTCCAGTTCCCACGGGCGATCGGCGCCCTTGGGGTCGGCGTAGACGTTATAGGTCACGCCGTTTTCCTGGATCTGCCGGGTCAGCAGCGCCTGGCGCTGGGCCAGTTGCGCGGGCGTGCTGCGTTGCAGGTGATCAAGCAAGCGCTGCCAATGGGCGCGCACCGCGCCACTGTCGTCCAGCAGTTCGTGATAAGTACCCGCGGTCAGCGGGTATTGGTCGAGCAAGTCGGGCATGGAACGCTCGGCAGAGGCAAAGGGGCTCAGATTAACCTAACAAACACTGCAAATCCTCGTGGGAGGGAGCTTGCTCCCGATCGCGGTGGGTCAGTCAACCTATGTATCGGCTGATTCACCGTAATCGGGAGCAAGCGCCCTCCCACATTTGGATCGCATTTAGTCATTATTATTGGGGTGACGCCGTAGATCCAAGGTCATCGGGAATTCGTCATTGATCACAACACTCGGCACGGTGAGCTTCCCAGGCGTGTGGCCGAGACGGAAAAACCGTGCCATGCGCCGACTCTCAGCCTCATTGGCGTTCACCGGCAAGCTGTCGTAGTTACGCCCGCCCGGATGTGCAACATGGCACTGGCAGCCGCCCAACGAGCGCTGCATCCAGGTGTCCAGCAGGTCGAACACCAGCGGCGCATGGACCGGGATAGTCGGTTGCAGGCAATTGGCCGGTTGCCAGGCGCGGTAACGCACGCCGGCGACGAACTCACCGATGCGCCCGGTCGGTTGCAGCGGCACCGGGATGCCATTGCAGGTCAACAGGTAGCGTTGCGGCGGCAGCCCGCTCAACTTCACCTGCAAGCGCTCCAGGGACGAATCCACATAACGCACCGTGCCGCCCACCGCACCCTCTTCGCCCAGTACATGCCAAGGCTCCAGGGCCTGGCGCAGTTCCAGTTCGATCCCGCTGACGGCGTAATCGCCCACCTTGGGGAAGCGGAACTCCAGGTGCGCGGCGAACCATTCGGCGCGCAACGGGTAACCGGCGGCGTTCAACTCGACGATCACATCGGCAAAATCCTGCTCGATAAAGTGCGGCAACAGGAAGCGGTCATGCAACTCGGTGCCCCAGCGCGCCAATTTCGGTGGTGCATAGGGTTCACGCCAGAAGCGCGCGACCAGCGCCCGCAGCAGCAGTTGCTGGGTCAGGCTCATGCGCGCATGGGGCGGCATTTCGAAGGCGCGCAACTCGAGCAAGCCCAGGCGGCCAGTGGCACCGTCGGGCGAGTAGAGTTTGTCGATACAGAATTCGGCGCGGTGGGTGTTGCCCGTCACGTCGATCAACAGGTTGCGCAGCAGGCGATCCACCAACCACGGCGGGCATTCTTCACCCGGCTGCGGCATTTGGGCAAAGGCGATTTCCAGCTCATACAGCGCGTCGTTACGTGCTTCGTCCACCCGCGGAGCCTGGGAGGTCGGGCCGATAAACAGGCCGGAAAACAGGTACGACAGCGAGGGGTGGTTGTGCCAATAGCTGATCAGGCTGCGCAGCAGGTCGGGCCGGCGCAGGAACGGCGAATCCTTGGGCGTCGCGCCCCCCAGCACAAAGTGGTTACCGCCGCCGGTGCCGGTGTGGCGGCCGTCGATCATGAATTTCTCGGTGGTCAGCCGGGTTTGCCGCGCCTCCTCGTAGAGGAATTCGGTGCGCTCCACCAACTCGTCCCAGGTCGCAGACGGCTGCACGTTGACCTCGATCACACCCGGATCCGGCGTAACACGGAAGTTGCTCAGGCGCATATCGAACGGTGGTTCGTAGCCTTCCAGCAGCACCGGGCAGTGCAGCTCCTCGGCGGTGGCTTCGATGGCGGCCACCAACTCCAGGTAATCCTCGACGCGCTCCAGCGGCGGCATAAACAGGTACAGGCGCCCTTCCCGCGCTTCGGCGCAGAGGGCGGTGCGGGTCAGCCAGTCGGCGGACTCGTCGACCTTGGGCACACGCTCGTCGCTCGGCGCAGGTTCGCCATGGCTTTGCAGTTGCGTGCTGGTCGGCAGTTCCGGCTGATCCTGGTTAGGGTCGGTGGGGTGCACGAACGGATACTCAGCCGCCGTCACCCACGGCTGCGAGGCCAACGGCAGGCGATAGCCCAGCGGCGAATCCCCCGGCACCAGGCGGCAATGGTTATCGCGCAGGTACCAACGCCCACTCTGCCAGCGATCATTGGCGGCGGTGCGTGCCAGCGGCAACACCTGGCCGATGACTTTATCCAGGCCCTGGCTGAACACTTTGCGCAAGCGCTCGCGCTCCAGGTCGTCGCTCAAGCGCGGGTCCTGGGCCGTGACGTTTTGTGGCAACGCACCTTCGCGCCACAGGTAGTAGAAATTGTCTTCGAAGGCCGGGAATACAAAGCGCGCCGGCAGCTTGAGGCGCTCGGCGACGCTGGCCAGGAAGCGCCCGGCCATTACGCCATCGGCGCCGTAGTCCTGCTGTTCATCGGCAATAAGCGCGCTGTTGTGCCAGATGGGCACGCCGTCACGGCGCCAGTAGCAGTTAAGCGACCAGCGCGGCAATTGTTCGCCGGGGTACCACTTGCCCTGACCGAAGTGCACCAGGCCCTTGGGTGCGTAGTGCTTGCGCATGCGCTGGAACAGTTCGGCGGACAAGCGTCGTTTATCCGGGCCGAGGGCAGCGGTGTTCCACTCGGCGCCGTCAGGGTCGTCAATGGAGACGAAGGTCGGCTCGCCGCCCATGGTCAGGCGCACATCATCCTTGAGCAGGTCGCCATCGATCTGCCGGCCCAGGGCCTGGATCGCCAGCCATTGCTCTTCGGTGTAGGGCTTGGTGACCCGTGGCGCTTCCCAGATGCGCTCAACCGACATCTCGTGAGTAAATTCGCACTCGCACGGCTCCACCAGCCCACTGATCGGTGCGGCAGACGATGGATCAGGACTACAGGCCAACGGGATATGCCCTTCACCGGCGAACAGCCCGGAAGTGGCATCCAGGCCGATCCAGCCGGCGCCGGGCAAATACACTTCGCACCAGGCATGCAGGTCGGTGAAGTCGACGTCGGTGCCGGAGGGGCCGTCAAGGGCTTTGACGTCGGCGGTCAACTGAATCAGATAACCGGACACAAACCGCGCCGCCAACCCGAGGTTGCGCAGCAACTGCACCAACAACCAGGCCGAATCACGGCAGGAGCCGGACGCGTTTTCCAGGGTGAATTCCGGGGTTTGCACCCCCGGTTCCATGCGGATCAGGTAGCCGATGTCGGCGGCCAGGCGCTGGTTGAGGCCCACCAGGAAATCCACGGCCGGCAGCGGCGTGCGGTCGATGCCGGCCAGGTAGGCGGCAAACTTCGGCGTCAGCGGTAGGGTTTCCAGGTACGGCGCCAGCTCGCGCTGCTCATCGGCGGCGTAGCTGAAGGGGATTTTTTCGGCGTAGGGCTCAAGGAAAAAGTCGAACGGGTTGAACACCGCCATCTCGGCGACCAGGTCGACTTCGATGCGCAACTCGTCAGTCTTTTCCGGGAACACCAGACGCGCCAGGTAATTGCCCTGGGGGTCCTGCTGCCAATTGATGAAATGCTGCTCGGGCAGCACTTTGAGTGCATAGGACAAAATCCGCGTGCGGCTGTGGGCCGCCGGGCGCAGACGTACGATCTGCGGGCCGAGTTCGACCGCGCGGTCGTAGCGGTAATGCGTAACGTGGTGCAACGCGACATGAATCGACACGGCGGCCTCCTGCGAGCCAGGGCATGGACACAAAGCGCGCAAGACTTATGCCAGAGCGGCGGTCATTGCGCTTTATCGTAAGACCCGGTGCAGTACAGCACCAAAACGGCGCCAACGGTGGTGTCGTGGTGCAGGCGCCGCACATATTTGTGGCGTTAATGTGAGGATGGGTGGCGAATCTACCCAATCAACGGGTTTTGCGCTTTGCGATTACGGCTTGGCGCAGGTGGCGTATCTCGGACAGTTTTTTGCGCATTTCGCGGTGGCGTTTGCTATTGAGCAGCAGTAACCCCAACAGCGGAAACAGCAGCCCTATTACATACGCTGCCATATGTGGCCGATAGCTATAGGTTGGCAACACGACCAGCAAACATACAACGTAGAAGGCTGCGATAGCCCAAGCCCCCCATTCTCGCCCTCTGATCATGACGAAATGGCTGAACGCCAAGAGCAAGCCCAATAAAACTGCCGCCAGAAAAGAGTAACGCGCCCGCTCTGGGTCACTGCGAAAAAATGTACTTGATGCCAATGAAATAGCGGCGGAGAGAGAGAAGCAGGCAAGGAAGAACGCGCATATAAACGCTGGAAAATATTGCGCCAAAAAAGCTCTCAATGAACCCGGACGATCCATCACTCAACCTCCTCATAGAGGCCAACTGCAATCGTTCGAATGTTGCCTGATATAGCGCTCCCGGTAAGACCAACGGCAGCCCCGAGGGAGTCTCTGATCTGCGTCACAGTAGCGTGATTGATCTCGCTAGCTGAATAGCGCTTGGCCAGCTCACCGGAGCGTTGGCGCAGCTTCAAGAGTTTATTGCTCAGTCTTGGATCTTTCAGGCTCAGCAACTCTTTGGTGAGCGCCTTGCGTTGCTGGCGGGTCAACCCCTTGGATAACTCGTACCAACTTCTGCCAGTGGTCACCTTTCGAGCCTGCAGGAGCCGAAGAGTGGTCAGAGTAGAGGCGCCGGCACCCAGCAGTGAAGCGGCGTCCAATACCGGCATTGCATAGCGATACCAGTCCTCGCTATCCATATCGTCGTTGGCTGCCGGGTCATTGAGTTCGTTGATAGTTCTCACCCCCCCGACGACACATTGCGCAGTGCTGGCCGCTGCAGCCGTTGCACCGATGCCCGCCACCACCAGGCTCGCGCCACCCGTGAAAGGCACGGCGACTGTACCGCTGAACACAACAATCCAACCGAGGATTGCGCCCGCACAAGACAGGGTCGTATTGACTGCTTCGCCCACCAACCGGGACTCACGCGGGTTGTTAGCCACCTGATTGGCAAACTGCGCCGGCGAAATGTACCTCTGCGCCTCACGCAAAATGATGCGCTTGGGCTTGATGCTGCAGATCGGCTTGAATTCGCGCAGGGTAATGACATTGAAGTCAGCGTCGATATACACCACCCCCGCGCCGACGATGCCGGGGTCGGCGTCGATGGCGGCGAACAGGCTCGGCAGGTTGATCTGGCTTTCAATGCGCTGGCGGGCCATGAACTGGGAACGGTTGGAGTCCATGCCGATGTTGAGCAGGGGGTTGCTCATGGGGGTGTTCATCCTTGAAGGGGTGGTGACTGGACTGATGCTATCGGGGGCAAGCCCCCTCCCACACTTGATGTGTGAATACATTCAAAATGTGGGAGGGGGCTTGCCCCCGATAGCGATTTAATGGGCGCCACCTTAACAAACAGACTCCCCACCGCCTAGAAAGCAAAACGCCAGCACGAGGCTGGCGTCTTGCATATTCACGCTGCGATCAACGCGGCACGACCGGCTTGCGGGCTGGCTTGCCGCCCTTGCCCTTGGCTGCATCGCTACGTTCTTTAGCTGCCTGCTTGTTACGTGCCTGCGCCGCAGCCTTGGCTTGTTCGCGCTTGTCCCACGGGTTGCTGCCGTCGCTGCCACGGGGCGGCAGGCCGGTGTGCTGGGTAAGGATCCTGGTGGTGGTTTCCTTGGCGACCTTGTGGCTGCCGGCCGGCGTCGAGTTCTTGCGACGGGCGCTCTGGTAGCTGTCGGTGGTCGGCTGGTGCAGCGGGATCAGTTGGTCCTTGCCCGACCCAATCAGGTCGGCACGGCCCATGCGAGTCAACGCTTCACGCAGCATCGGCCAGCCTTTCGGGTCGTGATAGCGCAGGAACGCCTTGTGCAGACGGCGCTGCTCCTCGCTCTTGACGATGGTCACCGCGTCGCTCTTGTAGGTGACCTTGCGCAGCGGGTTCTTGCCCGAGTGGTACATCGCGGTGGCGGTGGCCATTGGCGACGGGTAGAACGCCTGCACCTGGTCGGCGCGGAAGCCGTTGCCCTTGAGCCACAGGGCCAGGTTCATCATGTCTTCATCGGTGGTGCCGGGGTGGGCCGCGATGAAGTACGGGATCAGGTACTGCTCCTTGCCCGCCTCCTTGGTGTACTTCTCGAACATGCGCTTGAACTTGTCATAGCTGCCAATGCCCGGCTTCATCATCTGGTTGAGCGGACCTTCCTCGGTGTGTTCCGGGGCGATCTTCAGGTAGCCACCGACGTGGTGGGTCACCAGCTCCTTGACGTATTCCGGCGACTCGACCGCGAGGTCGTAACGCAGGCCGGAAGCGATCAGGATCTTCTTCACACCCGGCAACGCACGGGCGCTGCGGTACAGCTGGATCAACGACGAGTGATCGGTGTTCAGGTTCGGGCAGATGCCGGGGAACACGCACGACGGCTTGCGGCACGCGGATTCGATTTCCGGGCTCTTGCAGGCGATGCGGTACATGTTCGCGGTCGGGCCACCGAGGTCGGAGATCACACCGGTGAAGCCAGGCACCTTGTCGCGGATCTCTTCGATTTCGCGAATGATCGACTCTTCGGAACGGTTCTGGATGATCCGGCCTTCGTGCTCGGTGATCGAGCAGAAGGTGCAGCCGCCGAAGCAGCCACGCATGATGTTCACCGAGAAACGGATCATGTCGTAGGCCGGGATCTTCTCCTTGCCGTACGCCGGGTGCGGAACACGGGCGTAAGGCATGCCAAACACGTAGTCCATTTCTTCAGTGGTCATCGGAATGGGCGGCGGGTTGAACCACACGTCCACGTCACCGTGCTTCTGCACCAGGGCGCGGGCGTTGCCTGGGTTGGTTTCCAGGTGGAGTACGCGGTTGGCGTGGGCATACAGCACCGAGTCGCCACGGACTTTTTCCACGGACGGCAGACGAATGACCGTCTTGTCGCGGGTCATGCGCGGGCTGGCCAGGATCTGTACGACCTTGGCTTCTTCCGGGTCTTCAACCGGGCCCTTTTCCTGCTCGATGGCGCAGGCCTGGGTATCCTGGGTATTCACGTACGGGTTGATGATCTTGTCGATCTTGCCCGGACGGTCGATACGGGTGGAGTCCACCTCGTACCAGCCTTCGGGCGTGTCACGGCGAATGAACGCGGTACCGCGCACATCGGTGATGTCTTCGATCTTGTGGCCCCACGACAGGCGCTGGGCGACTTCAACGATGGCCCGCTCGGCGTTGCCGTACAGCAGGATATCGGCGGTGGCGTCGATCAGGATCGAGTTGCGCACGCGGTCCTGCCAGTAGTCGTAGTGGGCGATACGGCGCAGGGACGCTTCGATGCCGCCGAGTACGATCGGCACGTTCTTGTAGGCTTCCTTGCAACGCTGGCTGTACACCAGGCTGGCGCGGTCCGGACGCTTGCCGGCCATGCCGCCTGGGGTGTAGGCGTCGTCGGAACGGATTTTCTTGTCGGCGGTGTAGCGGTTGATCATCGAGTCCATGTTGCCGGCCGCGACACCGAAGAACAGGTTCGGCTCGCCGAGCTTCATGAAGTCGTCTTTGGACTGCCAGTTCGGCTGCGCAATGATCCCGACGCGGAAGCCCTGGGACTCCAGCAGCCGGCCGATGATGGCCATGCCGAAAGATGGGTGGTCCACGTAGGCATCACCGGTGACGATGATGATGTCGCAGGAATCCCAGCCAAGCTGATCCATCTCCTCCCTGCTCATCGGCAGGAATGGCGCAGGACCGAAACATTCGGCCCAGTACTTGGGATAGTCAAATAACGGCTTGGCTGTTTGCATGACGGTGACCGGTGTTGAGATGAAAAATCGCGGGCGCGGAATATAGCACAAATTTTGACCAATTCCGACGGTAATGGTCGGAATTGAACAGAAGGGTTATTCGTCGTCGTCGAAGTTGTAGCTGCCCGGCGCCAGGTTCTCGAAACGCGTGTATTTGCCGATGAAGGCCAAGCGGATAAAGCCGATCGGGCCGTTACGCTGTTTGCCGATGATGATTTCAGCAATGCCTTTGTGTTCGGTCTCGGGGTGATACACCTCGTCGCGGTACACGAACATGATCACGTCAGCATCCTGCTCGATCGCTCCGGATTCCCGCAAGTCGGAGTTCACCGGACGCTTGTTAGGGCGTTGCTCCAGAGAACGGTTGAGCTGGGACAGGGCAACTACCGGGCAGTTGAATTCCTTGGCCAGGGCCTTGAGGGACCGGGATATCTCGGAAATCTCGTTGGTGCGGTTATCGCCGCTGGAACCTGGGATCTGCATCAACTGCAGGTAGTCGATCATGATCAGGGCGATGTCGCCGTGCTCACGTACCAGGCGACGGGTACGTGCGCGCATCTCGGACGGGCTGATACCGGCGGTGTCATCGATAAACAGCTTGCGGTCGTTGAGCAGGTTGACCGCCGAAGTGAGGCGCGGCCAGTCGTCGTCTTCCAGGCGGCCGGCACGGACCTTGGTCTGGTCGATACGGCCCAGGGACGACAGCATACGCATGATCAGCGATTCGCCTGGCATCTCGAGGGAGTACACCAGTACGGTCTTGTCGCTGCGCAACACGGCGTTTTCCACCAGGTTCATCGCAAAGGTGGTCTTACCCATGGATGGACGGCCGGCGACGATGATCAGGTCGGAAGGCTGCAGGCCGCTGGTCTTCTCGTCGAGGTCGGTGTAGCCGGTGGAAATACCGGTGATGGCGTTGTCGGTGTTGAACAAGGTGTCGATGCGGTCGATGGCCTTGGTCAGCAGGTCGTTGACGCTGACCGGGCCACCGGTTTTCGGGCGCGCCTCGGCGATCTGGAAAATCTGGCGCTCGGCTTCGTCGAGGATTTCGGCGGCGGTGCGGCCTTCGGGGTTGAAGGCGCTGTCGGCGATTTCGGTGCTGATGCCGATCAGTTGGCGCAGGGTGGCGCGCTCGCGAACGATCTGGGCATAGGCCTTGATGTTGGCGACGGACGGCGTGTTTTTTGCCAATTCACCAAGGTAGCCCAGGCCACCGACCTGGGATGTCTGGCCTTCCTTGTCCAATTGCTCGGCCAGGGTCACCACGTCGATTGGCGAGTTCTGGTCGGCCAGTTTGGCGATGGCACGGAAGATCAGGCGGTGGTCATGACGATAGAAATCACCGTCCGAGACTTGATCCAGCACGCGTTCCCAGGCGTTGTTGTCCAGCATCAGGCCACCGAGCACGGCCTGTTCGGCCTCGATGGAATGCGGCGGCACCTTCAGGGCAGCGGTTTGCAGATCGTATTGCTCAGGAGCTGAAATATCGTTCATGGCCACTTGGAATTAGGGGATTGTAGAAAAACAAAAGGCACGACCTGTAAACAGGATCGTGCCCGATGTTAACTGCCTGACACGCGAGGTGCCAGTCAGTTAGGTGTTGCTTAAGCTGCTACCACGACAACGCGTACGGTGGCTTCAACTTCGGCGTGCAGGTGCACGGCTACGTCGAATTCGCCTACGTTGCGGATGGTGCCGTTCGGCAGACGAACTTCGCTCTTCTGCACTTCAACGCCGGAGGCGGTCAGTGCATCAGCGATGTCGTGGGTGCCGATCGAACCGAACAGCTTGCCTTCGTCACCGGCGGTGGCAGTGATAGTCACTTCCAGCTCAGCCAGTTGGGCAGCGCGAGTTTCGGCCGAAGCTTTTTTGTCTGCTGCTGCTTTTTCCAGCTCAGCACGACGCTCTTCAAACGCAGCCAGGTTGGCAGCGGTTGCAGCGGTGGCTTTGCCGTAAGGCAGCAGGTAGTTACGACCGTAGCCGGCCTTAACGTTCACTTTGTCGCCCAGGTTGCCCAGGTTGGCGACTTTTTCCAGAAGGATCAGTTGCATGTGAAAATCCTCTAACTTTTAACCTTCACCGTTCGCGTTATCGGCGTCTTTCGGCGCCAGACGACCGCGAAAATCAATCAGGCCGTCGACAATGGCCAGAACCACGAGTAACGGATAGATCAGCTGCATGAACAGCAACATCGTTACGTACAACCCCACCAGCCAGAACCTGGCCAGGCGCTTCTGCGCGACCAGCCCGTGAATCAGGGCCAGCCCGGCAAACACCAGCGGTACGCTGCAAAACAGCACGGTCAAGGCCATCTGCGAACCGAGGTTCGGTCCGACAACCATGAGTGCCAGCAGCAACATCGCCGGGCCCACAGGGATTCTGATACTGCGAAATTCGCGACCAAAACCACCCGGGTTGTACAACAACGCCTGCCAATAACGCCCAAGCATCAGGCTCAGCACGCTGACGATCTGCATCATTACCGCCATCAGGCCGATCAGGGCCGGTGCAACCAGTGTCGCAAGACGCGCTCGCTCATCTACCGAAAGCTGCTGGTAGAGTTCCCCGAGGGCCAGCGGCAGGATCTTGACGATCTCCTGCGCCAGCGCCTCGATTTGCGGGCGGAAAGCCGCGTCAATCAACACCGAAAACACCAACCCCAATGCCACGCTGACCAGCAGCGTGCGGACCCAGGACTCACTTGCGCGCAAAACCAACGCAAGGCTCGTCGACCCCAGCAGCACCAAAAGTACCTTGGGTTCGCCCAATTGCAGCCACCAGATCAAGGCGGCTACCAGTCCCAGGGCCAGGATGCCAAAGGCATCCTGCAAACCGCGCCGCAGCAGCACAAGGCAACCTGCGGCAGCACCCAACCAATAAAGCAACGGCAATGCCGCACATCCAGCCACTACCAGAGTGGCCTGCACACGACCGCGCATGATGAACTCAGCTAAGGCGCGCATGCATTCAATCCCTTACTACTTGTCGACTGCCCGGTCTCAGCGGCCGTGGCTGTCGGTGTAGGCCAGCAGGGCCAGGAAGCGGGCGCGCTTGATAGCGGTGGCCAGCTGACGCTGATAACGTGCTTTGGTACCGGTGATACGGCTTGGAACAATTTTGCCGGTCTCGGATACGTAGGCTTTCAGAGTGTTGAGATCTTTGTAATCGATCTCCTTCACTTCTTCAGCGGTGAAGCGGCAAAACTTACGACGACGGAAGAAACGTGCCATTTGATAGGCTCCTTAATAAGGTCCGTGGATTACTCGTCAGCGTTATCGCTGCTGTCGCTGTCATCACTATCAGCGCTATCAGCGCCTTCGTGCTCAGGACGGTCGCGACGCTCACGGCGCTCACTGCGGTTTTCTTCAGCCTTGAGCATCTCGGATTGGCCGGTAACGGCTTCTTCGCGACGGATGACCAGGTTACGGATCACTGCATCGTTGTAGCGGAAGTTGTCTTCCAGCTCGGCCAGGGCCTTGCCAGTGCACTCAACGTTCAGCATCACGTAGTGAGCCTTGTGAACATTGTTGATTGCGTAGGCCAGTTGACGACGACCCCAATCTTCCAGACGGTGGATTTTGCCGCCGTCTTCTTCGATCAGCTTGGTGTAACGCTCAACCATGCCGCCGACTTGCTCGCTTTGATCCGGGTGGACCAAAAAGATGATTTCGTAATGACGCATGAATGCTCCTTACGGGTTGTAGCCTGCCGCTCAAAAACGGTCAGACAAGGAGTGAATGACACTTATGGATCTTGCCGCAGGGAGGCACATCGGTGCCTGCCAGGAAGGCAAGGGGCGCAATTGTAGAGAAGGGGAAGAACGGGCGCAAGGTGATTGGTGATTATTTGAACAATCTCCCCAAACACCTCAAAAGCAAATGTGGGAGGGTGCTTGCTCCCGATAGCGGTGGGTCAGTCACAGCATCTGTAGCTGAAACACCGCTATCGGGGGCAAGCCACCTCCCACATGTTGGTTCTATTCCAGGCTTAGAACTACTTCTTCGCCTTGGGCTTGGCCCCACGCTGACGCTGGGCCTCAAACAGGCACACGCCGGTCGCGACCGACACGTTCAGGCTGCTGACACTACCGGCCATCGGCAGGTGCACCAGGTAATCGCAATGTTCACGGGTCAGGCGACGCATGCCCTTGCCTTCGGCCCCCATGATCAGGATGGTCGGGCCGGTGAGGTCCTGGTCATAAATGCTGACCTCAGCCTCTCCCGCCGTGCCCACGACCCACAGGCCGCGCTGCTGGAGTTTCTCCAAGGTGCGCGCCAGGTTGGTCACGGCCACCAGCGGAATCACTTCCGCCGCGCCACAGGCGACCTTACGCACAACCGGCGTCAAGGTAGCCGACTTGTCTTTAGGCACAATCACCGCCAGCGCACCCGCAGCATCGGCCGAACGCAGGCACGCGCCGAGGTTGTGCGGGTCGGTCACGCCGTCCAGCACCAGTAATAGCGGCGCACCTTCGGTACGGTCGAGCAGCTCATCGAGCATCGCTTCGCCCCAGACCTGGCTCGGACTGACGTCCGCCACCACACCCTGGTGAACGCCTTCGACCCACACGTCCATTTCACGACGCTCGGCCTGACCGATGGCGACTTTGTTTTGGTTGGCCAGCTCGACCAACGCCTGCACGCGCGGCTCGCTGCGGCCTTCGGCCAGCCACACTTGCTTGACGCGCTTAGGGTGGTGACGCAGCAGTGCTTCTACGGCGTGGACGCCGTAGATTTTTTCCAGACTCATGACTTGGCCTTAGGTTTGCGCGACCCGCCGCTTTTCGCGGGGGCCGAACCCGCTTTTGGCGGGCCTTTACGGTGTTTACTTGGCTTGCTCGACGGCTTTTCCGCCCCTTGGGACTTTCCCCCAGACGCCGCTTTACCACCGCTTTTGGCTTCGTTGAGCAACTGCTGCTTCAACTCACGGCTCTTGCGCAGTTCGGCGTTTTTCGCCGCCGCGTCGCTTGGGCGGTAGGCTTCGGGAGCCTTGTCCTTGGAAGACGAACGACGACCTGCCTTGGCTGGCGCAGGCTCGGCGGCAGCAGCTTTCGCAGGAACGCCCTTGCCTTTGCTTGCTGGCGCAGCAGGTTCGCTGCCTCGTTTTTTACGGCCCGCCGGCTCGGCAGGTTTGTCAGGCATACCGAAGTCGATCTTGCGCTCGTCGAGATCGACGCGCATGACCTGCACTTCGACGGTATCGCCCAGACGGAAGCTGCGACCGGTACGCTCACCCGCCAAGCGGTGGTGCACAGGATCGAAGTGGTAGTAGTCGCCCGGCAAGGCAGTGACGTGCACCAGGCCTTCGACGTAGATGTCGGTCAGCTCGACAAACAGGCCAAAGCCGGTCACGGCAGTGATCACGCCCGGGAACGACTCGCCCACGCGGTCCTTCATAAACTCGCACTTGAGCCAGTTCACCACGTCGCGGGTGGCTTCGTCGGCGCGGCGCTCGCTCATGGAGCACTGCTCGCCCAACTGTTCCAGGGCCGCTTCGTCGTACGGATAGATCCGCGCCTTTGGAATGGTCATGGCACCGGCACGCTTGACGTGCGGGGTGTTCTGCTTGGAATGGATCACGCTGCGGATTGCGCGGTGCGTGAGCAAATCCGGATAACGGCGAATCGGTGAGGTGAAGTGGGTGTACGCCTCGTAATTCAGGCCGAAGTGGCCCTGATTGTCGGCGCTGTACACCGCCTGGCTCAGGGAACGCAGCATCACGGTCTGGATCACGTGGTAATCCGGACGGTCCTTGATGCTGGCCAGGAGTGCCTGGTAGTCCTTCGGCGTCGGGCCGTCCTTGCCTTTGTGCAGGGACAGGCCCAGCTCTCCGAGGAACGCGCGCAGTTTTTCCAGGCGCTCCGGTGGCGGACCATCGTGTACACGGTAGAGCGCAGGGATTTCGTGCTTTTTCAGGAATTCAGCGGTGGCCACGTTGGCCGCCAGCATGCATTCCTCGATCAGCTTGTGCGCATCGTTACGGGTGGTCGGAGTGATCGCGGCGATCTTGCGCTCGGAACCGAAGACAATCCGGGTTTCCTGGGTTTCAAAATCGATCGCACCACGCACATGACGGGCACCCAGCAACACCTTGTACAACGCGTAAAGCTGCTTGAGGTGCGGCACGACATGCCCGTACTCACCACGCAACGCCTTGGCTTCGCCGGTTTTCGGCTGCTCCAGAATGGTACTGACCTTGTTGTAGGTCAGGCGCGCCTGGGAGTGGATCACCGCTTCGTAGAACTGGTAATCGGTCATTTCGCCGGTTTTCGAGATAGTCATCTCGCACACCATGGCCAAACGGTCGACTTTCGGGTTCAGGGAGCACAGGCCGTTGGACAGCTGCTCAGGCAGCATCGGGATCACGCGCTCAGGGAAATACACGGAGTTGCCGCGTACCTGGGCTTCGTTATCCAGGGCCGAACCGATCTTCACATAGCTGGAGACGTCGGCAATCGCGACGAACAACTTCCAGCCGCCGGAGAACAGGCGCAGTTTGCCGGGCTTGGCTTCGCAGTAGACCGCATCGTCAAAGTCGCGGGCATCTTCACCGTCAATGGTGACGAACGGCAGATGACGCAGGTCGATGCGCTTTTCTTTGTCCTTCTCTTCGACTTCCGGCTTGAGCTTGGCGGCTTCCTTGAGCACAGCGTCAGGCCAGACGTGAGGAATGTCGTAGGTGCGCAGCGCGACGTCGATTTCCATGCCCGGCGCCATGTAGTTGCCGACCACTTCAACAATATCGCCCTGAGGCTGGAAGCGCGCAGTTGGCCAGTGGGTGATTTTCACCTCGACGAACTGGCCGACCTTGGCAGCGCCATTGCGGCCCGGGGTAATCAGCACTTCCTGCTGGACCTTCGGGTTATCCGGCACAACAAAGCCGATACCGCCTTCTTCGAAGTAACGGCCGACGATGGACTCGTGGGCACGGGACACCACTTCGACGATCACGCCTTCACGGCGACCGCGACGGTCCAGACCGGAAACGCGCGCCAGGGCACGGTCGCCATCGAACACCAGGCGCATTTGCGCTGGGCTCATGAACAGGTCATCACTGCCGTCATCCGGGATCAGGAAGCCGAAACCATCACGGTGGCCGGCAATGCGGCCGAGGATCAGGTCGAGCTTATCCACAGGCGCGTAGGTGCCACGGCGGGTGTAGATCAGTTGAGCATCGCGCTCCATGGCACGCAGGCGGCGGCGCAGGGCTTCGAGCTGGTCTTCGGTGGTCAGACCGAACTCTTCAACCAACTGCTCGCGGCTAGCAGGCGAACCCCGATCGGCGAGGTGCGCCAGGATCAGTTCGCGGCTAGGAATAGGGTTTTCATATTTTTCCGCTTCACGAGCGGCCTCGGGATCGAGGGACTGCCAATCGGCCATTAGAGATTTTTCACCTTGTCTATATGCGGGTTAGTTTGGCATACGCGTATTGAAACGGGAAATTTCAGGCATCAACAAGCGTTTAAAAGCCTTTTACAGCCCTCGCCGCGCACCTTGCACGACCATTGGCGAAATTTTCCAGGTTTTTTTCATAGCAGGGGTTTACAGCTAAAAAACGGCTCCGTATAGTGCGCGCCATCGACGACGGCAACGTTGTTGATGCTGCCCAGGTGGTGAAATTGGTAGACACGCCAGCTTCAGGTGCTGGTGATCGCAAGGTCGTGGAAGTTCGAGTCTTCTCCTGGGCACCAAATTCAGATCAAACCCGCGAAAGCGGGTTTTTTCGTTTCAGGCTTTTGATTTTTAACGAGAAAATCGATTTATATTTTTTGAATCAGGGGTTTACAGATTAAAAAGCCCGCCGTATAGTTCGCCCCATCAACAGCGGCAACGTTGTTTGATAATGCCCAGGTGGTGAAATTGGTAGACACGCCAGCTTCAGGTGCTGGTGATCGCAAGGTCGTGGAAGTTCGAGTCTTCTCCTGGGCACCAAATTCAGATCAAACCCGCTAAAGCGGGTTTTTTCGTTTCCGGGGTTTGAAAACGCCACCGGCAATTCCCCCCTTCGGCGCACTTGAGAAGTTTTATCGTTTATCCTTGCAATGATTTGTTGCACTCAAGTGAGGAAAACCCCGGATGATGATCCGCGATACCCATCTCAAGACGTCCCTTCTGCGTGGCCTGACCATCACCCTGCTCGGCCTGACCCTACTCTCCCCCGCCGCCTATTCCGCCGACAAGGTCTCCCTGACCCTGTACAACGGCCAACACAAAGAAGTCGGCGACGAACTCGCCAAGGCCTTCGAAGCCAAGACAGGCATTCACGTCAACGTACGCAAAGGCAGCAGCAACCAACTGGCCAGCCAGGTCGTGGAAGAAGGCGACCGCTCCCCTGCCGACGTGATCTACACCGAAGAATCGCCGCCACTGAACAAACTTGGCGAGCAAGGCCTGCTGGCCAAGATCGACGCTGGCACGCTCGACGTGCTCCCCAAGGATTACGTCGGCCGCAAAGGCGACTGGATGGGCGTAACCGCACGCACG
Organism: Pseudomonas sp. B14(2022); assembly: GCF_012030485.1. NCBI lineage: Bacteria > Pseudomonadati > Pseudomonadota > Gammaproteobacteria > Pseudomonadales > Pseudomonadaceae > Pseudomonas > Pseudomonas sp. B14(2022). The sequence goes on from NZ_JAAUVM010000006.1 coordinate 80,208, forward strand.
CGCGTCGTGGCCTTCAACCCGAAATTGATTGCCGAGAAAGACCTGCCCAAGTCGGTACTGGATTTCGCCGGCCCCGAGTGGCAAGGCAAGGTCGGCTTCGTACCCACCAGCGGCGCGTTCCAGGAACAGGCCGTGGCAATTATCAAGTTGCACGGTCGCGAAGCCGCTGAAGAATGGCTGACCGGTCTGCGCGCCTTCGGCAAGGTGTACAGCAACAACATGGTTGCCCTTAAAGCCGTGGAAAATGGCGAAGTCGCCACCGTACTGGTGAACAACTACTACTGGTTTGCCCTGAAGAAAGAAAAAACCAACCTGGACTCCCAACTGCACTACTTCACCGACGGCGATGCCGGCGGCCTGATCACCGTGTCTTCGGCGGCCGCGCTGAAATCCAGCAAGCATCCAAAAGAAGCCCAGCAACTGCTGGCGTTCATGGCCAGCGAAGAAGGCCAGCGCGTGATCACCAACACCTCGGCCGAGTACCCGCTGCGCAAGGGCATGGAATCCAACCGCGGCCTCAAGCCTTTCAGCGAACTGCAACCGCCGAAAGTCACCCCCGCCGACCTGGGCAACGCGGAAGAAGCCCTGGAGCTGGAACGTGAGGTTGGCTTGAACTGATGAACCCATCGCTACCCACCCCCGCCTTGCGCGGGGGGTTCAGCCCACGCCGCAAGCGCCCTTCGATCTGGCTACTGCTCCCCGTCCTGCTACTGGTTGGCCTGAGCCTGCTGCCACTGGTGTACGTCGGGCTGAAGGCCTGGCAGGCGGGCTGGGCGCAGGCGGTGCATCTGCTATGGCGACCCTACGTATTCGGACTGCTGCGCAACACCCTGGCGCTGATGATCGGTGTGACGGTGGCGTGCGGCGTAATCGGCCTATCCCTGGCCTGGCTGCTGGAACGCAGCAATCTGCCGGGGCGCCGCATCTGGGGCGTAATCCTGTGCCTGCCGTTCGCGGTGCCGGCGTTTGTCAGCAGCTTCACCTGGGTATCGCTGAGCGCCAACTTCGAAGGGCTCGGCGGAGCGATCCTGGTGATGACCCTGTCCAAATACCCGCTGGTGTTTTTGCCGGTGGCAGCGACCTTGCGCAACCTGGACCCCTCCCTTGAAGAATCGGCCCGCACTCTGGGCCTGAATCGCTGGGGCGTATTCTTTCGCATCACCCTGCCCTTGCTGTGGCCGTCGCTGCTGGCCGGGGCACTTTTGATCGCGCTGCATATGCTGGTGGAGTTCGGCGCGCTGTCGATCATTGGCCTGCAAACCTTTACCACTGCGATCTACCAGCAATTCGAACTGGAATTCAGTAACGCCAATGCCGCGATGCTTTCGGCGGTATTGCTGCTGATGTGCCTGACCCTGCTATGGCTGGAACTGCGCGTGCGCGGCAAGGGCCGGCACGTGCGCATCGGGCAGGGCGCGGCGCGACATGCGGCGCAGGTGCGACTGGGCAAGTGGGCGCCACTGGGCCAGGTGTATTGCCTGACGCTGGCGATCATTGGCAGCGGCATTCCCTTGGGCATGCTCGGCTATTGGTTGGCGGTAGGTTCCTCGGCGGCGTTTCCGGTGGCCGAGATTGGTGAGGCTTTGCTGTCCTCCCTGACGCTGTCGCTGGGGGGCGCGGCACTATGCCTGGTGCTGGCGGTGCCGGTGGGACTGCTGGTGGTGCGCTACAAAGGCCAACTGGCGATCTGGGCCGAACGCCTGCCGTACCTGCTGCACGCCCTGCCCGGCCTGGTGATTGCGTTGACGCTGGTGTATTTCGCCCTGCATTACGTGCCGGCGCTGTACCAGACGTCGGCGTTGTTGCTGATCGCCTATGCGTTGTTGTTTCTTCCATTGGCCCAGGCGCCGATCCGCACAGCCTTGAACAAAGCCGCACCGCAGCTGGAAGAGGCTGCACGCACGCTGGGGGCATCGTCGTTCAGTGCATTTTGCCGAGTGACGCTGCCAATTATTTTTCCGGCATTGGGGGCGGCATTTGCGCTGGTGTTCCTGGACGCCATGAAGGAATTGACGGCGACGTTGCTGCTCAGTCCGACCGGACTGAATACCTTGGCGACTGCCGTGTGGGCACATACCTCGAATGTGGAGTTTGCGGCGGCGGCGCCTTATGCGGCGTTGTTGATAGTGGTGTCGGGGCTGCCGGTCTATCTGTTAACAACTCGGATGTACTTGAGCCGCTGAGATCGGTATCGGGGACAAGCCCCCTCCCACATTTTGAATGCACTTCAACCCGTGGGAGGGGGCTTGTTCCCGATGAGGCCAGAACAGACGACGCTAAGCCCGAAACTGCCCCAGACTCGCCTTCAACTGCGCCGCCAACCCGTCCAGCACCTTGCCACTGGCGGTAGTCTCCACCACCGCCTGCGCCGCACGCTCGGCCTGGGCATGGATCACCTCGACCCGGCCTCGCACCGCATGGGCACCCTGGGCTTGATGCTCGGCGGCGCGGGTAGCCAGGCCAATCGCCGCATGCACCTGCTCCACCGAGGCCTGCACCGTCTGCTGCAAGCGCACGCTGTCGCGCAGCACCAGCAAGCCTTCATTGGCCTGACGCCCGGCCTTGCCGATGGTTTCGACCGCTTCGCGTGCGCCCTGCTGCAACGCGACGATATGCGCCTGGATATCGCCAGTAGAACTTTGGGTCTTGCTGGCCAACGCACGCACTTCGTCCGCCACCACCGCAAAGCCACGCCCCGTTTCGCCGGCACGCGCGGCTTCGATGGCCGCGTTGAGCGCCAGCAGGTTGGTCTGCTCGGCGATACCATGGATGACCGTCAGCACCACTTCGATCTGCTCGCTTTGCTGGGCCAGACGCTCGATGACCAGGGAACCGGCCTGGACCTGCCCCGCCAACGCCTCGATCAAACTGCCGACTTCAGCCGAAGTGCGCGAGTTCTCGTCCGTCGCCTGACGAATATCCACCACCTGTTGCAACGCCGCCTGCATGGCGTGACTTTCGGCCTGGGCCTCGTCGGCCATTTGCGACAGCGCGCGCAAACTCTCCGCCACCTCATCACGCTGCAAGCCAGCTGCCGCATCGGCGCCGGCATTGCGCAAGGTCATGGCGCCGATTTCCACGCCGGTACGCTGCGCCACATCGCCCGCCTCGCGCACGATGGGTTGCAACTTATCCACAAAGCGATTGACCGCCGAGGCCATGTCGCCGATTTCGTCTTTGCTGTTGATTTGAACGCGCTTGGTGAGGTCGCCCTCGCCCGCGGCCAGGTCATCCATGGCCGCGATAAGCAGTTTCAGGCGATTGACCACGCGACGGCCGAGAACCACGGCGATCAGCAGCAATACGCCGAAACCAACCCCCGCCAGCCCCATGCCGATGCGCCAACGCAAGGTGCCGGCAGCCTCCTGCACGGCGCCGGTGGTGTTGACGGTCATCTGGGTCGCAGTGGCTTGCGCCGACTGCAGGCGAGCGCCCATGGCCGCCGCGCTATCCGCCGCGGCACCTTTGAGACTGTCACCGACCAACTTATCACCGCTGGCAATCAGTGCGGCAAAACGCTTGTCCAGCGCTTGCAGATCGGCCTCGACCGACGCGGTCGACACCCCCATGAGCACCTTGCCAATCTCCACGCCGTTAGGGCTGATGGAAGCCTCGACGTAGAACACCGAAGGATCGTTCTTCGCAGCGTTCAGGACTTTGTCCAGGGCGCGATCGCCCTGGCCTTTTTCCAGCAACGCCTTGTTGATCGGATTTTCGCGATTCAGATAACGAGTCAGGTGCTCACCCGCCGCGTCGTCATAAACCACAAACAGCACGTTAGGATTGCGCTGAGCGCGCCGGGCAAACTCGGACAGCGTTGGCACATCGCTGTCCCACATAGCGCGGGGCGCCACCGAGGCCAGCAGTTGCGCCATATCGTTGGCGGAGTCTTGCAGATCTTTTTCCAGCGTGGCACGCAATTGCTTCTGCTCAGCCTGCAGGCGCTCGGAAAGCCCGGCGGTCAGACGCTGACGGGTACTGTTGGACAAGCTGTCCAGGCTCGACGTGACTTCCTTGCCGGCCTGGGCCAATTCACCGGACAGCTTCTGGCTGTCGATGCCCAGGCGACTGCCTAAATCGGCTTCCAGCGCCGTGACTGTGCTCCGGGTGAGGGCAACCGCCACCAGCACTTGCACCAAAAGAGCGATACCTAGGGTAACGAACACCGGCCGCAACAGACGGCTTTGTAACAATGAGAGAACGGCAGACATCGGGAATCCCTCCACCACGGGTGCCATTAATTTGATAGCACCGCGAAAGAGAGAAGCGAAGCAAGGGTCGTGCCGCTCAGGCAGTAGAAACGACAAAGGGCTCCCGAAGGAGCCCTTTGCTTTTTACATCAACAGCTTATTAAGCGAACGGGTGACGCAGAACGATGGTTTCGTTGCGGTCCGGGCCCGTCGAAATAATGTCAATCGGCGCGCCGATCAGCTCTTCGACACGCTTGATGTAGGCGCGGGCATTAGCTGGCAGCTCTTCCAGGGTCTTGGCGCCCACGGTCGACTCGCTCCAGCCCGGCACTTCTTCGTACACTGGCTGCAGGCCCACGTAGCTGTCGGCATCAACCGGGGCAACGTCCTTGCCTTCGGCATCTTTGTAGCCGACGCAGATGTTGATGGTTTCCAGGCCATCGAGTACATCCAGCTTGGTGAAGCAGATGCCCGAGATGCTGTTCACATCGATAGCGCGACGCAGGATAACGGCGTCGAACCAGCCACAACGACGAGCACGGCCGGTGGTCGCGCCGAACTCGTGACCTTGCTTGGCCAGGTGCGCACCGACTTCGTCGAACAGTTCAGTCGGGAACGGGCCAGAACCTACACGGGTGGTGTAGGCCTTGGTGATGCCGAGGATGTAGTCCAGGAACATAGGACCAACGCCCGAACCGGTAGCAACGCCGCCAGCAGTGGTGTTGGAGCTGGTCACGTACGGGTAGGTACCGTGGTCGATGTCCAGCAACGAACCCTGGGCGCCTTCGAACATGATGTCCTTGCCGGCGCGACGCAGGTCGTGCAGCTCTGCGGTCACATCCAGCATCAGCGGCTTGAGCAGCTCAGCGTATTCCTTGCACTCAGCCAGGGTCTTGTCGAATTCGATGGCCGGCTCTTTGTAGTAACCCACCAGCATGAAGTTGTGGTAATCCACCAGTTCACGCAGCTTGTCTTCAAAGCGCGGCATGTTGAGCAGGTCGCCCACACGCAGGCCGCGACGTGCGACCTTGTCTTCGTAGGCCGGGCCGATGCCGCGACCGGTGGTACCGATCTTCAGCTCGCCACGGGCCTTTTCACGGGCCTGGTCCAGCGCAACATGGAAGGACAGGATCAGCGGGCAGGACGGGCTGATACGCAGGCGCTCGCGCACCGGTACGCCTTTCTCTTCCAGCTTGGTGATCTCACGCAGCAGGGCATCCGGTGCAACCACGACGCCATTGCCGATCAGGCACTGCACGCCTTCGCGCAGGACGCCCGACGGGATCAGGTGCAAGACGGTTTTTTCGCCATCGATGACCAGGGTGTGGCCAGCGTTGTGGCCGCCTTGGTAGCGCACTACGGCGGCAGCATGTTCGGTCAGCAGATCAACGATCTTGCCTTTGCCCTCATCACCCCATTGGGTGCCCAGGACTACGACATTCTTACCCATAACACTTGTCCTCATTCGCGCAAACTTGGTGCCGGCGATGGCCGGCAGGAAAACTCAAGAAGCCAGTGGCGATACTTGCCAAAGCCCGTTCTGCAGAATCAATTGCCGGTCGCAGTCCGCTTCACGGGCGGCGGCCAATGGCTGCCCGGGCAATGCCTGGACAACTCGCTGACCCTCACTGCGCAACTGGCAAACCTGCTGCCAGAGTGCTGCGTCCGTACTGTCGGGCATCCAGATGCCACCAGACGGCAGCTCGACCTCAGCACGCCCCAGGGTCACCAGGGTTTTCAAATCGGTGGAAAAGCCGGTGGCCGGACGCGCACGACCGAAGTCGGCGCCGATGTCGTCGTAACGGCCACCTTGAGCGATGGCCTGGCCAACACCCGGTACAAACACCGCGAACACCACACCGGTGTGGTAGTGGTAGCCGCGCAGCTCGCCCAGATCAAAATAGAGCGGCAACTGCGGGAACCGCGCCGATAACCGCTCAGCAATCGCCAGCACGTCATCGAGTGCAGCCAATACCGGCGCCGGCGCCTTGGCCAGGCGCTCACGTGCAGCCACCAGCACTTCACGGCCGCCACACAGGTTGACCAGTGCACGCAGCATGTCGGCCAGATCCGCAGGCACGCCAGCGGTCAGGGCAATGACTTCATCGATCGCCTTACGCTGCAGAGCATCGAATAGCTGTTGCTCGACTTCACCGGACAAACCGGCCGCACGGGCCAGGCCACGGTAGATCCCCACGTGACCGAGGTCCATGTGGACATCTGGGACATCAGCCAGTTGCAGCATGGCCAGCATCAGGCTGATCACTTCAACGTCGCTGCTCGGGCTGGCATCACCGTACAACTCCGCACCCAATTGGATCGGGCTGCGGGAAGACGACAAGGCACGCGGTTGAGCGTGCAGCACGCTGCCGGCGTAGCACAGGCGGCTCGGGCCTTCGCGGCGCAGGGTGTGCGCATCGATGCGCGCCACTTGCGGCGTGATGTCGGCACGGAACCCCATTTGCCGGCCCGATTGCGGGTCGATGACCTTGAAGGTGCGCAGATCCAGGTCCTGGCCCGCGCCGGTCAGCAGGGATTCCAGGTACTCGATATGGGGGGTCACGACAAACTCGTAACCCCAGCTCTGGAACAGATCCAACACCTGGCGACGCGCTACTTCAATGCGCGCAGCTTCTGGTGGCAGTACTTCTTCGATGCCATCTGGCAGCAGCCAGCGGTCTACCGTTGCCATTACGCCATTCCCCTATGATCCGGGCGGCCAGCCCTCGGCCGAGCCTTGAGTGAAGCAGAAAATACCCGCCCCCTGCATAAACCACGCGCAAGAGCGACGTGACGAACGACCTGTTAACGGCCTCGTCGGGCACTTTCCTCGAAAAACCTGTCACGCCTGCCGAATCAAACATGCAGACGCAAAAAAGCCGGGAATTTCCCGGCTGCCGCATCATACACCCGTTTTCTGAAAGGATCACCCCGCCAGGCGTTTTAGCCGCCCGACGGAGTGCGCCCTACAAAATCACGGGCTGGTTACTTGGACTTTTCCAGGTAGCGGAAGAAGTCGCTGCTTGGGTCCAGCACCATGACGTCGGTTTTATTCGCGAAACTTTCACGGTAGGCACGCAGGCTACGGTAGAACGCGTAGAACTCCTGGTCCTGGCCGTAAGCCTTGGCGTAGATCGACGCGGCTTGAGCATCACCATCACCACGGGCCTCTTCAGACTCGCGATAGGCTTCTGCCAGCAGTACACGGCGCTGACGGTCGGCATCCGCACGGATACCCTCAGCCAGCTCGTTACCCTTGGCACGGTGCTCACGGGCCTCACGCTCACGCTCGGTGCTCATACGCTCGAACACGCTGCGGTTCACTTCCTTCGGCAAATCGATGGCCTTGACCCGAACATCGACAACTTCGATGCCCAGTTCTTTTTCCGCCATCGTATTCAACGAACGCGTGATATCCGCCATCAGCGCATCACGCTCACCAGACACCACCTCGTGCAGGGTGCGCTTACCAAACTGGTCACGCAGGCCCGATTCCAGACGACGCGACAAACGCTCGTCGGCAATCTGCTTGAGGCCGGAGGTGGCGGTGTAGAAGCGCTCGGCATCCTTGACGCGCCACTTGGCGTAGGCGTCAACCATCACGGCTTTCTTTTCCAGGGTCAGGAAGCGCTGTGTCGGTGCATCCAGCGTCATCAGGCGGCCGTCGAACTTACGCACCTGGTTGACGTAGGGGACTTTCACATGCAGGCCCGGCTGGACGTCCGCCTGGACCACACGGCCGAATTGCAGCAGCACCGCACGCTCGGTCTGAGCCACGATGTAGAAGCAGTTCCAGGCAGCGATGACCACGACGACGCCCACAATCAGGGCGGTCAGCGATTTATTGCTCATCAACGACTCTCCCTGGTACGTGTTTGCTGTTGCAACAAGTCAGCGGCCGCACGGGCGCTCGCTTCGTTGGCAGCGGCATTGGAGCCGGTGGACGGTGCATTGGAGCTGCTACGACCACCTTCGATCATCTTGTCCAGCGGCAGGTACAGCAGGTTGTTCTGCCCACCCTTGCTGCCGGTCACGAGGACCTTGCTGGTATTGCTGAAGACTTCCTGCATGGTGTCCAGGTACAGACGCTCACGAGTCACCTCAGGTGCCTTGCGGTACTCAGCGACCAGCTTGGTAAAGCGATCCGCTTCACCCTTGGCACGGGAGACCACTTCGTCACGGTAACCGTTGGCATCCTCAAGGATACGCTGGGCCTGGCCACGGGCTTCCGGCACGACGCCGTTGGCGTAGGTTTCAGCCTGGTTGCGCGAACGCTGTTCGTCTTCACGGGCGCGGATCACGTCGTCGAAGGCTTCCTGCACTTCACGCGGTGCCGCTGCGCTCTGTACGTTCACCTGGGTGACGGTGATACCGGTGCGATAGGTATCGAGGAACCGTTGCAGGCGCTCCTTGATTTCGCTGGCCATCAACTCACGACCTTCGGTCAGCACCTGGTCCATGGCGGTGGAACCCACCACGTGGCGCAGGGCGCTTTCGGTTGCGTGTTGCAGGCTGATTTCCGGCTGATCTACATTCAGCACGAAGTCCTGCAGGTTGCTGATCTTGTACTGCACGGTCAGCGGCACTTCGACGATGTTCTCGTCTTCGGTCAGCATCTGGCCCTGCTTGGTGTAGGCACGCTCACGCGTGACGTTCTCCATGTACTTCTTGTCGATCGGCGGGAAATAGATGTTCAGGCCAGGACCGACAGTCTCGTAGTACTTACCGAAGCGCAGCACCACGGCTTGCTCCTGCTCGTCCACGACGTATACGGCGCTGTACAGCCATACGGCCGCCAGCACGACAAGACCCAGGCCCAGCAGGCCATAGCCGCCGCCCTTGCTCGTACGACCGCCCTCGTCACCACCACGTTTTTTTCCACCACCGAACAACCCATTCAGGCTTTCCTGCAGCTTTCGGAAGGCCTCGTCGAGATCTGGTGGCCCCTTGCGGTCGCCATTATTGCGGCGTTTACCACCCCAAGGATCCTGATTATTCGAGTTGCCACCCGGCTCATTCCAAGCCATAGCGCTCTCCATCTGATAAAGCAAAGACGCACCCACGGCGCGCCGACCAATGCTACAGAATGCCTGCTACTGCGGCACAACCGCTTTCTCAGGCTTTTATTGCAAAGTGTGTTGTTCGATGAACTCTGTCGGTACTACGCCTTCACGGCTGACCAGCCGATTGAGCTCCGAGCGCGGCAACCGAACGGCCAGCAAGCTGACACCTTCTTCGTCGTGTTCTTCTTTCTGTACCGCGCCCAGCTCGAAAAACTGTGCACGCAGTCGAGCAAAACGCTGAGGCAAGCGCAAGGTGCCGACGAACAAATCGCTGCCGAGCAACTCGGCAATGGCTTGTTCAAGCAGCTCCAAACCACTGCCATCGCGCGCCGACAGCCAGACCCGCTGGGGCTTGCCGTTCTCGTCGCGCTGGATTTGTGGCTCAACGCCTTCAAGCAAATCGAGTTTGTTATAGACCTCAAGGATCGGCAAGTCCTGGGCGCCAATCTCGCCCAGCACGACCATGACCTGTTCAATCTGCAACATGCGATCCGGTTCGGCCGCATCGATCACGTGCAACAGCAGGTCGGAGTTGCTCGACTCTTCGAGCGTAGACCGAAACGCCTCGACCAGCTTATGGGGCAGATGACGAATGAAACCCACGGTGTCGGCCAAGACAATCGGCCCCAGGTCGTCAATATCCAGACGGCGCAAGGTCGGGTCGAGGGTAGCGAACAGTTGGTCAGCCGCATACACGTCCGATTTCGTCACGTTGTTGAACAGCGTGGACTTGCCGGCGTTGGTATAGCCCACCAGGGACACGGTGGGAATATCGGCACGTGAACGGCCACGTCGCGATTGCTCGCGCTGGCTACGCACCTTCTCCAGCCGGCCCTTGATCTGACGCAGGCGAACCCGCAGCAGGCGCCGGTCGGTTTCCAACTGGGTTTCACCCGGGCCCCGCATGCCAATACCGCCACCCTGACGCTCAAGGTGAGTCCAACCGCGAACCAGCCGGGTGCTCATGTGGTCAAGCTGGGCCAGTTCGACCTGGAGCTTGCCCTCATGGGTACGGGCGCGCTGGGCGAAAATATCGAGAATCAGACCGGTGCGGTCGATCACGCGACACTCGAATACACGTTCGAGGTTACGTTCCTGACTGGGCGTGAGGGTATGGTTGAAGATCACCAGATCGGCTTCTTCGGCATGGACCAGGTCGCGCAGTTCCTCGACCTTGCCACTGCCAATCAGGAATTTGGCGGTTGGCCGATGACGCGGCACGTTAAAAAACGCAACGGTCTCGGCGCCGGCCGAATTTGCCAACTCCTGAAACTCCTGCGGATCTTCGCGCGCCTCAGGGTCCTGTCCATCCAAGTGAACGAGGATTACTCGCTCACCACCACCGTGGCGCTCAAAGAACAAAGGAGACTCCTATCAGGCGTTACCTGGCTCAGCGTCAGCTGCATCATCACCGGCTGCGCTCGGCAGACGGATTGGACGAACTGGAACCACTGTCGAGATAGCGTGCTTGTAGACCATCTGGCTGACGGTGTTTTTCAGCAGGATCACGAACTGGTCGAACGACTCGATCGTACCTTGCAGCTTGATACCGTTGACCAGGTAGATGGAAACCCCCACTTTCTCTTTACGTAAAGTATTCAAGTAAGGGTCTTGTAGCGAATGCCCTTTTGACATGTGCCGCACTCCTTTAAGGATCAATAATAAAAAATCGGAAAATAGATAGCTTATGGCCGCCACACCCCCAAGGATAGACGGCAATTGCAAGGACTCAGCTCAATATGGAGACCGTTCCCAAGTATTTCAAGGCGCGTGACAGATTGTCGCTGTCCAGGCTGTCCAACCAGTGCAAATCGCTCCAGCTGCGCAGCCAGGTGAACTGGCGCTTCGCCAATTGGCGCGTGGCAATGATGCCGCGCTCCTGCATTTCAGCTGACGTCAGCTTGCCATCCAGATGATCCCAGACTTGGCGGTAGCCTACAGCACGTATCGAAGGTAACCCTGGATGCAGGTCACCTCTTGAACGCAGTGCTACGACCTCGTCCACAAACCCCTGTTCCAACATAATTGTGAATCTTTGTGCAATTCGTTCATGCAGCACCTGGCGATTTGCCGGAGCGATGGCCAGATTCGCCACAGTATAGGGCAATTGTGACTGTCCAGATGCGCCTGCGTCAGCACTTTGCGCAGTTTGTTTCAGCCTCAGTTCAGTCATGGTCTGTCCGCTGACCCGCCAGACTTCCAGGGCGCGACTGAGGCGTTGGGGATCATTGGGGTGAATGCGCGCGGCAGATACCGGGTCAACCACTGCCAATTGGTCGTGCAGGGCTTGCCAGCCAAGGCGCGCAGCCTCTTCTTCAAGCTCGGCGCGCACCTGGGCATCGGCGGGCGGCATGTCGGCCAGCCCTTCCTGCAAAGCCTTGTAGTAGAGCATCGTGCCGCCCACCAGCAACGGGATGTTGCCCCGCGCGGTGATCTCTGCCATGGCGGCCAGGGCGTCAGTGCGGAAATCCGCTGCGGAATAGCTCTCGGCCGGGTCGATAATGTCGATCAACCGGTGCGGATACTGCGCCAGCAGCTCTTTTGAGGGCTTGGCGGTACCGATGTCCATGTCCCGGTAAACCAGGGCAGAATCGACACTGATCAGTTCGCACGGCAGCACCTTGGTGAGCTCGATGGCCAGGTCGGTCTTGCCGGCGGCCGTGGGGCCCATCAGGAAGATCGCGGGGGGCAAGGCGCTCATCAACGGCCGCGCAAAAACAGTTTGTCCAGATCGTCCAGGCCCATCTGGGTCCAGGTCGGACGGCCATGGTTGCACTGACCGCTGCGTTCGGTGTTTTCCATGTCGCGCAGCAGGCCGTTCATTTCCGGCAAGGCCAGGCGGCGATTGGCGCGGATGGCGCCGTGACAGGCCATGGTACCGAGCAGTTCATTGATGTGTGCCTGGATACGGTCGCTGGTGCCGTACTCCATCAGGTCAGCCAACACATCGGCGACCAGCCGGTTGGCCTCGGCCTGCTTGAGCAGTGCGGGAATCTGGCGAATGGCCAGGGTTTCCGGACCCAGGCGCTGCAACTCGAAGCCCAGTTTTTGAAACACAGCGTGATGCTCTTCGGCGCAATCGGCCTCACGCTGGCTGACGGCCAGGGATTCGGGCACCAGCAACGGCTGGCCACTCAGGCCTTCGCTGGCCATGGCGATCTTCAGGCGCTCGTACATGATCCGCTCGTGAGCGGCGTGCATGTCCACCAGCACCAGGCCATGGGCATTTTCCGCGAGGATGTAGATGCCCTTGAGCTGCGCCAACGCGTAGCCCAGCGGTGGAATATCACCGCCACCTTCCGGCAAGGCCACTGCGCCCGGCTCGGCCCCTGGCAACGGCGCAAAAAACTCACGATAGGCAGCCTGCGCTTCGGCGACCGGCACAGCCGATTGCGGACGCGGTGTGTATTGGTACTGATAACCCGCTCCCGAGCCAGAGCCCGGCGCTGTGTAGCTCGGCTGGGGTTGCGGCGATTGCAGCAGGTTTGCCGCCAGGCTCATTTCGCCTTGAGGGCCAAACTCGCCCGCTTCGGGGCCGCTCGGACGCACCACCGCCGTCACGATGGGCGCAGACAACTGGTCATCCGGGCGCACATCGCCCAGGGCACGGTGCAAGGTGCCATAGAGGAAGTCATGCACCATGCGCCCGTCACGGAAGCGCACTTCGTGTTTGGTCGGGTGCACGTTGACGTCGACCACCGAAGGGTCGACCTCGAAAAACAGCACAAAGGTCGGATGCCGCCCGTTGAACAGCACATCGCGATAAGCCTGGCGCACTGCGTGGGCCACCAGTTTGTCGCGTACCGCCCGGCCATTCACAAAGAAATACTGCAAGTCCGCCTGGCTGCGGGAGAAGGTCGGCAAGCCCACCCAACCCCAAAGGCGCAGGCCATTGCGTTCGATCTCAATCGGCAGCGCCTGCTCCAGGAAACCCGCTCCGCAGATGGCCGACACCCGGCGAGCGCGCGCGGCGTCGTCGTGGGCTTCGTGCAGGCTGAGGATGGTCTTGCCGTTGTGGCGCAGGTGAAACGCCACATCGAAACGCGCCAGGGCCAGACGCTTGATGACTTCTTGCAGGTGATCGAATTCGGTTTTTTCGGCCTTGAGGAATTTGCGCCGCGCCGGGGTGTTGAAGAACAGGTCGCGCACTTCCACCGAGGTGCCCACCGGGTGCGCAGCCGGCTGGACCCGAGGCGCCATGTCGCGGCCTTCGGTTTCCACCTGCCAGGCCTGCTCGGCATCACGGGTGCGCGACGTCAGGGTCAGGCGCGCCACGGAGCTGATGGAGGCCAATGCTTCACCGCGAAAGCCCAGGCTCATCACGCGCTCAAGGTCTTCCAGGTCGCGAATCTTGCTGGTGGCGTGGCGGGCCAGGGCCAGCGGCAGGTCATCGGAGGAGATCCCGCTGCCGTCGTCGCGCACGCGCAACAGTTTCACGCCGCCCTGCTCCACGTCGACATCAATGCGCTTGGCGCCGGAGTCGATGCTGTTCTCCAGCAACTCCTTGATCACCGATGCCGGGCGCTCGACGACCTCGCCCGCCGCAATCTGGTTGGCGAGGCGCGGGCTGAGCAATTCAATGCGCGACCCGCTGTTCAAGGTTGATTCGCTCATTACTGTGCCGCCAATTCAGTGCCAGGGATGGTCAACACCTGGCCGACCTTCAACTCATCGGTCTTCAGGTTGTTGGCGCTGCGCAAGGACGCGGCCGAAACCTGGAACCGCACCGCCAGCATGGCCAGCGTATCGCCCGGTTGCACGCGATGATCACGCGGGCCCTGGGCGATTTTGCCGGAATCGCGCAACCAGGCAATGTAGGTGCCCGGCGGCGGGTTCTGCTGGAAGAACTGGCGGACACCGGCGCTGATGGAACGCGCCAAGGCCTGCTGGTGCCTGGCACTGGCCAGCTTCGAGGCTTCGTTGACGTTGGAGATAAACCCGGTTTCCACCAGGATCGATGGGATGTCCGGCGACTTCAACACCATGAACCCGGCTTGTTCCACGCGCTGCTTGTGCAACGAGGTCACACGGCCGATGTTGCTCAACACCTTCTGGCCGACGTTCAAGCTGGAGGTCAGCGAAGCCGTCATCGACAGATCAAGCAGTACACCGGCGAGCATCTTGTCCTTGTCATCGAGGGACACGTTGCCAGCCCCGCCGATCAAGTCGGAACGGTTTTCGCTGTCGGCCAGCCAGCGGGCGGTCTCGGACGTGGCGCCGCGATCCGACAGGGCAAACACCGAAGCACCGAAGGCGGCGGCCGAAGGTGCGGCGTCGGCATGGATCGAGACAAACAGGTCGGCGCCCTTCTTACGGGCGATTTCGGTACGACCGCGCAACGGAATGAAGTAGTCGCCGGTACGGGTCAGTTCGGCGCGGTAGCCTTTCATGCCGTTGACCTGGCGCTGCAGTTCACGGGCGATGGCCAGCACCACGTCTTTCTCATGCTGGCCGCGCGAACCAGAGGCGCCCGGGTCTTCGCCGCCGTGGCCGGCATCGATCACCACGATGATGTCACGCTTGCCGGCCGGGGCTGGCGGCGGCGGTGGCAGCTTGACCTGGGGTTGGGACGGGTTGACCGGTACTGCCGGCACTGTTGCCACGGCTGGAGTTGGCGCAGGCGGCGGCGCGGCATCGGCGGCGTTGTCGAACAGATCGACTACCAGCCGGTTGCCGTATTGGGCGTTTGGCGCCAGGGAGAAGCTTTTCGGGGTCACGACCTTTTTCAGGTCGATGACTACCCGCAGGTCAGTCGGCGTGCGCTGCGCCGAGCGCATGGCGGTAATCGGCGTATTGGCGGTGGACACGTTCAACGGCGCGGCCAGGGTCGCACCGTTGATGTCGATCACCAGCCGATCAGGCGCCGTTAGGGTAAAGACACTGTGCTGGACCGGGCCAGACAGGTCGAACACCAGTCGCGTGTTATCCGGCGCTCGCCACAGGCGAACACTCTTCACCTGTGAAGCAGCCAGAGCATTGACAGTCATTGCCGCAAGCAACACCCCTACGACAGCAACCAACGCGCGAAAGCGCATACCTAACCCCACCAATTATTTGAATTCCAAAGCCAGAGCAGCGCACCACGACTCACCGCGCGCACTCTGGGGCAACAACTTCAGCTGACGTCCGTGATCATGCGGCGTAATGGTAATGGTCAGGTCCGGCTTTGGCAAAAAGCCTGTGCCTTTATCTGGCCACTCAATCAGGCACAGCGCGTCCTCATCGAAGTAATCACGGATGCCCATGAACTCGAGTTCTTCGGGATCCACCAGGCGATAGAGGTCGAAGTGGAAAGCCCGCACTGCGCCGATCTCGTAGGGTTCAACCAGAGTGAACGTGGGACTTTTTACCGCCCCCGTGTGGCCCAACCCGCGAATGATGCCCCTGGACAGTGTGGTCTTGCCTGCCCCCAAGTCGCCTTCAAGAAAAATCAGCCCTGACCCGGCCGTGACCTGCGCAATACGCTGACCTAACGCCACCATGGCCTCTTCATCGGCCAGGAAAAGGATTACTTCAGACACGGCGACTGTTCCTCCAGCAATTGACGAATGGCGGGTATCAGGTCGCTGGCGGCCAGCCCGCGACCAAAGCTGCCCTGGCGATCCCCTGCCGTGGCGTGCAACCAGACGGCCAGGCAGCTTGCTTCATAGGCCGGCATGCCCTGGGCCAGCAGCGCACCCACCAGGCCGGCCAAAACATCACCGAGGCCCGCCGTCGCCATCGCCGGATGGCCTTGATCGCAGCGCGAAACGCGCCCGTCCGGACTGGCAATCAAACTGCCAGCACCCTTGAGGATGGCCACTGCCTTGAATTTCTGGCTCAACGCGCGCGCCACCTTAAGACGGCCGGCCTGAACCTCGGCTGTCGAAATCCCCAGCAATCGCGCCGCCTCCCCCGGATGCGGGGTGATCACGCAATGGGCTGGCAAGCTCACGCTGCCAGTCGCCAGTTGATTGAGTGCATCGGCGTCCCAGACCTGCGGCTGCCGTGCATTGGCTGCGACAGACAACAGGCTTTTACCCCAGGCGGCTTCGCCCAGGCCGGGGCCAATGACGATCACCGAGATTTTTTCCAGCAAGCCCATCAACTGGTTGGCCGAACTCACGCCGACGGTCATGACTTCCGGCAAACGGGCCAGCGCGGCCGGCACATGCTCAAGGCGAGTGGCCAGGGACACCATGCCCGCACCACTGCGCAAGGCGCTTTCGGCGCCGAGCAGCGCGGCGCCGCCAAAGCCCCGGTCGCCGCCAATCATCAGCAGGTGACCGAACTGGCCTTTATGGGCGTCCGGTGAACGCGCAGCCAGTTGCGGCAAATGGCCATGCAACAAAGGCTGAACGTCGGTTATTTCGTGTTTTGTCTGCGGCATGCGTCTTCAAGCTCCGATGTCTGGCAGAATTATACGCATCTAACCTGTGGTTTCCCGTGTCTCATGCCCGCTATTACCTCCGATCTGCCCGCCCTCGCCCAATCGATCAAAGACTGGGGGCGCGAGCTGGGCTTTCAACAAGTCGGCATCAGCGGCCTTGACCTGGCTGAGCATGAACACCATCTGCAACGCTGGCTCGACGCGGGCTACCACGGCGAGATGGACTACATGGGCGCCCATGGCAGCAAACGCTCGCACCCGGACGAACTGGTGCCGGGCACCCTGCGCGTGGTGTCGCTGCGCATGGACTACCTGCCCGGCGATACCCAGATGGCGCAACTGCTGGCAAAACCGGAAAAGGCTTACATCTCGCGCTACGCCCTGGGCCGCGACTACCACAAGCTGATCCGCAAACGCGTGCAACAGTTGGCCGACCGTATCCAGGCGCAGATCGGGCCTTTCGGCTTTCGTGCCTTTGTCGACAGCGCGCCCGTGCTGGAAAAAGCCATTGCCGAACAAGCCGGTCTTGGCTGGATCGGTAAAAACACCCTGGTGCTCAATCGCAAGGCCGGCAGTTATTTCTTCCTGAGCGAGCTATTTGTGGATTTGCCGCTACCGGTCGATCCACCGCACAGTACCGAACACTGCGGCCGCTGCACCGCCTGCCTGGATATCTGCCCCACCAATGCGTTTGTCGGCCCCTATGTGCTGGACGCCCGGCGCTGCATTTCCTACCTGACCATCGAACTCAAGAGCGCAATCCCTGAAGACCTGCGCCCGCTGATCGGCAACCGGGTATTCGGCTGCGATGACTGTCAGATCGTTTGTCCGTGGAATCGTTTCGCGCGACCTACCGCCGAAAGCGATTTCAAGCCACGGCACAACCTGGATAACGCAGAACTGGCGGAGCTGTTCCTGTGGGATGAGGATAAATTCCTCAGCAGTACCGAAGGTTCACCTTTGCGCCGTGCCGGTTATGAACGCTGGCTGCGCAACCTGGCGGTGGGCCTGGGCAACGCGCCGTCGAGCATCCCGGTACTGGAAGCCTTGAAGGCGCGTCGGGATTATCCGTCGGAGCTGGTGCGCGAGCATGTGGAATGGGCGCTGAACCAGCACGCGGCGCGCTAGTGCACGTCGTCGCTGTAGACGAACTTGGGCATTTCCCAGTGAAATCGAATCGCCAGCAGGCGCAATAGAAAGCCGCTGAACAGCGTCAGTAGAATTGCCTGCTCGCTGGGCAGTTCCAGGTAGAGGCACAGCAGGTAGAACCAGGCGGCGAGGAATGACACGCTGGCGTACAGTTCACGGCGGAAGATCAGCGGAATGTCGTTGCAGAAAATATCCCGCAGAATGCCACCGAAGACGCCGGTGATCACCCCGCTGACCGATGCCACCAGCATGCCGTGGCCCATTTCCAGGGCGGTCATGCAGCCGATCAGCGTGAACGCGACCAGGCCCACGGCATCCAGCGCGAGGAACAGCGAGCGCAGGTGACGCATCAACGGTGCGATAAAGATCGTCACCAGCGCCGCGACGGAGGTCAGCACCAGGTATTCCGGATGCTTGACCCACGTCAACGGGTAATGCCCCAACAGCACATCGCGCACCGAGCCGCCGCCCAGCGCCGTCACGCAGGCGATCAGCACCACACCAAACCAGTCCATGCCGCGCCGGCCGGCGGACAAGGCGCCGGTCATGGCTTCGGCGGTGATGGCGATGAGGTAGAGCATCAGCAGCATGATGGCGATCCTTGCAAAGAGGCCGGCAGTCTAATCATTTGCTGATGGCACCAAAAGGGGGCGCCTGGCGATAAATCGAGTTGCCTGCCATCGGGAGCAAGCCCCCTCCCACACTTGGACCTGGGAATACATTCAAGTGTGAGAGCTGGCTTGCCTGCGAAGGCGCCCGGTCAGCAGCCTGCGTTTCAAGCCTTGATGAAATGCTTGCGGTAGTGCTGCAGCTCGGCGATCGACTCGCGAATATCATCCAGCGCCAGATGGGTGCTGCCTTTATGGAAGCTGTCTTTGACTTCCGGCGCCCAGCGCGCGGCCAGCTCCTTGAGGGTGGACACGTCCAGGTTGCGGTAGTGGAAGTAGCTTTCCAGCGCCTTCATGTGGGTATAAAGGAAGCGGCGGTCCTGGCAGATGCTGTTGCCGCAGATCGGCGACTTGCCCTTCGGCACCCACTTTTCCAGGAAGGCAATGGTTTCGGCTTCGGCTTCGGCCATGCTGATGCGGCTGTCACGCACACGCTGGGTCAGGCCGGAGTTGCCGTGGGTGCGGGTGTTCCACTCGTCCATGGTGGCGAGCACGGCATCGCTGTGGTGGATGGCGATCACCGGACCTTCGGCCAAGGTATTGAGATTACTGTCGGTGACAATGGTCGCCATCTCGATGATGACGTCGGTGTCAGGGTTCAGACCGGTCATTTCCAGATCGATCCAAATCAGGTTCTGTGGGTTTTGCATGGCTTGATTCTCTTGGCACCTTGGCGTAGCTGCGCAGTTTAGCAGGCGGGGCCGTGCTAGACTCGCGACCGTTTTACCTAACCTTTGCATTATCGACACGGAACACCAATGGCCAAACGCCAGCTCAATCGTCGCCAAAACTGGCGCATCGAAAAGATTCAAGGTGAACGCGCTGCACGCGCCGCCAAACGTGAATCCTCCGCCGTGGACGCGCTCGAGGGCGGCGACCTGGGCCCCGAACAGACGGGCCTGGTGATCGCGCACTTTGGTGTACAGGTCGAAGTCGAGGCGCTGGAAGGCGAACTCGCGGGCCAGGTGTTCCGCTGCCACTTGCGTGCCAACCTGCCTGCGCTGGTCACCGGCGACAAGGTGGTCTGGCGTGCCGGCAACCAAGGCATCGGCGTGATCGTCGCCCAGCTGCCGCGCACCACCGAACTGCGCCGCCCCGACAGCCGCGGCCAGCTCAAGCCGGTAGCGGCCAACGTCGACATGATCGTGATCGTGTTCGCACCGCTGCCCGAGCCCCATGCCAACCTGATCGACCGCTACCTGGTGGCGGCCGAGCATGCCGGCATTCGCCCGCTGTTGCTGCTGAACAAATTCGACCTGATCGACGAGCAGAATGCCCCCGCGCTCAACGCGCTGCTGGCGGTCTACCGCACCTTGGGCTACCCGGTGCTGGAAGTCTCGGCCCACCACGGCAACGGCATGGAACAGCTGCAACAGCAGTTGGACGGGCGTATCAGCGTATTTGTCGGCCAGTCGGGCGTGGGCAAATCCTCGCTGGTCAACAGCCTGCTGCCGGAAGTCGATACCCGCGTGGGGCCGCTGTCGGAGCTGTCCGGCCAGGGCACCCACACCACCACCACGGCGCGGCTGTTCCACTTCCCGGGCGGCGGTGAGTTGATCGACTCCCCGGGTATCCGTGAATTCGGCCTCGGCCACGTCAGCCGCAGCGACGTGGAAGCGGGCTTTATCGAATTCAACGACCTGATCGGCACCTGCCGCTTCCGCGATTGCAAACACGATCGCGAGCCGGGCTGCGCCCTGCTCAAGGCGCTGGAAGATGGCCGCGTGCAGCAGCAGCGCATGAACAGCTATCGGTCGATTATTGCGAGCTTGCCGGAAAGTAGTTACTAAACTTGCGAAACAATAAGGCCGCGATCATCGCGGCCTTATTGTAGGTGACTTAGGAACCCGTCCCAGGCACCGTAGGGTCTTTCACCCCACCCTCATCAAACAGGTTCAGCTTCTGCCGCAGCTCATGGGCCGGCAATGGCTCCTGGCCGGGCGGAATGGCGTTTGGGTCGGCCGGCACCTCACCTGGCGCACCCGCTCCCGGAGTTGGGACCGGTGGTGGCGCGGGCTGATCACCTTCAATCGCACGCTGAGCCTTCTTGGTCAGCACAACGATATCGATGCGACGGTTGATCGGGTTGAACGGATCCTTCGCATCAAACAGTTGCGAGGACGCAAAACCCACCACCCGCGCCACTTGCGGGTCCGGATAGCTGCCGGCCACCAGCGCACGACGCGCCGCGTTGGCGCGGTTGGCGGAAAGCTCCCAGTTGCCAAAGTCACCCTGGCCCGAGTAAGGCTTGGCATCGGTGTGGCCGCTGATGCTGATCTTGTTCGGCACCGCCTTGATGGTGTCGGCCATGGCCAACAAGATGTCCTCAAAGTACGGTTTCAAGCGTGCGCTGCCAGAGTCGAACATCGGCCGGTTGGCGGCGTCGGTGATCTGGATGCGCAAGCCATCCGGAGTGATCTCGAACGAAATCTGATCCTTGAACTTCAGCAGTTGCGGGTTTTCCTCGACCTTGTTCTGCAACTCTTGCAGCAACAGTTCAAGGCGTTCGTGCTCGACCTGCTCGGCCATGGCTTCGACGGTATCGCGCTCGATCGGGATTTTTTCCTGCGGCGCTTCGGTTTTGACTTCCGGGTTGATGGTGCGCTCAGGCGCCAGTTGCGGCGAGCCGCCCAGGTCGATCACGAACGGCGTACCGCTTTCCGAGAAGCCAATCGGGTCTTTGAAGTAGCCGGCGATGGCGATCTTCTGTTCGGGCGTGGCCGTGGACATCAGCCACAGCACCAGGAAGAACGCCATCATCGCCGTGGCAAAGTCGGCGAAGGCGATTTTCCAGGCACCGCCATGGTGCCCCGCAGCGAAGCGCTTGACGCGCTTGATGATTATCGGCTGGTTGTTTTCCATGGCTTAGCGACCGCGAACCGCTTGTTCCAGCTCGGCGAAGCTTGGGCGATGCTTCGGGTACAGGACCTTGCGACCGAACTCCACCGCCAACGATGGCGGCATGCCGGAAGCGGATGCCACCAGGCTGGCCTTGATCGATTCGTACAGGTTGATTTCTTCCTTGGCGTCATGGGCCAGGGAGGTCGCCAGCGGGCCGAAGAAGCCGTAAGCCGCGAGAATACCGAAGAAGGTCCCCACCAGCGCCGCACCTACGTGCATGCCGATAGCCGCCTGATCACCTTCGCCCAGGGAGGCCATGGTCACCACGATACCCAGTACCGCCGCGACGATACCGAAGCCGGGCATGCCGTCGGCGATACCGGTGACTGCATGGGAGGGATGCTCCAGCTCTTCCTTGAGGCTGAACAATTCCATGTCGAACAGGCCTTCCAGCTCATGGGGGGCCATGTTGCCGGAAGACATGATGCGCAGGTAATCGCAGATGTAGGCGGTCATGCGCTCATCCTTGAGCACGGCCGGGTACTTGGCGAAAATCGGGCTGGCCGCAGCGTCTTCGATATCGGCCTCGATGGCCATCATGCCTTCGCGGCGGCTCTTGTTGAGGATCTCGTAAACCAGGCCCAACACTTCCAGGTAGAAGGTGTGGGTGAAACGCGAACCGAACATTGCCAGCGACTTCTTGACCACGTGCATGGTCATGTAGCCGGGGTTCGCCTGCAGAAAGGCACCCAGTGCCGCACCACCAATAATCAGCACCTCGAAAGGCTGGATCAGTGCCGCAATTTTACCGTGGGACAGGACGTAGCCGCCGAGCACGCTCGCGAAGACGACGATAATGCCGATAATTTTAGCCATAGGAGATGAGTACTTGCGCCGTCGGGTTCATGGACATATTTGGGGGAACTGAAAAACTCTTGTTCCTCTTATCGGCAAAACTGCGCCAGACTATAGCCCGTTAAGGCGAAAAGCCAGTTCGGCCCGCTCCGGGTGTGTTGACCGCAAGTGATGATCGCGCCCCAATCATGGCTAATGAAACGACAGTCCCAACTGCAAAACCTACTTCTCTAGCCGCTTGGATCAAGCGCCTGGACGAGGTGCTGCTGCCTGTTCCACAGGCCAGCCATGACCGCGTATGCAAAGCCATCCGCGATAGCCGCAGTTCGTTGCGAGATATTGCCGAGCTGATGCAAAACAGCCCGGCCCTCGTACTCAGCGTCATGCGCGAGGCCAACAGTCACACCCATGGCAGCCTGACAGCACCGGCGGAAAACCTCGAAGTGGCGCTTAACCGTCTGGGCCTCAAACGCGCCGAGGAACTGCTGGCACGCCTGCCGTCGGTGCCGGCCCATGAAATTCCCGTAGCGCTGCGCCAGTTGTTGCTGGTCAGCCAGCACGCCTCGCAACAAGCCAATGGATTGTTCGGCAGCCGCCTGGCGCGGCTGTGGCAGGACATTCATTGGGGCAGCCTGCTGTTTCTTTCACCGCTGTGGCCGATGGCCGTTGCCTACCCCAAGCTTTTGGAGGAGTGGGAACTGCGGGTCATCCACAAGGGCGAGTCGGCACGCAAGGTCGAACAGGCATTGTTCGGCGTGCGCCTGCTGGACCTGTGCCTCGGCCTGACCGAGACCTGGCACCTGCCGATTTGGGTGTCCCAGGGGTATACCCTGCTGCGGACCGAGCAGCGCTTGCTGGTCAAGGCCCTGCATATCGCCCGCGAAGACGACCCCCTGCGCCACCAGCAATTGCTCGACGCCGAACCCAACCTGCGCCGCTGGCTGAATCAGCCGGCCAATACGGTGCTGCTGGCCAACGGCCTGGCGATGTCGGCCCAGGAATCCTGGACCTGCCCCCACACCGAGCGCTGGCAATACCTCTCCGCGCTGTACCTGCAACAGCCCCTGAGCGACGTGCAGCAACAGGTGCACCAGCAAGCCGTCACCAGTGCCCGCGACACCTTGATGCCCGATCTCTGGCACCCGGCGCTGTCGCTGATCTGGCCCTGGCATGTACACAAGATTCATCGCGGCCTGCTGCCCGCACCACCGCCCACCGCCGAAGCCCTGGCCGTCTGGCGCAAGCGTTGTACCGAACTGCTGGTGGAGCCGAGCCGCTTTGCCAACGCCATGCATTTGACTACGTGCGCCAAGGAAGCCCTGGTGGCCAGCGGCATGCAGCGCGTCCTGTTGTTCATGGCCGATCGTGCCCTGAGCACCTTGCGTGTGCATCAGGCCGACGGCCTGCCGAAGGACGCCGCCAACCTGAGCCTGGATGTGGTCAACAGCACGCTGCTGCAGCGCCTGCTGGAAAAGTCCGCCCAGGTGCGCCTCACACCGGAAAACCACGCCCAGTTCTCGGCACTGCTGCCGCCGATCCTGCGCCGCCTGTTCACCGGCGAGCACCTGTTGTTGCGCTCCATGAGCTGCAACGGGCGCGTGGTGATGGTGATGGTCGCCGACCAAGGCGGCGGGCCGTTCTCGGAAACCACCGTGCAGGCCTTCGGTAAAACCGCCCAATGCATCGAGAAAGCCCTGCACAGCTTTACCAACCGCAGCGCTTGATGCTTGCGCTACAATCGCCGTCCTTTATCGCCAACATTTGTGCCCAGGAGACCTCACATGCCTGACTTCTCTGGCTTGCCGCTGGTGATCGAATCCAGTGACCTGCTCGGTCAACTGGATGCCGAACACCTGATTCTGGTGGACCTCACCAGTGCCGCCCGCTACGCCGAAGGGCACATCCCCGGCGCGCATTTCGTTGACCCCAAGCGCACCCAACTGGGCCAGGCGCCGGCACCCGGCCTGCTGCCCGGCAAGGCCGATCTTGAGAAACTGTTCGGCGAACTGGGCCACACGCCCGACGCTACCTACGTCGTCTATGACGACGAAGGCGGTGGCTGGGCCGGGCGTTTTATCTGGATGCTCGACGTGATCGGCCACCAGAAATACCACTACCTGGACGGCGGCCTGCTGGCGTGGCTGGAGGGCAAGCACCCGCTCTCCACCGACGTGCCCGCCCCGGCTGGCGGCCCGGTCAGTCTCACGCTGCACGACGGCCCCACCGCTACCCGCGAATACCTGCAAAGCCGTCTCGGCGCTGCCGACCTGGGGATCTGGGATGCGCGCGGCCCGCTGGAATATTCCGGCGAGAAGGTGCTTGCGGCCAAAGGCGGCCATATCCCCGGCGCGGTGAACTTCGAATGGACGGCCGGCATGGACAAAGAGCGCAACCTGCGCATCCGCCGTGACATGCCGCAGATTCTCGAAGGCCTCGGGCTGACCAAAGACAAAGAAATCATCACCCACTGCCAGACTCATCACCGCTCTGGCTTCACCTACCTGGTGGCCAAGGCGCTCGGTTATCCGCGAGTCAAAGGTTATGCCGGTTCCTGGGGCGAATGGGGCAACCACCCCGACACCCCCGTCGAGATTTAAGGTTTAAGGACAGTCAATGAAAAAGCAGTTGTTTATCCTCAGCCAGTACCTGCTGCCGCACCACCTGCTGTCGCGGTTGGCCGGCTGCATCGCCGAGTGCCGCGTGCGCTGGTTCAAGAATGCCTTCACCACCTGGTTTGCCAAGCGCTACGAAGTGGACATGTCCCAGGCGCTGGTGGAGGACGTGACCGCTTACGAGCACTTCAACGCCTTCTTCACCCGCGCCCTGAAAGACGGCGCCCGCCCACTGGACCAGACCCCTGGCGCAGTATTGAGCCCAGCCGATGGCGCAGTCAGCCAGCTTGGCCCCATCGAGCACGGTCGTGTGTTCCAGGCCAAAGGCCACAGCTTCAGCGTGCTGGAACTGTTGGGCGGTGATGCCGCGGTCGCTGCGCCGTTCATGGGCGGCGATTTCGCCACCATTTACCTGTCGCCGAAGGACTACCACCGGGTGCATATGCCACTGGCCGGTACCCTGCGTGAGATGGTCTACGTGCCTGGGCGGATTTTCTCGGTAAACCAGACCACCGCCGAAAACGTGCCGGAATTGTTTGCGCGTAACGAGCGTGTTGTCTGCCTGTTCGACACCGAACGCGGCCCGATGGCGGTGGTATTGGTGGGGGCGATGATTGTCGCGTCGATTGAAACCGTATGGGCCGGCCTGGTGACTCCGCCGAAGCGCGAGCTGAAAACCTTCCGCTATGACGAAGCCGCCCGCGCGCCGATTCACCTGGAGAAGGGTGCGGAGCTGGGTCGCTTCAAGCTGGGCTCCACTGCGATCGTGCTGTTCGGGCCGGATCAGGTGAAGTGGGCTGAGGAACTGGTGGCGGGTTCGCCGGTGCAGATGGGCCAAGGCATCGCTTTACCTAAAGCCTGACGCCGAACCCAATGTGGGAGGGGGCTTGCTCCCGATAGCGGGGTATCAGTCAACACATCAGTGACTGAACCACTGCCATCGGGGGCAAACCCCCTCCCACATTTAGTCAGTTACAGCTGACCGTCGCGGTCGCGAAAGCCCAGCAGATACAGCACGCCATCCAACCCCAAGGTCGAAATCGCCTGCTTGGCCGATTGCTTGACCAATGGCTTGGCGCGGAACGCCACGCCCAAACCGGCGATTGCCAGCATCGGCAAGTCGTTGGCGCCGTCACCGACCGCAATGGTCTGTTCCAGACGCAAACCTTCCTTGTGGGCCAATTCCTTCAGCAGATCCGCCTTGCGCTGCGCGTCGACAATCGGCTCGACCGCGACGCCGGTCACCTTGCCATCGACCACTTCCAGCTCGTTGGCGAACACATAGTCAATGCCCAGCTTGGCCTGCAACTGCTTGGCGAAGTAGGTGAAGCCGCCCGACAAGATCGCCGTCTTGTAGCCCAGGCGCTTGAGTTCGGCGAACAGGGTTTCGGCGCCTTCGGTCAGGCGCAGCGACGCACCGATGGAGTCCAGCACGCTCACATCCAGGCCCTTGAGCAAGGCCAGGCGTTCCTTGAAGCTGGCGCGGAAATCCAATTCCCCGGCCATGGCGCGCTCGGTGATCGCGGAAACCTGCTCGCCAACGCCGGCCGCCTTGGCCAGTTCGTCGATGACTTCGGCTTCGATCAGCGTGGAGTCCATGTCAAACACCGCCAGGCGACGGTTACGACGGAACAGCGAATCTTCCTGGAAGGCGATATCGACATTCAGTTCCTGGGCCACGCTGAGGAATTCGGCGCGCAGGGCCTGCGGGTCGGCCGGCTCACCACGCACGGAGAACTCGATGCAGCCCTTGCCCTTGTCGGCCGGGGTGTCCAATGGCATGCGACCCGACAGACGGTCGATATGGTCAATATTCAAACCATATTGCGCGGTAATGGAGCTGACGCGCTGCAGTTGTTCGGCGGTGACCTTGCGGGTCAGCAGCGTCACGATATGGCGCTTCTTGCCTTGGCCGGCCACCCACTGCTGGTAATCCTCTTCGGATACCGGGGTGAAACGCACCTGCTGATCGAGCTTGTACGCCGTAAACAGGATGTCCTTGAGCACCGACGAGGCCTGCTCGGTGCTGGGAATTTCCACCAGGATGCCGAACGACAGCGTGTCGTGGATCACCGCCTGGCCGATGTCGAGAATGTTCACACCACCCTGGGCCAGAACGCCGGTAATGGCTGCGGTAAGACCCGGGCGGTCTTCCCCAGTGATGTTAATCAGGACAATTTCGCGCAAGGCGCACCCCCAGGCTGGAAAAAAACCGCATTCTACCCACTTTCAGTGACCATCGGGCACAGCCAGCGCTTTGCCGGTCTTGGGCCTGTCGCTATACTGCGCGTCAACTTCACGGACCAAGAGCCGAGCTCAAGTGAACCGGCCCACGCCAGTAAAAACCGACAACTTCTTCCTGCTGATCTTCCGGGCACTGCGCCACCGCCGTGTACCGATCGCATTACGCATCGCCAGCCATAACGTGATCCTGGTCGCCCTGGCCCTGGTGATCTACGCCTGCGTGATGGGTTTGCAATTCAAGCAGGCCATGCACGAGCAAGCCGACGCCCTGGGCGAGAGCCTGACCACGCAAACCGCCACCTCGGCGACCGAGCTGCTGGTGTCCAACGACATCCTCAGCCTCAACGTGCTGCTCAACAACCTGACAAAGAACCCGCTCGTGGCCCATGCCGCCATCTACAGCGTGGACAACCGCATCATGGCCGAAGCCGGGCAGCGCCCGAAAAACGGCCTGCTGGGCGAAGCCGAAGGCCTGTACCAGAGCAATATCACGTTTCAGGACGTGAAGGCCGGCCAACTGCGTATCAGCCTCGACATGCAGCAGTTCCAGCAGCCGATGACCATCAGCCTGCAAAGCATGGGTATCCTCAGCGCCATCCTGCTGGCGTTGGCCCTGGCCCTGAGCTTGCGTCTGGGCCGGCATATCTCCACGCCGCTCATGCAACTGCGCATCTGGCTGCGGGACATCGACGAACACACCCCGGCTACCGACCGCCAGGATGAAATCGGCGACCTTGCCCGCCAGCTGCACGCCAGCTTCGCCCCGGAACCGGTGGTGCCCGAAGTCGAGCCAGAGCCTGAATACGACGACACCGATTACGACGACGAGCCAGAGTTCGAGGTGCGCAACCTGCGTGACCCTGGCTTCGACGAGCGTCCGCCGGTGGCGGGCCTCAAGCCTGCACCGCGTCATGCCTTCAAGGCCGAAGAAGACGACCTGGACGATGAAGACCCCTTCGCCGACCTGCGCGATACGTCAGCCGACAGCCCCGCAATCGCCCCCAAGGCGCCGCCGGTACGCAGCAGCGAGCCGCAGTACAGCGCTGTGCTCGCCGTACAACTGGGTGCCCAGGACCAATTGCGCCGCCTGCCCCGTGCTCGCCTGACCGAACTGCTGGAGCGCTACCGTGACTGCCTCGACCAGGCCGCCTCGCTGTACCAGAGCGAACTGCACACCCTGAACGACGGCAGCACGCTGATGCTGTTCCACAGCGAAGACAGCGGCGAAGATTACCTGACCAATGCGATTTGCTGCGGTGAGTTGCTGCGCGCCTTGGGCCATGAATTGCAGATCGAAGTCGCCGACAGCGGCATCACCCTGCAACTGCAACTGGGCCTCACCGTGGGCGATGATCTGTTCGGCATGAGCCAGATCGACCTGCTGTTGACTGAAAACGCCCAGGACGCACTGGCCTTGTCCCAACACAGCCGTAACCTGCTGCTGGTGGAGCGCAAGATCAGTGAAGACACGCTGATCCGCCAGCGCGCGCGTATCCGCCCAATTGCCAGCCCTGAGGGGGCAAGCTGCGTGGAAAGGCTGATGGAGCCGTATCCCTCGATGCTGGAGCGGCAGTTGGCGCGAATGCATGAGACCCGCGCAAAGCCCTGAAGAACATGTGGGAGGGGGGCTTGCCCCCGATTGCGGAGTATCAGTCAGCACATCATTGACTGAACCACCGTTATCGGGGGCAAGCCCCCTCCCACACTTGATCTGCGCCGTGACTTATATCTCCACACACAAGAAGGCCCGCTGAGTCAGCGGGCCTTTTTTGTTGGAGCTTTTTCAGATCAGAACCTGAACACTTCCATATCCGTACGGATCGGCGTAGCCATCGGCATCTTCGGCTTTTGCGGTTCTGCCGGCTTGGCCTGGGCCGGAGCCTGCCTGCGTGGCGCCTCGGCAATCGGCGGCTGGTTGGCCAATGGCTTGAGGGCCACCGACAACTGCTGCGCCAATTGCTGCAGCAGCACGCCCTGGGCCTGAACCTGGGACGCGGTGGTGCCGGCGTGCTCTTCCTGCAGGTGCACGATGCGGTTATCACGCACCTGGCCGCGACGGTCGATCAAGCGCCATTGCGCATCGAGGATCGCCGGTTGCGATTTACCGGAATCAAGCCGGGTAATGGTCAGCAAGACCTGCACATCCGGGCTGAAGCCGGTGGGCGCGGGCGCCAGGACCACACGCTGGCTGTCCAACTGACCGGCCACCTGACGCAACATCAACTGGCTGATGTCAGACGACAAACTGCCTGCCCAACGACCATCGGTGGAACCTTGCAGGCTTCCATCGTTCTGACGTTGCAGCAGGGTTTCGCGTTGCAGGTAGTCGGCCACGACCACCGGCCCGAGCAAAACGGCCATGCCAGCGGTTTGGGCTGGCTGAGCTGGACTTCCGCTGTCCAGCTGGTACAGCGACACAGGCTTGTGTGTGCTGCAACCCGCCAACCCCAAAAGGCCAGCGAGCATCAAAAATAGAGGAACGCGTGGAGCAGTCATCATCCCATCCAGGTGGCTGCCACAAGGCGAACCACAATGTAATACTAAAAATAACCTAAACACGCTCGGCCACGCCGGCGCTGGAAAGGCCATATCATCCGTGAATATGCGCCATGACTCCAGCGCCAAAGCGTCGATCTACGCTTTAAATCGTAGATCGAGGGCTCTAATACGCCTTAAACCGGCGTTTCCACCAGCAAAGCATCCACACGCTGGAAGCCGCGAGGCAATTTATTACCGCGACGACCACGCTCGCCCTTGTAGTGTTCGAGGTCGTCAGGGCGCAATGACAACGTGCGCTTGCCGGCCTGGAGCACCAGGGTGGAACCTTCCGGGATCACTGCGATGTCGGTCACGTACTCTTCGCGACTGGCCACCCGCTCGCCGGGAATACCAATAATCTTGTTGCCCTTGCCTTTGCCCAACTGCGGCAGATCGCTGATCTTGAACACCAGCAAGCGCCCTTCGGTGGTCACCGACGCCAGCCAGTTGCCTTCGCGGTCTTCCACCGGACGCGGCAGGATGACCTTGGCGTTGTTCGGCAGGCTCAACAATGCCTTGCCCGCCTTGTTCTTGGCCTGCAGGTCTTCACCCTTGACCACGAACCCGTAGCCCGCGTCGGAAGCGATCACATACAGCGAATCGTCATCCGGCAGCAGCACACATTCAAAATTCGCCCCAGGTGGCGGCGTCAGGCGACCGGTCAACGGCTCGCCCTGCCCCCGCGCCGAGGGCAAGGTATGGGCCGGAACCGAATAACTGCGCCCGGTGGAGTCAATAAACACCGCAAACTGGTTGGAACGCCCGGCTGCGGCAGTCTTGAAGCCATCACCCGCCTTGTACGACAGGCCAGTGGCGTCAATATCATGCCCTTTGGCTGAACGAACCCAACCCTTTTCCGACAGAACGACGGTAATTTTCTCGTTCGGCAGCAGTTCGGTCTCTGTCAGCGCCTTGGCTTCGGCACGCTGCACGATTGGCGAACGGCGGTCGTCACCATAGGTTTCGGCGTCTTTGATCAACTCGGTGCGCACCAGCTTCTTCAGCTTGGCTTCGCTGCCCAGCAGGGCCTGCAACTTGGCTTGTTCCTTGAGCAGCGCGTCTTGCTCGTCGCGCAGCTTCATTTCTTCCAGGCGTGCCAACTGACGCAAGCGGGTGTCGAGGATGTAGTCGGCCTGGATCTCGCTCAGCTCGAAGCGCGCGATCAGTTCGGCTTTCGGATGCTCGGCGGTACGGATGATGTGGATCACTTCATCCAGGTTGAGGTAGGCAATCAGCAAGCCGTCCAACAGGTGCAGGCGGCGTTCGACCTTGTCGAGGCGGAACTGCAGGCGGCGACGCACGGTTTGTATCCGGAACTCCAGCCACTCGACCAGCAGGTTGCGCAGGTTTTTCAGCTGCGGCTTACCGTCCAGGCCAATGATGTTGACGTTGACCCGGTAGCTGGACTCCAGCTCCGTGCTGGCAAACAGATGCTGCATCAGCACTTCGTGGTCGACCCGGCTGTTGGTCGGGATGATCACGATGCGGCATGGGTTTTCGTGGTCGGACTCGTCACGCAAGTCAGCGACCTGGGGCAATTTCGATGGCTTGGCCTGCATCAGCGCAGCAATCTGCTCCAGCACCTTGGCACCGGACACCTGGTGCGGCAGCGCGGTGACGATAATGTCGCCGTCTTCAATGTGATACACGGCACGCATGCGCACCGAGCCCTTGCCGGTTTCGTACATCTTCAGCAGGTCGGCGCGCGGCGTGATGATTTCCGCTTCGGTCGGGTAATCCGGGCCCTGGATATGCTCGCAAAGCTGCTCGACCGTGGCCTTGGGCTCATCCAGCAAGCGCACGCAGGCGGTGGCGACTTCGCGCAGGTTGTGCGGCGGTACGTCGGTGGCCATACCGACCGCGATACCGGTGGTGCCATTGAGCAGGATATTCGGCAAACGTGCGGGCAACACCAGCGGCTCGTCGAGAGTGCCGTCGAAGTTCGGTCCCCAGTTCGCGGTACCCTGGCCCAGTTCGCTGAGCAACACTTCCGAATAGCGCGACAGGCGCGCCTCGGTGTAACGCATGGCCGCGAAGGACTTGGGATCATCCGGCGCACCCCAGTTGCCCTGGCCATCGACGAGGGTGTAGCGGTAGCTGAACGGCTGAGCCATCAGCACCATGGCTTCGTAGCAGGCCGAATCGCCGTGGGGGTGGAATTTACCGAGCACGTCACCGACGGTACGCGCCGACTTCTTGTGCTTGGAGTCGGCGTCCAGGCCCAACTCACTCATGGCGTAGATGATGCGCCGCTGTACGGGCTTGAGGCCGTCGCCGATATGCGGCAAGGCACGGTCCATGATCACGTACATGGAGTAGTTGAGGTAGGCATTTTCGGTGAAGTCAGCCAGCGACCGGCGTTCTACGCCATCTAAGCTGTCTGCGAGGATGTCACTCATGCGGGCCTCATCATTGTTTGGTAAGGCGCAGCGGAAATGCCGCCGCACCGGATCGATTCAAAAAAGTAGCGGCTCATGGCTGGGCGCTCCAGCCGCCGGCGGGGGCGGCGAAACGATAGACCATGGGGCGTTTTTCACCATCGGCGCGGGGGCCGAAATTATTGTCGATGCCCAGCCAGGCACCGTCTGCGTCCACCACCAGGGCTTCGGCCAGGCCATAGGGCTGGGCGTAACGCCGCTCGGGCGTCAGGGTTTCGTCAGCGAACGACCAGCACAGCTCGACCTTGGCCGTGACCGCATCGCGCCGGCAGATCTGGAACGCATTGCGTTCCAGGGTAAACAGCTTGCCGTTGAACAGTGACAGATCGGCGAAATCCTTGGACACCGCCTTGGCACCGATGAACTTGGCCGGCTGCATCTCCTGGCCGGCCTCGCTCAGCAATACGCAAGGGCCATCGCAATCCCACAGGCTTTGCGGACGCTTGATGGAGATGAGGCCGCGCCGCTCACGCTCCGCAGCCAGCCAGATCTGATTACCCCCGGGGTTGATTGCCAGGCCTTCGAACAACGCATTGAAGTGCAGCAACATGCCACTGGCCCGTGCTTCACGCACCATGCCCGGGGCGATCTTCAACCATTCAGGCGCACCGTTCACCGGCACTTGCAGCACCGCCGCATGGGCTTCGCTGACAATATAGCGATTGCCGGCGGCATCGCAGGTGATGCCTTCAAAATCCAGGTCGCCGCCGCGAATGAACGACGCAGCCTTGGTGCGCGAACGCAGCCCCCAGGGCAGCCCGGATTCCGGCACCGGCGGTACATCGATGCTTACCGCTTCGGCTTGCCAGGTCGGCGCACGGGTATCGAGACGATAGATCTGGTCGTCATCGCGGTCGGAAACCGTCCACAACTCCTTGCCACACTGCGCCAGGCCCGACAGGTTACCGCCGCGCATGCCGTCCACCGGGTGTTCGGACACCAGCTTGAGCTCAGCCACGGGCGCGGCGGCGACCTGAGTCGCTGCCAGCCCGCTCAACATCAGGATCGCCAGGGCGAAACCTGTGCGCATCAGCCCAGAACCTCGGCGAGGTTGCCTTTGGATTCCAGCCAGGACTTGCGGTCCGGTGCGCGTTTCTTCGCCAGCAGCATGTCCATCATTTCCGAGGTAGCGGCGAAGTCTTCCAGGGTCAACTGCACCAGGCGCCGGGTGTTGGGGTCCATGGTGGTTTCACGCAGTTGCGGCGGGTTCATTTCACCCAGGCCCTTGAATCGCGTGACCTGCGGCTTGCCGCGTTTCTTCTCGGCGACCAGGCGGTCGAGGATGCCATCGCGCTCCGCTTCGTCAAGGGCGTAGAAAATCTCCTTGCCCAGGTCGATACGGTACAGCGGCGGCATGGCGACGTAGACGTGACCGGCATCCACCAACGGGCGGAAGTGCTGCACGAACAACGCGCACAGCAGGGTCGCGATGTGCAGGCCGTCGGAGTCGGCGTCGGCGAGGATGCAGATCTTGCCGTAGCGCAACTGGCTCATGTCCGCCGCGCCCGGGTCGACGCCGATGGCCACCGCGATGTTGTGCACTTCCTGACTGGCAAGGACTTCGCTGCCATCGACTTCCCAGGTATTGAGGATCTTGCCGCGCAACGGCAGGATCGCCTGGAATTCCTTGTCCCGCGCCTGCTTGGCGGAACCACCGGCGGAGTCACCTTCGACCAGGAACAGTTCGGAGCGCATCGGGTCCTGCCCGGCGCAATCGGCCAGCTTGCCGGGCAATGCCGGACCCTGGGTGATGCGCTTGCGCTCGACTTTCTTGCTGGCCTTGAGGCGACGGCCGGCGTTGTTGATTGCCAGTTCCGCCAGGGCCAGGCCCAGTTCCGGGTGCTCGTTGAGCCACAGGCTGAAGGCATCCTTGACCACACCGGAAACAAATGCCGCCGCTTCGCGGGACGACAGGCGCTCCTTGGTCTGGCCGGAGAACTGCGGCTCCTGCATTTTCATCGACAGTACGAACGCAATGCGCTCCCACACGTCTTCCGGCGCCAGCTTCACGCCACGCGGCAGCAGGCTGCGGTATTCACAGAATTCGCGCATGGCATCCAGCAAGCCCTGGCGCAAACCGTTGACGTGGGTGCCGCCCTGGGCGGTGGGGATCAGGTTGACGTAGCTTTCCTGCACGCTGTCGCCGCCTTCGGGCAACCACAGCAGCGCCCAGTCGACGGCTTCCTTGTTGCCGGCCAGGCTGCCGCAGAACGGCTCGTTGGGCAGGCGTTCGAAATCACTGACGGAGTCTTCAAGGTAGGAACGCAGACCGTCTTCGTAGTGCCACTCGACCTTTTCGCCAGTGCCTTTGTCTTCAAAGGTCACCAACAGGCCCGGGCACAACACGGCCTTGGCCTTGAGCACGTGCTTGAGGCGGCTGATGGAGAATTTCGGCGAGTCGAAGTATTTAGGGTCCGGCGCGAAGTACACGCTGGTGCCGGTGTTGCGTTTGCCAACGGTGCCGATCACCTGCAGGTCGGTGGCTTTGTAGCCATCGGCGAAGGTCATCTCGTACTCGTTGCCGTCGCGCTTGACCTTGACCCGTACCAGCGTGGACAGGGCGTTGACCACGGAAATACCCACACCGTGCAAGCCACCGGAGAACTGGTAGTTCTTGTTGGAGAACTTGCCGCCGGCGTGCAGCTTGGTGAGGATCAGCTCGACGCCCGACACGCCCTCTTCCGGGTGAATGTCCACCGGCATGCCGCGACCATCGTCGGACACTTCCAGGGAGTGGTCAGCGTGAAGAATGACGTGCACCGACTTGGCGTGCCCCGCCAAGGCTTCGTCGACGCTGTTGTCGATGACTTCCTGGGCAAGGTGGTTCGGCCGACTGGTGTCGGTGTACATGCCGGGGCGTTTGCGCACCGGGTCGAGGCCCGAGAGGACTTCGATGGCGTCGGCGTTATAAGAGCTAGCGCTGGGAGTGGCCATGGGGTCTCGTCGTGAGTCGTTCGATTAAAAAGTGACCTGCGATTTCCAAGGCAATTACAGTGCCGAGAAATCGAAGGATTGATACTGATCTGCGCCAATACCGGCAAAACTCAACAACGCCGGCAATTGCTGGGCGAACCCCTGGTAACCATGGTCGCCACCGGCCTGGATGCGCAAGGCACAGGCACGGTAATACGCTTGGGCGAGGCGATAATCCAGTGTTTCATCGCCGGTCTGCAACCACACCTGGTAACGCGCGGCGTCCTGGGGCGCCGGTACTTCCAGCTCGGCCAGCGCCGTGACGTGGTCGTGGGTCAATTCCCAGGTTTCATCGGTGTAGAGGTTCTTCTGGGTTCCCAGGTAACCGTCGAACATCCGATGGGGGCTGACCGCCGGGTTGACCAGCAACGCCTTGAGGCCATGGTGCTCAGCAAGATGGGTTGCATAGTAGCCGCCGAGCGAGCTGCCGACTAGCAGCGGCCGTCCCAACTGGGCAATGGCTTCCTCCAATTGAGGAATTGCCTGACGCGGATGGTGATGCAGGGCCGGCACGCGCAATTGATCGGCCAGGCCGAGGGCATCCATCACGGTGATCAGTTGGCTGGCCTTGTTGGACGCAGGCGCGCTGTTGAAACCGTGGATATACAGGATCGAAGCGGACATGCCGGGCTCTCCGTGCTTCAGCCAAAGAGGCGCAGTTTACAGGTAAATCTCAGTAGCCGTTGCTACCGTAATCCACCGTAAACGCGAAGCCGACCAGGCGCTCTACCCCGGTTTCCAGCCGTCCGTCGGCATGCAAACGCAACCAACGATAGCCCGGTGCTTGCTCGCTGACCTTGAAATCCTCGCTGCCCGGCGCGAACTGGATGCAGGTGGACGGCGAAGCCAGCAGGCGCACGCCGTTGCGCTCGCGGTCGATCTCCTGGTGCACGTGGCCCCAGAGCACTGCCCTCACCTGCGGAAAACGGTCCAGCACGGCAAACAACGCATCGGGGTTGCGCAAGCCGATAGGTTCCATCCACGCACAGCCGATGGGCACCGGGTGATGGTGGAAACACACCAGATGATGGCGGTTCGGAGCTTCGCTCAAGGCTTGAGCCAGCAATTGCAGCTGCGAATCCTGCAGGTAGCCCGGCACCGAGCCGGGCACGGCGGAGTCGAGCAGGGTGATACGCCAGTTGCCGACGTCCACTACGGGCTCCAGCAGGTCACTGTGCGCGGCAGCGTGCGCCATGATCTGCGGTTCGTCGTGGTTGCCGGGAATCCAGCGTGCCGGAGCATCGATTTGCCGGGTCATATCGCGAAACTGTTGATAAGACTCAAGCGTGCCATCCTGGGACAAATCTCCTGTGGCCAGCAGCAAATCGATCCGAGGCTGCTGCGCGCGCACCAATTCGATCACCCGCTGCAGGCTCTCGCAGGTGTTCATACCCAACAGCGTGCCGTCGGCCTCGGCAAACAGGTGGCTGTCGGACAGCTGCACCAGCAACGCCGGCGCATCGGGGTTCAAGGTGGATACGCTCGGCAAGGCGCTCTCCCAAGGCAATCACAGGAATATAGAGTTGGAGCGATTATGCTGGGGCAGAACGCAAAGAGGAAACCCAGGAAGCCGACGCAGTTCACATCTATCGCACGACTTCGAACTCATGGCCCAGGGCCAGGCAATGACTCAACCATTCACCGAGGAACACATTGAGCTGTGCTTTCTCATCGGGCTGGTGCATGAACACATTCGGGTAAGGATAGATGCTGCGAAAGCGCCGCGCATGTTCGGCGCTGATCACTTCGGCCATTCGCGCATCGTGGTACACCTGCACTTCCAGTTGCGGCACCGGCAGCCACGGCAGGCTGTGTTCCTGGCGTACGCGCAGGGTGGTGGTGTACGGGCAATTGACGATGACTTCCAGGGCCAGCACGCCCAGCATCTGGTCGCCATGGGTCACGCCGATGCGCCGCGCCTCCGGGGCGTGGCGCATGTCGGGCAGCAGGCGCATCAGCCGCGCATAGTTGGCCTCGCAGGCGGCTTGCAGCCCGATCAGGTCGACTCGATATCGTTCCCGTGCCTTTACTGCCATAACCCCCTCACTTCCGCGCGATTAAGCGCAAGCCATTGCAGGGCGATAATGCTGGCTGCGTTGGAAATTTTGCCATCGCGAACGGCTTGCAGGGCGTCTTCAAATGCCCAGACCGTAACGCGGATGTCCTCTGCTTCTTCTTCCAGTCCATGGACACCACCCGCCCCCGTGCTGTCACAGCGGCCCAGGTACAAGTGGACAAATTCGGTACTGCCACCGGGCGACGGGAAATACTTGGTGATCGGCCACAGTGCGGAGAACGTCAGCCCAGCTTCCTCCTCGGCCTCGCGGTGTGCAACCTCCTCCGGTTCTTCGTCCTTGTCGATCAGCCCCGCGACCATTTCCACCAGCCAAGGGTTATTGCTGCGGCCCATGGCGCCCACGCGAAACTGCTCGATCAGCACCACTTCATCGCGCTGCGGGTCGTAGGGCAACACGCATACCGCGTCATGGCGCACGAACACTTCGCGATTGATCACTCGGCTCATACCGCCATCGAACTTTTCATGACGCAGTTGCACGCGATCGAGCTGGTAGAAGCCCTTGTAGGCATTGTCGCGCTGAACAATCTCGATCGTACTCGGCGTCGATTTCGCAATGTCCGTCATACCCTTCCTCATCATGTCCGGTGCAATTCGCGCCATCCTAACGCGCTCCTGCCCATTGATGCAGCCCCTTTGCGGTTGCCGGGCCAGACGGAGGAGGTCAAACTCACGCTCAATCAGCTTAGTGGCGAACTGACTGCCCTGCCGGTAGTCGAAGCTCCACAAATTTCGCTCTTATCGATAGACGAAGGACATCCATGTCGCTTTTAAAAATCGCATCCGTGGCCTGCATCGCCTTGACCCTCGGCGCCTGCCAAAGCCTGTTCCAACCCAGCTATCGCACTCCACTGGAAGCCACCCGCGACGCCACCGAGCAGAGCAAGCCAGGCTGCGCCAGCAGCGATTGCCCGCTGGTGAATATCGACACCGTGCACTTTGCCAAGGAACCCAAGCTGGATGCCTTGATCGAGCAACGCCTGCTGGAAATGACCCGTACCAACGCGGGCGACCCGCTGCCGTCGAGCCTTGAGTCTTACCGCGAGCAATTCCTCAGCACCGCAGCCCCACGCAACAGCATGTACTTGCAGGCCAAGGTACGGGAGCAGCATGACGGTTTGGTAATCATCGAGTTGTCCAGCTACCTGGACCAGGGCGCCACCCACGGCGAGCCAGGCCGCGCGTTCATCAACTATTCGCGCCAGCAGCAAAAGGCCCTGTGGCTGAGCGACATGCTGCTGCCCGGCAAGGAAGACGCGTTCTGGAAAGCCGCCCAGGTGGCGCACAACAGCTGGCTGATCAGCACCCGCCTGAGCCTGGAACCGGAGTTCGTGAAAACCTACCCGTTCCAGAAAACCCCGAATGTGGCGCTGACCTATGGTGGCGTGATCCTCAAGTACCCCACCAGCACCATCGCGCCGTACGCCCTGGGCCATGTCGAGTTGCAGATTCCCTACTCGCGCCTGGAAGGCATCCTCAAGCCTGAGCTGGTGCCCGCGCGCCGCTGAAGGCCCGTCCCAGGATGAATTGCAACAACCCTGCCAGCGCCAGCGCCGGCAGGGTTGCGCCGATATCCGGGTACAGGTTGGCCAACAGGTGGTAAGTGCCGATACCGCCCAGCCAGGCCAACAGTGCCGGCCAACGCAGGCTGGCAATCACACCCTGGCCACGACGGCGCAGGATGAAATGATCCACCAGCACCACGCCGAACAACGGCGCAAACACTGAGCCGATCAGCAGCAGGAAGTTCTGGTATTGCGCCAACGGGGCAAAACAGGCGATCAGGGTGCAGATCACACCGATGGCCAGGGCCAGGTGCTCGACCTTCAAGCGCAATAGAATCCCGCTGGACACCGCCGCCGAGTGAATATCGGCAAAGGCGTTTTCCGACTCGTCCAACAGGATCAGCAGCAGCGGAATCCCCAGGCCGGCCCCGGCCAGTGCCAGCAGCAGCGCATTCACTTCACCGCTGGGCGCAAACGCCAGGGTGTAGGCCACGCCCAGGCTCATCAGCCAGAAATTACCGATAAAGAAGCCAAGGGCGGTGCCGCCGAATACGTTTTTGGCGCGCTTGCCGAAGCGGGAGTAATCGGCAATCAGCGGCAGCCACGACAACGGCATGGCGATGGCGATATCAAAGCCGACTGCAAAGGGCATCGAACCGTCACCGGCCCGAGCCCAGAGTGCGCCGAGGTCAGCCTTGGCGAACAGGTTCCAGGTCAGCCACAGGCAGGCCGCCAGCAGCAGCCAGATCCCCCATTTGCGCAGAATCTGCCGTACGAACGTCAATGGCCCGCTGACCGCCAGCAAGGTCGCCAGGCCACCGAAGAACAGTGTCCACAACAACGGGCTGGCCAATAGGCTGCCGTCGCTCAACGCCCGCGCGCCCAACAGGCTGGCGGCATCGCGCATCACGATGATTTCAAACGAGCCCCAGCCGATCAGTTGCAGCAGGTTCAGCAACGCCGGCAGGCTCGCGCCCTTGGCTCCGAGGCTGAGCTTGAGGGCGGCCATGGCGGACAGGCCGGTGTCGCTGCCGATCACGCCGACGGCAGCCAGCAACAGCACGCCGACCAGGGTGCCGAGGAAAATCGCCAGCAATGAACCGGACAAGCCCAGGCCCGGCGCGAGCAAGGCGCCGGTTTGCAGGACCATCAGGCCGATGCCGAGGGAGAACCACAGGGAGAACAGGTCGCGGGCGCCGAAGACGCGCTTGTCAGCAGGCACCGCGATGTCGGGGGAGTAGGTGCTGGGTTGAATGCTCAAGGGTGTTATCTCTGAGGGGCATTTTTTGTTTGAAAGATTGCTATCGGGGGCAAGCCCCCTCCCACATTGGATCTGCTGTGAACACAAAAACTGTGCATACCTCAGTCAAAATGTGGGAGGGGGCTTGTCGAGTCGTCGCACCGCCCCGATGACGGCGGTACAGGCACCGCCGTCTCTGGATCAGACCTTCTTGTACAGCTGACTGCCTTCCTGCTTGAACCGCTCCGCCTGCTCCGCCAAGCCCTTGGCCACATCCACATCCACGGCTTCAATGCGCTGGTTGGCCGCGTACTCGCGCACTTCCTGGGTGATTTTCATCGAGCAGAACTTCGGCCCGCACATCGAGCAGAAGTGCGCGACCTTGGCCGAATCTTTCGGCAGGGTTTCGTCGTGGTAGGAACGCGCGGTGTCCGGGTCCAGGCCAAGGTTGAACTGGTCTTCCCAACGGAACTCGAAGCGCGCCTTGCTCAAGGCGTTATCGCGGATCTGCGCGCCCGGATGCCCCTTGGCCAAGTCCGCCGCGTGGGCGGCGATCTTGTAGGTGATGATCCCGGTCTTCACGTCATCCTTGTTCGGCAGGCCCAGGTGCTCCTTGGGTGTGACGTAGCAGAGCATGGCGCAACCGAACCAGCCGATCATCGCCGCACCGATGCCGGAGGTAATGTGGTCATAGCCCGGCGCGATGTCGGTGGTCAGCGGGCCGAGGGTGTAGAACGGCGCTTCGTCGCAGCATTCGAGCTGCTTGTCCATGTTCTCCTTGATCAACTGCATCGGCACGTGGCCAGGGCCTTCGATCATGGTTTGCACGTCGTGCTTCCAGGCGGTCTTGGTCAGCTCGCCGAGGGTTTCCAGCTCGCCGAACTGCGCGGCGTCGTTGGCGTCGGCAATCGAGCCCGGGCGCAAGCCGTCGCCGAGGGAGAAGCTGACGTCATAGGCCTTCATGATTTCGCAGATTTCGTCGAAATGCGTGTAGGTGAAGTTCTCTTTGTGGTGCGCCAGGCACCACTTGGCCATGATCGAACCGCCACGGGACACGATGCCGGTCACGCGCTTGGCGGTCAGCGGCACGTAGCGCAGCAGCACACCGGCGTGGATGGTGAAATAGTCGACGCCCTGCTCGGCCTGTTCGATCAGGGTGTCGCGGAACAGCTCCCAGGTCAGGTCTTCGGCCGCGCCGCCGACTTTTTCCAGGGCCTGGTAGATCGGCACGGTACCGATCGGCACCGGCGAGTTGCGGATGATCCACTCACGGGTTTCGTGGATGTGCTTACCGGTGGACAGATCCATCACCGTGTCCGAGCCCCAGCGAATGCCCCAGGTGAGTTTCGCCACTTCTTCTTCGATGGACGAACCCAGGGCGCTGTTGCCGATGTTGCCGTTGATCTTCACCAGGAAGTTACGGCCGATGATCATCGGTTCAAGTTCGGTGTGGTTGATGTTGGCCGGGATGATCGCGCGGCCACGGGCGATTTCTTCACGGACGAATTCAGGGGTGATGATTTTCGGCACGCTGGCGCCGAAGCTGTGGCCGGCGTGTTGCTGGTCGAGCAGGCCACTGGCGCGGGCTTCTTCCAGCTTCATGTTTTCGCGGATGGCGACGTACTCCATCTCGGCGGTGATGATGCCTTTGCGCGCGTAGTGCATCTGCGTGACATTGGCGCCGGCCTTGGCGCGGCGCGGGTTTTTCACGTGGGCGAAGCGCAGCGCGGTCAGTTCGGCATCGCTCAGACGTTGCTGGCCGAAATGCGAGCTGAGGCCACTCAGGCGTTCGGTGTCGCCACGGACTTCGATCCACGGCGAGCGTACATCGCCCAGACCTTTGCGTACGTCGATGATGACGTTGGGGTCGGTGTAGGGGCCGGAGGTGTCGTAGACCACCACGGGCGCGTTGATTTCACCGCCGAAGTCGGTTGGGGTCACGTCGAGGCTGATTTCACGCATCGGCACGCGAATGTCCGGGCGGGTGCCTTGCACGTAGATTTTTTGCGAGCGGGTAAACGGCTGTACGGAACCGGAGTCGACCTTGGCCGATTCACTCAAGTGCACGGTGTTTTTTAATTTTGTACTCATCACGGGCTCTCCAACTATCCAGGCGGTGGATTTCTGTCGGAGCGAACCTGTGACGGATGGACGCACTGGAAGCAGTGCTGTGCTTGGTGCACGAGGGTTGTTCGAAGGTCGAACAACATCCCGGACGAAGCACAAGAGGACTCGCCGGGTGACGAGAAATCTTGTTCCCTACGCAGGCGTTAACCTGATCAGGTTCAACGGGATCCGGTATTTACCGATCTCAGCCTTCCAACAAGGCACCCCGACAAGAACGTGGCCAGTCTAGACCATGCCGCGGGCAAATTGCCAATAGCGGTGTATTCAGCGTGATGAATGGCGTGATTGCGGGATTGTTGCCCGGGGATCTCGCCACTACACTCGAGAGCCGCCTCACTGCTTGACGCCAGGATTGGCCAGCCGTAGCCTTGAGCGCTAAATTATCACCATAATATTCACACTAGGGATCGCCTCATGCTGCGCAAACTTTCACTGGCTCTCGCCGTGTCTTGTGCGACCAACGGAATGGTCTGGGCAGCTGAAGCGCCCTTGTCCGCCAAAACTGACCTGGTCAGCGTCTATCAGGAAGCAGTGGATAACAACGCCGACCTGGCCGCCGCCCGCGCCCAATACGGCGCGCAGAAAGAAGTCGTGCCCCAGGCTCGAGCGGGGTTGCTGCCGAACCTGTCGGGCGGTGCCGACATCAATAACGTGCGCACCCAGATCGACACACCGGCGGCGACTGCCAACCGCGACGCCCACTCCTGGCGCGCGACCCTGAGCCAGCCGCTGTTCCGCGCCGATCGCTGGTTCCAACTGCAAGCCGCCGAGGCCACCAATGAACAGGCGGCGCTGCAACTCTCGGCCACTGAACAGAACCTGATCCTGCAAAGCGCCGAGAGCTACTTTGCCGTGCTGCGCGCCCAGGACAACCTGGCCTCCACCAAGGCCGAGGAAAATGCCTTCAAGCGCCAGCTGGATCAATCCAACGAGCGCTTCGACGTCGGCCTGTCGGACAAGACCGATGTGCTGCAATCCCAGGCCAGCTATGACACTGCACGGGCGAACCGGATCCTGGCCCAGCGTCAGGTGGACGATGCCTTTGAAGCACTGGTTACCCTGACCAACCGCCAGTACAACTCGATCCAGGGCATTGTCCACACGCTGCCGGTGTTGCCGCCGCTGCCCAACGACGCCAAGGCCTGGGTCGAGACGGCCGGCCGCCAGAACCTGAACCTGCTGGCCAGCAACTACGCCGTCACGGCCGCCGAAGAGACCCTCAAGCAGCGCAAGGCCGGCCACGCGCCGACCCTGGACGCCGTCGCGCAGTACGAAAAAGGTGACAACGACGCCCTTGGCTTCAGCAACCCGAATGCCTTTGGCACGCCGTATCGTGGCGATGTCGAGCAGCGCACCATCGGCCTGCGCCTGAACATCCCCCTCTACAGCGGCGGCCTCACCAGCTCGCAAGTACGTGAGTCGTACTCGCGCCTGGGCCAGACCGAGCAGCAACGCGAAGGCCTGCGCCGTCAGGTGGTGGAAAATACGCGCAACCTGCACCGTGCGGTGAACACCGATGTGGAGCAGGTACAGGCGCGCCGCCAGTCGATCATCTCCAACCAGAGCGCGGTAGAAGCCACGGAAATCGGTTATCAGGTGGGGACGCGCAATATCGTCGATGTGCTGGATTCACAACGCCAGCTGTACTCGTCGGTGCGCAACTACAACAACAGCCGCTACGACTACATCCTCGATAACCTGCGCTTGAAGCAGGCAGCGGGCACCTTGAACCCAGGGGACCTGCAAGACCTGACGCGTTACCTCAAGGCGGACTACAACCCGGATCGTGACTTTCTGCCACCGGACCTGGCCAAGGCGGCCGCCGAGCAACTCAAGGCCCGCCCGGGCTATTGAACACTCCACATTTGGATCGGTGTTGGGTCAGTGAGAGATCAATCGGCCCAAGCCATCCAGCAAGCGCTTAAGCGCCCCCTGATTAGCCTGCATCACCTTGAGCCCCGCCTGCGCCATCCGGCGTGCATCCTGCGGCAGCTCGAACAGCTGTCGTACGGCCTCGGCCAACCCTTCTGCGTCCTCCACCTCTCGCAACGCACCCGCTTCGCGCATCATCGCGGTGATGTCGAGGAAGTTGAACACGTGGGGGCCCATCATTACCGGCTTGGCCAGCGCCGCCGGTTCCAACGGGTTATGCCCACCGGTCGCCACCAGGCTGCCGCCGACAAAGGCGCTGTCGGCCAAGGCATAGAGAAACAGCAGTTCGCCCATGGTATCGCCGAGCAACACCGACGTTTGTGCGGTAACGGCCTCGCCACTTGAGCGACGCACCGTGGTAAACCCTTGTTGCGTACACAGCTCGAACATCGGGCCGAAGCGCTCTTGATGACGCGGCACCAGGATCAGCAACGCGTTGGGGTAGCTTTCGAGCAGTTGGCGGTGGGCCGCGAGCACCACTTCATCTTCGCCTTCGTGGGTACTGGCAGCGATCCACACCGGACGCTCAGCGGCGCCCCATTGTTCGCGCAGGGCGGCGGCGCGCACCGGCAGCTCGGGGTCGATGGTCAGGTCGAACTTGATCGAGCCGGTAACCTCGACGGTTTCCGGGCGCGCACCCAGGCTCAGGAAACGCTGGGCCTCGGTCTCGGTCTGTACCGCGAACAGGCTCATTTGCGCCAGCATCGGCGCCGTGAGTTTGGAAAACCGTGCGTAGCCCTTGGCCGAACGCGCTGACAGCCGCGCATTGGCCAAGGCCACCGGAATACCGCGCTGGGCGCAGGCGTGGATATGGTTGGGCCACAACTCGGTCTCCATGATCACCGCCAGCCTGGGCTGTACACGATCAAGAAAACGCTTGGCCGCACAGGGCAAATCGTACGGCAGGTAGCAATGCTGGATGCGCGGCTCG
This sequence comes from Pseudomonas sp. B14(2022), assembly GCF_012030485.1. Lineage (NCBI taxonomy): Bacteria > Pseudomonadati > Pseudomonadota > Gammaproteobacteria > Pseudomonadales > Pseudomonadaceae > Pseudomonas > Pseudomonas sp. B14(2022). Next base: position 124,960 of record NZ_JAAUVM010000006.1, read on the forward strand.
TTGGCGAACAACGCCTGGATGCGCTCGGAACCGGTGGGCGTCATGCAGGTGACGGTGACCGGCAGGTCTGGATAACGCGCCAACAAGCCGCGGATCATCGGCGCCGCGGCAATGCTTTCGCCCACCGACACCGCGTGCACCCAGATCCCGCCCGGTTGCATCACCGGCAAGCCATAGGAAAACCGCTCGCCGACGCGCCGGGCATAGGCCGGCGCCTTGCGTGCGCGCAACCATAGACGTAAGGCCACCAACGGCAGCGCCAGGTAAAACAGACAGCTGTAGAGAGTTCTATTCATGGCGGCGGAGTTTATCGGCTTTTTCAGTCGATCGCCTGCAAGCACTCAGCAAAACGTTTGGCGAGAAAGCGCGCGGCGGGGCCGAGGTGCTCGTCGCGCCGCCATACCAGCTCCACCACCAGGGCCGGCGGCGTCCATTCGCTGTCCAATTCCACCATTTGTTGTTGATAGGTGGGGTACTGCACGATATGCCGTGGCAACCACGCCCAGCCCAGGCCACTCATCAGCCATTCGGCCAGCACGTAGAAACTGTCGGCGCGCCACACCAGTGGGCTGGCCGCTTCGCTGCCGGGGTAGACGCTGGTCTGAGTCGACATCAACAACTGGCGAAACTGGGCCAGGTGCTGGCACGTCACGTACTTCTCCTTGGCCAACGGGTGGTTCACGCCGCACACGGTGACCATCTCCACGCTGCCCACCACCCGCCGCTCCAGAGCCTCGGGGATCTGGTCGTGATAGAACAGCAGACCCAGGTCGGCCTGGCGCTCCACCAACTTGCGCGCCACATCGCCCTGGGCGGCGCTGGACAGCTGTACTTCCAGCAGCGGGTACTGCCCCGCCAATGCCTCAAGACTGTCGAGCACCGGCTGGAACAGCATGGCTTCATCCTGGGCCAGGCGCAGGCAGGCTTCTTCACCGCGGGTCAGTGACAGTGCCCGGCCATTGAGCCGCTCACACTGGCGCAGCACTTCGCGCGCCTCCTCCAGCAACACGCTGCCGGCTTCGGTCAGGCTGGGCTGGCGGCCGCTGCTACGGTCGAACAGGCTCACGCCGAGGTCCGTCTCCAGCATCGCAATCGCGTTGCTGACTGCCGATTGCGCCTTGCGCTGCCCACGCGCTACCGCTGAAAACGAACGCTGCTCGGCGACGCTGACAAACAAACGCATCTGCTCCAGGTTCCATTGCATGCTCATCCCACAACCCATCTTAATTTCGGATAGGTAATGACTTTACCCCATCTGATAAAACTCTAGAATGCCGGCCTTATCAGATTGCTTTACACCGAGGACTCACCCATGAACGCCGCTTACTGCTACCTGGCCATCGCCATCTGCTCGGAAGTGATCGCCACCGTTTCCATGAAAGCCATCAAGGGCTGGAGCACTCCTATCCCTCTGTTGCTGGTGATCGTCGGCTATGGCGTGGCGTTCTGGATGCTGACCCTGGTGGTGCGTACCGTGCCGGTCGGCGTGGCCTATGCGGTATGGGCGGGGATGGGCATCGTGATGGTGAGCATTGCCGCGCTGTTCATCTACGGGCAGAAGCTGGACCTCCCGGCAATGCTGGGCATGGGTCTGATTGTGCTGGGCGTGGTGGTCATCCAGCTGTTCTCGAAAACCGCCGGGCATTGAGTGTTCACTTGAGACTCAAGTGAACCCAACATTCGCAGTCGCGCCAAAGCTCGACAGCGCCTACGGTGTGCATGGCGTGAGAATGTATACTTGCGGCCTTGTTTAAAAATGAGGTCGCCCATGCCATCCGTTATTTCCACCGACGTATTGATTGTCGGCGCCGGGGTTGCCGGCCTCTGGCTGAATGCGCGCCTGCGCCGCCAGGGCTTTTCCACGGTAGTGGTGGAAAGCGCCACCCTGGGTGGCGGGCAAAGCGTGAAATCCCAGGGGATTATCCACGGCGGTGCCAAATACGCCCTGCACGGCGCTCTCACCGGCGCCTCCGAAGCGATTGCCGATATGCCGCGCCGCTGGCGTGAAGCCCTGGCCGGTGACGGTGAACTGGACCTGTCCGGCGTGCGTGTACTCTCGCAGGCCCATTACCTGTGGTCCCCTGGCACGATCGCCGGCAACCTCACCAGTTTTTTTGCCAGCAAGGCCGTGCGCGGCCGTGTCGATCAGGTCAAGGGCGACGACCTGCCCCCGGCGCTGCAAGACCGTGGCTTCAAGGGCAAGGTCTATCGACTGGCCGAACTGGTGGTGGACGTACCCAGCATGATCGAGCGCCTGGCGCAACTGGCCGGTGACGGCTTGCTCGCCGGGCAGCGCATAGAACCCCTGCGCGAAGGCGACACCCTGGTGGGCTTGAAGGTCGATGGCCGCGAGATCCGCGCCCAGCGCATCGTCTTGAGCGCAGGCGGCGGTACCGCCGAGCTGCTCGCCGCCCTGGGCCTGAGCCAGCCCGCCATGCAAAAGCGCCCGCTGCATATGGTCATCGCCAAGGGCCCGGGTTTGAAGCCGCTGTACGCACACTGCCTGGGCGGCGGTACCAAGCCGCGCCTCACCGTCACCACGCACCCTGCTGCCGATGGCAACTGGGTGTGGTACATGGGCGGCGACATTGCCGAGGCGGACGGCGTGGCACGCACGTCCGAAGAACAGATCGCCACCGCCCGGAAAGAACTGGCGCAACTGCTGCCCTGGATCGATATGAGCCAGACCCGGTGGGCTACGCTGCGCGTCGACCGTGCCGAGCCTCTGCAATCGGGCCTGAGCCGTCCCGACAATGCCTTTGTCGCCGAAGAGGGCCGCCTGCTGGTGGGCTGGCCGACCAAGCTGGCGCTGGCGCCGGATTTCGCCGATCGAGTGATCAACAGTCTCGAACGCGACGGTATCCACCCAAGCGCAATGGAGCCTTTGCCCGCCCTGCCAAAACCCGCCATCGGCGTACCAGCCTGGGAGCAACTGTTGCCATGAGCCTGCCGACCTTGCACGACCTGCACCGCCCGCTGGGCAGCACCGGCCTGGTGGTATCGCCACTCGGCCTGGGCACCGTCAAGCTGGGCCGCGACCAGGGTGTGAAATACCCCAGCGGTTTCACCATCCCCGATGATGACGAAGCTCGGATGTTGCTGCGCCAGGCGCGCCAGCTGGGTATCAACCTGATCGATACCGCACCGGCCTATGGCCGCAGTGAAGAACGCCTGGGGCCGCTGTTGCGCGGCCAGCGCAAGGACTGGGTGATTGTCAGCAAGGTCGGTGAAGAGTTCGAAGAGGGCCTGTCGCGCCACGATTTCAGCGCAACCCATACCCGCCTGTCCATTGAGCGCAGCTTGAAACGACTTGAAACGGATTTTATCGATCTGGTGCTGGTGCACTCCGACGGCAACGACCTGCACATCCTCAACGACTGTGAGGTTTACCAGACCCTGGCGCAGTTGAAGCAAGAGGGTAAGATTCGCGGTTTCGGCTTCTCCGGCAAAACCGTCGAAGGCGGCGTGAAGGCTCTGGAACAAGGTGATTGCGCGATGGTCACCTACAATCTGAACGAACAGGCGGAAAAAGCCGTCATTGATTATGCGGCGACCCATGGCAAGGGCATTCTGGTCAAAAAGGCCCTGGCCAGCGGCCACGTGTGCCTGGAGCCGGGAGTGGATCCAATACATGCCAGTTTCATGCTGTTGTTTGCGCAAACGGGCGTCGCCAGTGCTATTGTCGGGACCATTAATCCGCTGCACCTGGCCCATAACGTGGCGACCGCTGCCAAGGTCATTCGTCAACTCTGATGCCGCCGACGCGGCCGACCCCGTCGCAAGAAGGAGCCGACATGCCGCGAACGCTCATAAGAAAAAACCCCAACAACTTCAAAACACTGCCGCTGCACGTCGAAGCCACCCCCGAAGGCCTGAGCTACCAGAGCGTGGGCATGCCGCTCAACTTCGCCCAGACCCTGCAGCGGCGCAAGCCGGTAGACGTGCCGGATGCCGAGCGTTTCGCGCTGGAGCTGGCAAACCTGGGAGTGTCGGTACGACTGACCCTGCACTGGCAAAACAAGGATTACTGGGTGCTGGTGCGCCAACGTCGCCAGGACCGTGGCGATGTGGTGCTCAAGCTGATCTCCGGCTACGTCCCCGCTCACGAACTGAACCTGCCGCTGCACACCGCCATCCAGGAGATCGCCGAGGAATGCCTGCTGGAAACGCCGGAAGGCTGGCTCAGCGGGCGCTTCAACGACACTTGGCTGCCGGCCCCCTACTCCGCCGCGCTGCATTACCGTGAAGCCTTGCCGTTTCGCTTGAGCCCTTTGTCTGGCGCCGCACGCCCGGTACGTTGCGCGACCACCCAACTGATCGAGCGCCCACGGGCCTATGTGCATGTGCCGACCGCGTCGCTGCAACTGATTTATGACTTGCGCCTGGAAGTGCCGAAGGAAGCCAAATCCCTGAGCCTGTTCCATGTGGATGAGCGCCTGGAAGGCGACCAACTGGTGGCACGCCTGGACCGCCAGCGTCCGGACCTGTACCTGATGCCGCTGAAAGATGGCCAGCCGCTCGCCGAGTTGTACACCGTCAAGAAGGACCAACTTTACCCGGCCAGTACACGGGGCTTGTACCTGGCGGAAAGCTTTGCCCAGCAGGAAGGCTGGCTGGTCCGCGATGAGCGCATTCGCTGGAAGGATTGGGTCCGGCAGCAAGGCCTGGCGGAGCCTGAGAAAGACTCGAAATTGAAGCGCCTGACCGGCAAGGCGCGCCAGATGCTGCGCAAGATCGTGCCGAAGAAAAAAGCCAGCCGCTAAGGGCTGGCTCCTACAGGTGAACAGTCAGCCTTTGAGCAACCGCGCCAGGCCAACCGCCAGCGGTGTTGGCTCAGGCAACTTGAAGCTGGTCAGCAAACGCTGGTTATTCGCCCGCGAATGCCGAATGTCTCCCGAGCGTGCCGGCCCATATGTCACGGCGGGCAACGTACCAATTGCCTCTTCCAGTGCCTGCAGCACCTGCTTGAGGGTAGTCGTGCGGTTCCAGCCGACGTTGATCGCACCCAAAGGCGGCTCCGGTGCTTCGATGGCCTGCACCAGCACGTCCACCAGGTCTTCCACATACATGAAGTCGCGGGTCTGCTCGCCATCGCCGAATACGGCGATCGGCCTACCCTGTTGTGCACGCTCGCAGAAGATACTGATCACGCCGGAATACGGCGATGACGGGTCCTGGCGTGGCCCGAAGATATTGAAGAAGCGGAAGATCACCGGTTCCAGGCCGTGCTGGCGGCGGTAGAAGTCGAAGTAATGCTCGCCGGCCAACTTGTCGGACGCATAGGGCGTCAACGGCGCCTTGGTGGTCTCTTCGTCAATCGAAGCGCCTTCGCCGTTGTTGCCATATACCGCGGCGCTGGAAGCGAACACCACACGCTTCACGCCCGCCTGGCGCATCGCTTCACAGACATTCAAGGTGCCGACGAAATTGCTCTGGTGCGTGCTGACCGGATCATCCACCGAAGCCTGCACGGAGGCCACCGCCGCCAGATGCACCACCGCTGTGGCACCGACAGCGGCACGCGCCACCAGCCCGGCATCGGCGACATCTCCCTCAAGCAGCTCGACGCGCAGGTTGTCCAGCGGCAGGTTGCTGCGCTTGCCTGTGGACAGGTTATCCAGCACACGCACCGCGTAGCCCTTGGCAAGCAGCGCATCGACCAGGTGCGAGCCAATAAAGCCCGCGCCACCGGTGATCAGGACCAGCGGATCAGCCTTACTCATTGTTGCGGATCTTCTCGACAATGGCGGTGGTCGAGCTGTTCTCGACCAGGCCCAGCACTTTGACCTTACCGCCGTAGGCGCTGACGATGTCGGCGCCGACCACCTGGTCGACGGAGTAGTCGCCGCCCTTGACCAGCACGTCCGGCTTGACCTGGGCCAGCAGGTTTTCCGGGGTTGCTTCAGGGAAGCTGATCACCCAGTCCACCGCGCCCAACCCCGCCAATACCGCCATGCGTCGGTCGACGCTGTTGATCGGACGGCCAGGGCCTTTCAGGCGACTGACCGACGCGTCATCGTTGACCGCGACGATCAGTCGATCACCTTGGGCGCGAGCCTGTTCCAGGTAGGTCACATGGCCGGCGTGCAGGATGTCAAAGCAGCCGTTGGTGAACACAATGCTCTCGTTGTGGGCACGGGCATCGTCAATCGCCAGCAGCAATTGCTCGATGCTCAGAACACCACGTTCCGAACCTTCGGAGCGCTGGATGGCACGGCGCAGTTCAGGCGCGCTGATCGCGGCCGTACCCAGCTTGCCGACCACAATGCCCGCCGCCAGGTTGGCCAGGGCCACGGCGTGGGGCAGCTCCTCGCCGGCCGCAATGGAGGCGGCCAGAGTGGAAATCACGGTGTCACCGGCGCCGGTGACGTCGAACACTTCACGGGCACGCGCCGGCAGGTGCATCGCCGGGTGGCCCGGGCGCAGCAGGGTCATGCCGTGCTCCCCACGGGTCACCAGCAAGGCGCCCAGGTCGAGATCGGCCATGAGCGCCGCGCCTTTGGTCACCAGTTCGTGCTCATCGGCGCAGCCGCCGACGATGGCTTCGAACTCGCTGAGATTGGGCGTGATCAGGCTGGCTCCACGATAAATCGAGAAGTCCTTGCCCTTGGGATCGGCCAGTACCGGAATGTTCCGCGCCTTGGCGGCCTGGATCAGTTCCTGGTGGTTCTTCAGGGCGCCTTTGCCGTAGTCGGACAACACCAGCACCTTGATACCTTCGAGCAGTTCGTCGACCTGGCCGCTGAGGGCCAGGGCGTCGGTGGCGAAGGGTTCTTCAAAATCGATACGCAGCAATTGCTGGTGACGGCTCATGACCCGCAGCTTGACGATGGTCGGCTGGTGGGCAATGCGCTGGAACACCGCGCGCACACCGGCACCGCGCAGGCTGTTGGCCAGGCTGTCGGCGGCTTCGTCGTCGCCGGTCACACCGACCAGGGAGGCCGGGGCGCCGAGTGCGGCAATATTGAGGGCAACGTTGGCAGCGCCACCTGGACGGTCTTCGATTTGCTCGACCTTGACTACCGGTACCGGCGCCTCAGGGGAAATCCGTGAGGTACCGCCATGCCAGTAACGGTCGAGCATGACATCGCCGACCACCAAGACAGGGGCTTGATCGAATCGCGGCATGGACAACTTCATGGAGCAACCCACATACAAAATGAACAGGGGCGCGATATTAGCACAGGGTGAGCGCCGCCTAGTTCGAGAGCTTTATCCGCGATGCATCAGGCACAAAAACTGATCATTTTTTAAACAAAACCGCCAGGATCTGCGCCACGGCTTCGGCCAGCTCGACCTCATCGGTATTGATTTCGCAGTCGGCCGCAAGCGGCACCTCATAGGGGCTGTCCAAGCCGGTGAACGCCTTGATGCGCCCGTCCAGTGCCGCGCGGTACAAGCCCTTGGGATCGCGCTGGGCACACACGTCAAAGGGTGTGCTGATGTAAATCTCAAAGAATTGCTCCGGCCCGAACAGAGCCCTGGCGGTCGCCCGATCGACACTGAATGGCGAGATCGCCGAAACAATGACAATCAAACCTGCGTCCACCATCAGCCGCGCCACTTCGCCGATACGCCGGATGTTTTCTTTGCGCGCCGCATCGCTCATGCCCAGGTCATTGCACAGCCCCGCGCGCAAGTTATCGCCATCAAGCACGAAGGTGTGCCGCCCCTGCTCGTTGAGTTGCACTTCCAGGGCATTGGCCAGGGTCGATTTGCCGGACCCGGACAGCCCCGTCAGCCATACGCAGCAAGGCTGCTGGTGCTTAAGCGCCGCCCGTGCGGTCGCCGACAAGGACAGGGCAAAGGGGCGGATGGCGCCGCAACCGCCGGTCAGCAACTGGCTATTCATAACCCAACACCTCGTAATCACGTTGATAGGCACGCCTGACCAGACGGCGCGTACGCGAGGAGCAAAAGTCCCTGACCGGTTCGTGGCGACGCCCCAGTGAAACATTCAGATGTGGCAGGGATGAGTCCACGCCGAGGCGTTCGCACAGGTGCTGGAAGTCTTGCTGCAAAGACTCCTGGCGCCCGAGAAATTCCATGGCCATCTGGCCCATGTGATCGACCAGGAAGTCCGTCTGGGGAGCGAAGTGCAATTGGCGTCGCAGGTTGTCCGGGTGCAGCCAGCCGGCAACGAAATGGTCGAAGTCACGGTAGCTGGAAACCAGCGCCTGGGCTTGCAGGTCGCGAGGGCCCATGGCGTTGCCGCGCAAATAGGTATAGGCCGAGTAGGCACGCTCCAGCGGGTCACGTACGAAAGCAAATTTGAAGCTGCGCTCGCAGTGCTGGGGAAATTGCTGCTCATACCAGTAATACGGCAAATGCCCCGGCCAGCGCCCATCGAGAAGTGCCGAACACACGCTGCTGCCGGCGCATTTGGGCACATGGATAAACACGCACTGGTGTCGTTCGAAAGCTGGGTTAAGCGTTGCCACCCCAGACAGGGATTTGTTCACCGCCTGGCGATCCACCACCGACAAACGCCCCAGCAGAAACACCCTCTGGTGTTTGGGAAGCAGTTTCCACAGTAGACGTTGCAACATTCCAATACTCACGTAAGAAGGTTAGCCCTCTCGTTCGTCATTCGAATCGAGAAGGCCAACATAACAAACGATGGGCGCTGGATTATTTGGCTTTGGTCAAGCCCTGTAACGGGCCCGATACAAACACCGGGGCGCATTGCGCGCCCCGGCTGGTCAGGTGATGTTCGCCGTGACCGGCTCGTCCAGCCCCATGGCGTGCAGGCGCGAGTAGTAGCCGCCCATGGCCAGCAGTTCGAGATGTGTCCCGCGTTCGACAATTTCACCGTGGTCCATCACCAGAATCAGGTCGGCTTTCTCGATGGTGGACAAGCGGTGCGCAATCACCAAGGTGGTGCGACCTTTCATGACCTTGTCCAGCGCGGCCTGGATATGCCGCTCGGACTCGGTGTCCAGGGCCGAAGTCGCCTCATCGAGGATCAGCAGCGGGGCATTTTTCAGCAGGGCCCGGGCGATCGCCAGGCGCTGACGTTGACCACCGGAAAGCAGCACGCCGTTTTCACCGACTTCGGTGTCCAGGCCTTTTGGCAGCTCGGAGATGAAGTCCATGGCGTAGGCGTCGGCGGCGGCTTTCTCGATGTCGGCACGCGGTGCATCCGCGAGGTCGCCGTAAGCGATGTTGTTGGCCACGGTGTCGTTGAACAAGGTCACATGCTGGGTCACCTGGGCCACGTGACGACGCAGGTTACGCAGGCGGTAGTCTTCGATCTCGACCTCGTCCAACAGGATTTCCCCGGTTTCGTGATGGTAGAAACGCGGGATCAGGCTGGCCAGGGTCGACTTGCCGCTGCCCGAACGCCCGACCAGGGCGATCATCTGCCCGGGGGCTGCGCTGAAACTGATGTTCTTGAGCACCTCACGCTCCGTACCCGGGTAGGTGAAGCTCAGGTTGCGCACGTCCAGGCGACCGCTGACGCGATCGCGCTCCACAGTGCCGCTGTCGACTTCGGGCTCTTCATCCAGCTGTTCGAAGATACTCTCGGCACCGGCCACGCCCTTCTGGATGGTCGAGCTGACTTCCGACAGCTGGCGAATCGGCTTGGGCAGCAGGCCCGCAGCCGTAATGTAGGCCACCAGGTCACCTGCGGTGGCTTCACCGCGCAACAGCAGCACCAGGAACATCAACGCGGCCATGGCCGTGTAGATCACCAGTTGCAGCATCGGCGTATAGACCGCACCGGTCTTGTTCATGCGCAGTTGCTTGTCGGTATTGCCCTGGCTGGCAGCGGCAAATCGACGCTCCTCGTAGCCTTCGCCACCGAAGCTGCGTACCACGCGGTAGCCCTGGATGGTCTCGGAGGCGACATGGGTAACGTCGCCCATTGCCACCTGGATTTTCTTGCTCTGCTTGCGGAATTTCTTGCTGGTGCTGCCGACCATGATCGCGATCAGCGGCAGGATTGCCAGCATTACCAAGGTCAGCTTCCAGTTCATCCACAGCAGGTAGCCGAACAGGAACACCACCGTCAGGCCTTCGCGGATCACCACCTTGATTGCATCGGTGGCCGCACCGGTGACCATGGTCACGTTGAAGGTGATACGGGAAATCAGGTGCCCGGAGTTGTGGGTATCGAAATAGCGGTTAGGCAATACCAGCAGCTTGTTGAACAGCTGGACCCGCAGGTCATGCACCAGCCCCAGGGAAACCTTGGCCAGGTAGTAGTTGCCCAGGAAAGACCCCAGCCCCTGCCACGCGGCGATCAGGATGATCAGCAGCGGCACGGCCATCAGCAACTTCAGGTCCTTGAACAACGGGATGTTGGGCAGGAACACCACATCGGGGTTGCTCAAGCCATCGACGAAGTACTTGAGAATCCCGGCAAGCATTGGCTGGGTCGAAGCGAAGATCACGAAGCCCACGATACTCAGCAGGAACATGCCGAGGTACGGTTTCACATAGCCCAGCAACCGGAAATAGATTTTCAGGCTGGATTCCTGGTCCGCTTTGGGCGGTGCGTCACTCATGTGTCGAGCTCACTGGTTGGGTAGGACGCGAACTTTATCACACGCGTCGGGTTTGGCCCGAGCCCAGACCAAAACACTGGACATGGCAATCGGCAGCCAGGAGATAAACCACTCGGCCCGCGGCGTGCCGGTCAGGCTGGCGGCATCGAACTGCATGGCCAGGAACGAAAACACCCACATGCCGATGACGCCCTTGCCATAGAGCGTGTCGCGGGCCTTCCAGGCCTGCCACAGCACACCGAACCACAGGCAGCTCCACAGCAGCAGGCCCGGCAGGCCCAACTCGATGCTCACGTGAGTGAACAGGTTGTGGGAGTGATCAAAAAAGAGGTTATCGGCAAATACCTTGTAGTCCCCGCCCAGCCCCAGACCGGTCCACGGGCGCTCGCTGATCATCTGCACGGCGGCCATGAAGATCTGCGGGCGGTAAGACACACCACGGGCCAGCATCAGGGACTGCATGGCGAAGAACACCGCTAGCGCCGCGATGACCGCGCCAATGGCAATCACCGTGCTACGGCGGTCACGGCACCAGGCGGGCATTGCCACCACAGTCAGCAACAAGGCCAGTGCGGCACCACGGCTTTGGCTCAACACCACGAAAAGCCCGAGAAAACCGATAGACAGCACCCACGCCACTTGCATCCAACGACCACGGGGCAACCAGTGCAACAGCCAAACCGCAGCCAGGCCAATCACGTAGGCGCCCAGTATCGGGTGGGACAACTGCCCTAAACCTTCGAGGCGGGCATTCCAGGCATTCTGCTCAAAGCCATAGAACTTGATGATCGCCACCAGCGACGACACGGCAAGCCCGAAGCCGCCCCACTGCATCACACGAATGACGCCTTCAGTTCGACCACACGCAAACACCGGGAAGAACAGCAGGAACACGCCGATGTACAGCAGACGCTTGGCCTCGCGCGACGGGTCTTGGGCGTTGGTCCACAACAGACTGATCGCCCCCCAGACGGCAAGCGCGGCGACCATCAGGCACAGCCAGCGCTGTTCGCGCCAGACTTCCTTGAGACGCTCACGGGCCGACCAGGCAAACACCATCGCCGGCAACCACAGAAACAGTGTCAAACCCTGTTGATAAATCTTATTGGTCGGGGCAAAAGCAATCGCCAACAAAAACCAAAGTAACCCGAAAATCATCCATACCTGCGCCCAACGACTTGCTTGCATCACCCGCTCCTGAATACGTTCAACCCGCCAACCCGGCATGGTTAAAACCCAAAACTTTCGGCATTATTACCGACCACTGTGCCCGCGACTCCCACAAGGCTTTCCGACGATGCAATGTTCAAGGCTTTCCCAAGCCGATTTAACCGCGATGATTGAAGGTGCCAAAATCCTGGAACAGGACAGCTATGGCCCCAAAGTCTACCTGCTGACCGACGGGAATATCCTCAAACTGTTTCGTCGCAAGCGCCTGCTTTCGTCCGCGCTGTTTCGCCCGTACTCCAAGCGTTTCATCGACAATGTGGCGCAGTTGCAACAGCGCGGCATCCCGACCATGACCGTGCTCGCGTTCTTTCAACTGACGAGGCCCGGCATGACCGCCGTACTCTACCGTCCTTTGCCGGGCGAAACGCTGCGCCAGATTTCCAATCGTGAAGGCTTTGACTGGCACACGAACCTCGACCCGCTCGTGGCCCTTATTCGCCGTCTGCATGGCGCGGGCATCTACTTCCGCTCGTTGCACCTGGGCAATATTGTCGTGACACCGGACAATGAAATGGGCCTGATCGACGTGGCCGACATGCGTTTCCTGCGCGCGCCCTTGAACCCGGAATTGGCAAGGCGCAACCTGCAACACTTCGCTCGCTATATTGCGCGCGAGAAGCTGAACGAGCGCTTTCCAATGCAAGCACTGGAGCAAGCGCTGCTAGCAGCATGAGAACAGCCGCCGGGTGGTTTCAGTGAAATCATTCCAGGCCTGCTCCGGCGCCAACGCCCGCGACTGAGCTTCGACTACCTGCTCGCCGGAACTCACGAACGCACGGGTCAGGAGGTCAGCCCAGGACGCGGTGCTGTCTACGGGCGCGTACCAGCCGGCATCACCCAGTTGTTCACGGAACACCGCCAGCTCACTGGTCAGTACCGGCACGCCAGCCATCACCGCCTCTTGCAGGATCAACCCCAGGCCCTCTTCCGTCGACGGAATGGCGACCCAGTCAAACGCCCGATAAAGGGTCGCCGCCTCAGGAAGATGCCCCGGCAAGGACACCTTGTCGCGCAAGCCAAGCGCCTCGATACGCGCCTCAAGCCTGGGTCTTGCCGGCCCCTCGCCGACGATCACCAGGCGCGCCCCCGGCTGATCGGCCGTTGCACTGGCAAAGGCTTCCAGCAAACAGCCAAACCCCTTGCCGTCTACCAACCGACCTACCGCACCCACCACCGGTGAGCTCTCCAACGGCAAGTCTAGACAGGAGCGAGCCTGCTCACGGGAAAGCGCTGCGGCACGAAACACAGCAGGATCGAAGGCACTGCGCAACACCGCCACGGGCCGTTGCAGGTAACGTTCAAGGGAGCTGGCGAGGGTTTGCGACACGGCCGCCAGCGTCAGTTGCGACGCTGGGAACTGCTCGAAGAGCTTGTGATCAGCTTTGCGCAAGCGCGTGACACCATGAAAAATCACCACTGCCCGCACCTGCGGCAGGTGCTTGAGCACCGGTAGAAGCACCCGCGCGACACCGATGCCATCAAGGAGCACAACCTGCACATCTTCAGGCAGGGCCTTCTGGAAGCGCGCGCGCATCCAGGGCATCAGCCACTTCCACAGGTGCCGCCCTTTGAGCCTGGCAGACGAGAGGTTCCACTCGACGGCCTGTTCGACCAGGCCATCGCTACCAACCGCACTGCCCTGAAGCAACCAGGTGTGAATCGGCACGTCGCCGTCGGCATGGGACAATATTTGCTGATGAACCTTCTGCACCGAAGCAAATGCAGAGCCACCAGCCCACATGATGTTGAGAATACTCATCGAAAAAACCTTATGCGGCGTTGGTAGAGCTCGTCGTATTTACTGGTGGATCAACCAGCCGATACCAACCCCCAGGATCAGCATGAGCACCAGCTTGATCCGCTCTCGCCGCTTGCGCCGCGCCTTGGTCAAGCGCTCTGCTGCCGTCGCCACATGCAAACCAAAACCGGTGTGCAAAACGGCATCACCTTCCAGGGTAACCGCGGGCAGGTTCAACTGCGCGTAACGCCTGGAAAGCCCCTTCTCACCTTCAAAACCGGCATAGGGCGCACATAACCAATATTCCTTGATACGCCGCAGGCCCGGGTTCAGCGAAAACCCCTGCCAGTCAGGCTTATCGGACAGCAAGGGATAACAAGGCACCCCACCAATCACCTCACGCGCCCCCAGATGGATATAGGGACTGTGCACCTGTAAATCGTAAACGTAATTACGCAACCAGACCTGCAGAATATCGGGGCGTTGCTCCAGGACCGTCTTGGAATCCTCGACAAAACCGGGTCGATAAAACGCCCAATCATCTTCGCAATGGAATATGTACGGGGTCTTGACCAACCCATAGGCCAAGTCGATGGATGCCAATTGCCCCAGCTTCGGACGGTTGATCAAGAACGTACAATGGCCGAGCCAATGCTCAGGAATCGCCAGGCGTACCGCGTCATCGCCAGAGTCTTCGGTAATGAAGACTTCGCGGATGGTCGCTGTATTGAACAGATCGAAGCTCGCGAGCGTGCGCTTCAACAAATCGAAGCGACCACAACTGGTCACGACGAGCGTTATATCGCTTTGAGGGGAGAACTGCATTCAAGCCTCGAAATATCATAAGGCCACCAGACGCGGCCACTGGCAGATATCAAACGCCTAGTTTCAAGCGCAATGTTTCCAGCAAACTCAACGGTGCTCGGGGACGCAGCGGCGGCTCCAGGGCCTCGACAATGCGCTGGCCGATGCGCGCAAAGCTGAACTGGCTGACCGCGAGGTCTTGCCCGCTGCGCGCAATCTCAGCCGCCAGTTGAGGATTTGATCGCAATGCGGCGAGTTTTTCCTGCAACTGGGGAATGTCTTTGTAGAACACCACATTGACCATGTCCTTGAAGCCAAGGGCTTGGTTTTCCCCGGCCCCCTGGTCAAACGCCAACAGCACACAACCACAGGCCATGGCCTCGAAGTTCTTGATCATATACTCGCCCATGCCCACGTCGGCACTGACGAAAAAACGAATCCGGTTGAGGGTCGTGCAATATTCCTCACCCGATTTGGTGCGCGTGACCACCAAAGGTTCAACGCGGGCCAACTCATCGAGCAACGCCTTGCGACCGCTATAGGCCACGCTGTTGGTGCTGCCGACAAATGCCAGCTCAATGTCGCGCTCCAACCCCTGGGCCTGCAACAGCGCCTGATCGTAGCCCTTGGGCACGAACACCGCATCAAAGCCCTCGGCGCGCAGGCGCTCGGTCACCATATACCCCGAGCTGATGATCCGGGCCCACGGCAAGCGACGGTAATGGGCACTGAACTTGCCCGTGTACTTGCAGGGAATGTAGTTCTGGTAGGCGTCGTGTTCGAGGATCACCAGGTTCGGGATCGTACGGATAAAGCCGGCCTGGCGAATTTCCTGCTTGAACCGCAGGAAAAACACGATGCGGTCATAACGGGTCACGTCGACTTCGCGCCTGAAGTAAGCGCGCAGGTTGCGCTGATCAGCGCTGCTCAGCCAACGCGTATCACACTCGCAGTGCTCGGCGATGCCTTCGTACAGGCGATCCAGAATCGCGCGCTGTTCTTTCTGTACCAGAAACAAAACTTTCATGACCTTTCCTTTCACAAACGCCAGAACAACTCATGCCGTCGTACGGCCTTGCGGAAAAACTCGTTCTCACCATAAGGCGACCGCGCCCGCCCCGCCAAGACCCGCTGCAGCCAGCGCCGCACACGGCGCTTGAACGGCGGGGCGGGTTGCAGGTCATGCATCATGCCCAGCGCCATGGCCTTGTCGCGTTGCTGTGCCGGCGACAGCGACAGGCTGCACGGCCACAGTTCCAGCGCGTCATCGAACAGCGGCGGCAAGGCAATACCGGCACCCGCGTCCCCCATGGGCCAGCGGTCGTTGTCATGCAGGTGGTTGGCGTAACCGAGCACGGTGGTCGGCTGCCACTCCAAACCCTGCAAGGCTTCGATCACCGCTTGCTGCGCGCAGATGTGGTCAGGATGGGGATCCAGGATCGGATGGGGCAAGACGATCACTTCAGGGCGTGCGGTCAGCAGTAACTGACGCAGATCAGCGAGCAGGTTCTGCCAGGTCGGCAGGCCATCGGCATCCGCCGGCAACGGGAAAGGATTGAATTGGCGGAACAGGCGGGTATCCGACAGGTCGGCCTCGCGCGAAGCGATCGGCTGATCAGGCGCAGCGCGCATCGCCGGCAGTTGCAGGCAGAAGTAACCCAGCTGTACGCAGTGCGCCTGTGGCACCCCGGCCCAAAGCGGCACGACAATGCTGTCCCAGGCACGCAGGCGCCCTTTGATTCGCGCGGCCTCGACCGGATCCAGGCCCATGTGCTGATAGTGCTCGGCTTCGATTTCACCGGCGGTGAGGGTCACGATCCACGGCTTGTCGGCCTGGCTGTAAAGGCCAAAGGCAGCCAGTTCGGCATCGTCGGCGTGAGGCGCGATAACCATGACCCGTTGCGCCGAATAATCCGGCGTGCCCCAGGCCCACAGCCGAGGAGCGCCCTGCAGGCTGCAAAAGCGCCCGCGTAAACGCAGCTCACCGGACATCAGGGCCGGTGCCCAGCCACTGAGGTTCAGATAACGGACACCGTTTACCCCACGCTCGAAAGCTTGCCGGTCCGTGTTGTCACCCGCCGAAATTTCAACCACAGGGTCGAGAAAACGTCCCAGCCAGCTGCCCTTGACCTTGATAGCCAACACCAGCGTCGCCTCGGCTTGCAGCGGCGAATCCACCCGCAGCCGGTTACCTTCGAAGCGAACCCCAGCCACCTCGGCGTCCGCCGAAAACCGGTATTGGTAGTCTTCGTTGGGCGCATAAAACAGATGGTCGGCAAACCATGCCTCATGGGCGACCCAGGCCAGCACACCGAGCACCAACGGCAGCCACCAGGCCGCCCAGAGGCCAATCACCACCAGCAACAGCAGGCCGATCAGCAAGCCGACCCGTTTATTGCGCCGATGGCGCTTGAGCAATTGCTGTTTGCGGCTCATACGGTCAGCACCGGCACAGGGTTGCACCAACGGTCCTTGTACTCGCGGTCGGCACGCCCAAAGGAAAAACGCAGCGGCTTGCCGACTTCACGCGCCTGTTCCCAGGCGCTCTGGGTATTGAGGAAGCTCAGGACGCTGCCCGGACTGAATGCACGGGTTTCAGGGTCGACACCACCGTTGACGTACTCCACGCTGATCCACTCCGGCGACTCGACCCGGTACACCAACTGGATAGCGATGGGCGCGTCATTGAGGAAAATCACCGAGCCGATCAGCCAGTCGCGCAACAGCTCGATCACCTCGGCCATACGTTCGGCGCCCGTGGCGACAAAGCCCCAGCGACGCAGGAACAGGTCGCAGTAGATCGCCGCCAGCTCCTCGCTGGAAAACTCGCTCACCGGCCGCACCACACCACCGGCTTCTTCGAGCAAGCGCAGTTCGCGACGCTGGTTGTAGCGGAACTTCTTCGACAGTTCTTCCGGTGTGCGGGCCATGGCCAATTGTTCGGCCTGGGGCTTGAGGCCGCTGAAACGGCCTTCATTCAGGGCCGACAAGTAGCGTGCGCGGTGCCGCAAGGGCGCCTGGGCTGCAGGCGCGGCCGGCAGGATCAACTCGGCGTTACCCAGGTCGAACAGGCCTTTTTTGCCGCGCTGCTTGAGCACGTCCTTGGACAAGGCCAGGTCGCGCCCCCAGGTCGCGATGCACGCCTGAAGCTCGCCACCCTGCTCCCAGGCCAGGTAACGCACCGGGATGTCGGCCAGCCCGGCCAAACGTTCGATCACTTGCGGATGGGTCGCGACACTGCCGCCAAAACGCTGCCAGGCATCGCTGTAGACCGGCGCGTCGACGACGGACCAGCCACGCTCACGCCAGCCTTGGAATCGATTGAGCATCAAGCCCCCGCAGTCAGTTCAATAACGTGCGGCAATTGCCAGAAGGTATCGCGTACCGCCTGGTCCGAGAAACGCTCGCGCAGGCGCTCCAGCATCATCTCGGCGCACTGCCGTTGCTGGTGTTGATCCATCGCTGCCAGGTGCCGCAGCCCCTGGGCGAGGTGTTCGGCATCGCCGAAGGGAAACAGGATACCCACGCCTTCGACCACTTCCTTCGCGCCGCCACAGGCCGTGGCCAGCAGCGGGACGCCGGCCGCCATGGCTTCCAGCAGCACCATGCCAAAGGGTTCGTGGTCGGAGCTTAGGGCAAACACATCGAATGCACGGAAATACCGGCGCGCCTCCGGCACCTGGCCGAGGAACAACACCTTGTCGGCAATACCCAGCTCGTGTGCGAGAGCCTTGAGGTCCTGCTCCAGGCGCCCGCTGCCGAGGATCGCCAGGCGGCTTTCAGCCGGCAGGTGCGGCAGCGCCAGGGCAAAGCCCTTGAGCAGCGTGGCCTGGTCCTTGTCCGGGTGCAGGCGGCCGACATTGCCGACCACCCACTCGTCCGGCGACAACCCCAGCGCATCGCGCGCCTCATGCGCAGGCACCTGGGTGGCCTGCAAAGCGTCAACGTCGATGCGGTTATACAAGGTCTGGATACGTGCCGCAGGCCAGGTCGGCAAGCAGTGGCGCATGTCATCACGCACCGCGTCGGAAACACCCAGCAGGCTCAAGCGTTTGCGGAAAATCCCGGCAAACAGCTTGCGGCTGCGGCGCTGGTAATCACCAAAGGCGTGATGTACGCCAATCACCGGCAGCCGCGTGCCGAGCAAGGCAATGTAGATCGGCTTGAAACGGTGCGCGATACAAAAACTGAAGTTGCGCGACGCGGCGATCTTGCGCAGTTCACGGATGGCACCCAGCTTCAGGCCACGAATGGCCTTGGAGCTGAATTCCATGAACAACACCTCATCGGACGCACAACCGGCGGCCACTTGCGGGTCGGCGACCCCGGTGAGAAACACCGTGGTCACCTTGTAGCCGGAGTCTGCGAACAAGCTGGCGTACTGCCGCGCGCAGTCCAGGAACGGCCCGTCATAGCCATGGCAGAACTGCAGGACGTGGCGTTCAGCCGAGCGCGTCATAAGGGTCCACGCCGTCTTTGACGACCAGGATGTCTTCCATGATCAGGTATTGCAGGTCGGAGCCGAAGAACATGTTCAGCGCGTCGGTCGGCGAGCAGATCATCGCTTCGCCACGACGGTTGAGCGAGGTGTTCAGGGACACGCCATTGCCGGTCAGTACTTCCAGCTCTTTCATCATGTCGTAGTAGCGCGGGTTGTATTCGCGCTTGAGCACCTGGGCGCGGGAGGTGCCATCTTCATGGACCACTTCCGGCACGCGGGTCTTCCACTCTTCCGACACTTCAAAGGTGAAGGTCATGAACGGCGCAGGGTGGTCGACCTTGATCATCTGCGGCGCCACGGTGTCGAGCATCGACGGGCAGAAAGGCCTCCAGCGCTCGCGGAACTTGATCTGGTGGTTAATGCGGTCTGCCACGCCGGTTGCACTTGGGCAACCGATGATCGAACGACCGCCCAGGGCGCGCGGGCCAAACTCCATGCGCCCCTGGAACCAGGCCACCGGGTTGCCGTCGACCATGATCTTGGCGATGCGCGCAGGCATGTTCTCGATCTTGCGCCAGTTCGGCTTGCTCTCGTGCCTGGCGCACGCGGCGATTACGTCTTCGTTGCTGTAGGACGGGCCGAGGTAGACGTGTTCCATCTTCTCCACCGGTACACCACGGGCGTGGGACACGTAGGCGGCGGCACCGACGGCGGTGCCGGCATCGCCGGACGCCGGCTGCACGAACAGCTCCTTCACGTCGTCACGGGCAATGATCTTCTGGTTCAGCTTGACGTTCAGCGCGCAGCCGCCGGCGAAGGCCAGCTTGCCGGTGTCCTTGAGGATGTCGCCCAGGTAATGGTCGATCATCTGCAAGGCCAGCTTTTCAAACAACGCCTGCATGCTGGCGGCGTAGTGGATGTACGGCTCGTCGGCGATGTCGCCTTCGCGCTTGGGCCCCAGCCATTCGATCAGTTTCGGCGAGAAGTAGAAGCCCTTGCCCTTCTCTTTATAACGGCGCAGGCCGATGACGTTGGCGTAGTCGGTGTTGATCACCAACTCACCGTTTTCAAACGAAGCCAGACGCGAGAAATCGTATTTGCTGGCATCGCCGTAAGGCGCCATACCCATGACCTTGAACTCGCCGTCGAGCATCTCGAAACCGAGGAACTCAGTGATCGCGCCGTACAGGCCGCCGAGGGAGTCCGGATCGTAGAATTCCTTGATCTTGTGGATCTTGCCGTTCTCGCCGTAGCCGAAGAACGTGGTGGCGTACTCACCCTTGCCGTCGATCCCGAGGATCGCGGTCTTCTCCTGGAAGCCGGAGCAGTGGTAGGCGCTGGACGCGTGGGCCAGGTGGTGTTCAACCGGTTCAATCTTGATTTTCTTCGGATCGAAGCCCAGTTGCTCCAGGCACCAGACGATCTTGTTGCGATAGCGCTTGTAACGACGGTTGCCCATCAGGATCGCGTCGAGTGCGCGGTCCGGGGCGTACCAGTAACGCTTGGCGTAGTGCCAGCGCGCCTCGCCGAACAGGCTGATCGGGGCGAACGGGATCGCCACCACATCAACGTCGGAAGGCTTGATGCCGGCCTGTTCCAGGCAGAACTTCGCCGACTCGTAGGGCATGCGGTTCTTTGCATGTTTGTCGCGTACGAAGCGCTCTTCTTCGGCGGCCGCGATCAGCTTGCCGTCGATATACAAGGCTGCGGAAGGATCATGGCTAAGGGCGCCGGACAGGCCAAGAATCGTCAATGCCACAGGGGTCTAGCCTCTTTTAGTCTGCATGCAGGCGGGTTGCGCCTGAAAAAAGTGTGCTTCCCGCCTGGGCAGGAAACAGCTAAAGGGCGGGATTATAGCTCAAAAGCAGTGGAAAGCTGTTAGCGGCGAGCGGCAAGAGTCGCCTGCCATCGCCGTTCGCAAAGGCCGATCACGCTGACGCGCCCCGCCTGCGCCCAGTGCGACCGTGCTGATCGGTCGCACTGCCGGATTCCTGAATGATAAAAATCCTCCAAGCCACTAAACTCGCGCCCTTTTGCGCGTTTACACCCTAAGCGCTACGGATTCCGGCTGACTCATGACCCCCCTCGCCCGCTGCAACCTGCTGCTGCCCGGCCTGCTCGCCCTGTGCGGCGTCGTCCAGGCTGATGATACCGCCCTGATTCTCGACCCCAGCGTCGTTACCGGCTCGCGCAGCGCCAGCCCGACCTTCGACCTGCCGTACTCGGTGGACGGCATCAGCCGCGAGCAGATCAGCGACGGCCAATTGGGCATCAACGCCTCCGAAGCCCTGTCCCGCGTGCCAGGCCTGGTGGTGCAGAACCGCCAGAACTATGCCCAGGACCTGCAGATTTCCTCCCGCGGCTTCGGCGCCCGTTCGGCCTTCGGTGTGCGCGGCATCAAGCTGATCGCCGACGGCATTCCCGCCAGCACCCCGGACGGCCAGGGCCAGGCCGCCACGTTCAACCTCGACACCGCCGAGCGCATCGAAGTGCTACGCGGCCCGGCCGCCACCCTGTATGGCAGCAATGCCGGCGGCGTGATCCAGATGTTTTCCCGCGATGGCGAAGGCCCGCCGCGCATCGGCGCCGAAACCCTGGTGGGCAGCGACGGCCTGAACAAAAACCACCTGAACGCCGAAGGCGCGGCGAATGGCGCAGGCTTTGTACTCGACGCCTCGCGCATGGACACCAACGGCTACCGCGACCACAGCAGCGCCCGTCGCGACCAGACCTTCGCCAAGCTCAATGTCCAACCGGATGACGACAGCAAGCTCGCGCTGATCTACAGCAGCCTGGAGCAGAATGGCACCCAGGATCCATTGGGACAGACCTGGGACGCCTACAAGGCCGACCCGCGCTCGGTAAGCACCAATGCGCTGACGTACAACACGCGCAAAAGTATCGATCATCAGCAATTGGGCATGAATTATGAGCGGTACTTCGGTGATGCGACGCTGCAGGTGAACGGGTATACCGGGCGCCGGAGTGTGATTCAGTATCTGTCGATCCCGGACAAGTTCGGCAGTGGAGCCGCCAATCCGGCTAACGCTCGCGGCGGTGTGGTGGCTTTCGACCGCAAGTTTTATGGCGGCTCCCTCCATTGGCTGCAACCCATCACCAGCGCACCCGGCGAGCTGACCCTGATCACCGGCCTCGACTACGACCGCAGCCAGGATGATCGCCAAGGTTATTCCAACACCGTCAATGGGGTGCATGGTGTCAAAGGGGCCTTGGGCCGCGATGAAATCGATACCGCCACCAGCCTCGACCCGTTCGTGCAAGCCAACTGGCTGCTGGGTGACTGGACCCTGCAAGCGGGCCTGCGCCACAGCACCATGGAAATGGACGTAGACGATCACTTCCTCAGCGACGGCAACGACGGCGGCAGCAAGACCTACCAGAAGAACACGCCGTCGGTCAGCGTCATGTACGCCTTCACGCCTGACTTGCACGGTTATGTAAGCGCGGGCAGGGGCTTCGAAACCCCAACTCAGGCCGAGTCCGCATATTCCAGCACGGCGAACGGCTTCAACTTTGCGCTCAAGCCATCGGTCAGCAAACAGTATGAAGTTGGCCTGAAAGCTCGCATTGGCCAGGACACCCGCGTGAATGCGGCCCTCTTTCAGATCACCACCGAGGACGAACTGGTAGTGCAGCAATCCAGCGGAGGGCGCACCACCTACCAAAACGCCGGCCGCACCCTGCGCCGGGGTTTCGAACTGGGTATCGAAAGCCAACTCGCCGAACACTGGAGCACCAACCTCGCCTACACCCGCCTGCAAGCCACCTACGACAGCGACTTCATCGGCGGCGCAAAACCCGTCGACAAAGGCAACTACCTTCCCGGCGTACCCCAAACCACGCTGTTCGCCGAGCTGAACTGGAAACCCCGGGACTGGGTCAGCACCGCTGTCGAGGGCATGTACCGCAGTAAGGTCTACGTCGAAGACACCAACAGCCAACACGCCGCGCCGGGCTACAGCGTGTTCAACTGGCGCGCACGGTTCGAGCAGAAGGTCGAACACTGGACCTTCCACCAGACCCTGCGCCTGGATAACCTGCTGGACCGCCAGTACGTCGGCTCGGTGATCGTCGGCGACGGCAACGGCCGCTACTACGAGGCGGCACCTGGACGCTCGTGGTATGCCGGGGCGGGTGCCGAGTATCAATTCTGAACGCCCCACACATTAAATGTGGAAGGCCCCCGCTACCTCTTCGACATAGCGCTGTCGCGGAGCAAACCGGAACCCCTGTGGCAAGCCCGCTCGCCACAGGAATTCGGTCGCCTGAAATTGTTTATGCAATAAGGGGAGCTTGCTCATGCCCCCCCAAGCGTCGGATGGAGTCCAGCTTTCGGGGTGCAACACTAGACGCGCTCCAGCATCCGCCGGCTGGCAAAACTGAAGCTCAGCACGATAAAGATCAGCACCCCGGTCGCCACCTGCTGCCAGTAGAAATTCCAGCCGATCAGCAGCAGCCCGTTGGCGATCACGTTGATAAACAACACGCCCAGCAGGGTCCCGGGAATATTCGCCCGGCCCTGTCTGCTCAAGGTGGTACCGATAAACACCGCACCAATCGCATTGAGCAAAAACGCGTTACCGGACAGCGGCACATAGGCGCTGACTGTCGAACCGAGCAACACGCCCGCTACCCCACAGGCCAGGGCGGTAGCCAGGGCCACGACGGTGACGATACGCCGCACCGACAACCCCGAGTAATACGCCAGCAGCGGCTGGGTGCCCTGGGCCAGCAACTCGCGACCCAGGCGTCCGCGCGCCAGTGCCAGGCCGTAGAACAGCGCCAGCCCCACTACGATCAGCAGCGGTGTCAGCCCCGTCAGCTCAGGCTTCAAGCCTTGGACGATATAGATCGGCTGGCCGCCGTCCGAGAGCAATTGCTGGGCGCTGGTGCCGATAAACAGAGTCCCAAGCGTGGCCAGAAACGGACTGATCCGCAGCCCGGCAATCAAGCCCGCATTGACCAGCCCCACCAGCAGCGCCGCCGCCAGCGCGCCCGTTACGGCCACCGCCCAGCCATGCCCGGCGTTGAGCAGCACGACAAAACTGAAACTGGCAAAGTCCAGCGCCGTGCCCACCGACAGGTCGATGCCACCGGCCGCCACCGCGTAGGTCATGCCGATGGCAACAATCGCCAGCAGCACGAAGTTGTTCAGCACCAGGCTTTGCAGGTTGCCTGCACTGAGGAAGCCCGGCGCTTGCAGCGCAAACACCACGACAATCAGCGTGAATACCAGTGGCAATGTCAGCGGCAATAAGGCCCGTGCGTTCATGCCGTCGCCCCTCGGTTCAATGCACTGGACGCCGCGACGACCAGCAAGATCAACACGCCCTGCACACCATTGACCCAAAAGCTGGAGACGTTAAGCAATTGAAAGCCATTGATCAGAAAACCGATCAACAACGCCGCCAGTAAAGTCCCCGGAATACTCGCCACCAGCCGCCGGGAAAACACCACGCCGAGAAAGGCGATCGCCACCACCGACAGCAGCATGTCGCCAGAACCGGTAGTGCTGCCGCTGAAAAACGCCGCCGAACACAGCGCAGCCACGGCGGCGCACAGGCCGGACAGTAAATAGCTCGACAGCACGTAGGCGGACACGCCAATACCCGCCGCTTCGGCCGCCTGGGGATATTCGCCCACCGCATGCAGGCGCAGCCCGTAGGCCGAATGCTGGATCAGCAATGTCAGCGCCCCCGCTGTCAGCAACAACACCCAGGCCAGGGCCGGTACGCCCAACCAGGCGCCGCCACTGAGCAGGTCCAGTAACGGCGAATCCGTGGAGACCACCGTGTTCTCCGTCAACACCAACTCCAGCCCGGCCAACACATTCATGCTGGCCAGGGTCGCCAGCAACGGCGGCAAACGCAGCACCACCACGGCCATTCCATTGAGCAAGCCGACCGCCAGGCCGCAGCCCAGGGTCAGCAGCAACGTCAACCCGAGATCCAGGCCGGCATTATTGAGGCGGCTGAACACCGCCGCGCACAACCCCAGGTTGGCCGCCAGCGACAGGTCCAGTCCTCCGGACACCACGTTAGAACCGCCGCCGATAATCACACAGGTGAGCCCGAAGGCCAGCACACCGAGGATCGCCGACTGGCTGAACACATTGGCCAGATTACCCACCGACAGAAAGTTCGGCGCAGCCACGGCAAACCCCAGCAGGATCGCCACAAACACGCCCACCGAACCACGGCGCAGCACCAGCACCCACAACCGCTGCGATAACCCAGGAGCCGCCGCGTCAAGCATGTTCCACCTCGCGAACGTTTGAAGCCGCAGCAGCCACGGCTCCCGTCGCACAGGCCAGCAACTGATCGCTGTCCGCTTCCCCCGCACGGAATTCAGCGGCGATCTCCCCCCGATGCAACACCAGGATGCGATCACTGATCCCCAACAACTCCGGCAAATCCGAAGACAACACCAGCACCGCCGCCCCCTCTTCCACCAAGCGCCCGATCAAGCGATAGATCTCCACCTTGGCGCCCACATCCACCCCCACGCAGGGTTCATCCAGCAGGTACACCGCCGAGCGGCGGCTCAGCCATTTTCCCAGGGCGACCTTCTGCTGGTTGCCGCCACTGAGCTGGCTGACGGCCGCTTGGGGCCCAGGCGCCTTGATTGCCAATTCGTCGATCAGCCGCAGGCTTTCCGCCTGCTCCTTGCGGCGGCTTAACAACCCCCAGCGGCTGAACCGCCCGAGCCCCGCCAGCGTGAGGTTTTCCAGCACCGAAAGCACTGGCGAAACTCCCTGGCTGCGCCGCTCTTCGGGCACCAGCGCAATACCCGCGGCAATCGCCTGGCCCGGCGAACGCAGGCGCAGTAGACGCCCGTCCAGATGCACACTGCCGCTGTCGGCGCGCTCGACACCGAAGAGCGTCTTGAACAATTCCTTGGCTCCCGAGCCGACCAACCCGGTCAGGCCAACGATTTCTCCGCGCCGCACGTCCAGATCGATCTGCCGATAGCGCCGCGCCAGGCTCAACCCGCGCACCTGCAACAACGGCGCCCCCAGCGCAACCTTGGCCTTGGGGTACATCTCCTGCACTTCGCGATTGACCATCAGCCGCGCAATCTCGGCGCTGGACGTATGCCGGGGCTGCACCACCGCCACGTCCCGACCATTGCGCAGCACCGTGACTTCATCGCACAGGCTGTCGATTTCCTGCAGGTAATGGGAGATGTACAGGATGGATAAACCCAGGTCGCGCAGGCGCTTGACGATGCGCAGCAACTGGTCGACTTCGCGCTTGACCAGCGCCACGCTGGGTTCGTCGAACACCAGAATCTTGGGCTGGCGAATCAACGCACGGGTGATTTGCAGCACCTGGCGCTCGGCACTGCTCAGCTCACTCACCAGCGCGCCGGCGGGCAATTGCAGATCAAAATATTCCGCCAGCAAGCGCTCGGCTTCACGCTGCTGCCGGCGTCGATCCACAAACGGCCCGCGCCGCAACTCATGCCCGAAAAACAGCGCTTCGCCCACGGTAAAACTCGCCGGCAATAGGCGCTCCTGATGGATGAACTGCACGCCCAGCGCATCCACCTGACGCGGTGAAAGCGCGGCGTACGACTGGCCACCGATACTCACCTGCCCCGCGTCCGCCTTGTGGATGCCGGCCAGGATCTTGATCAAGGTCGACTTGCCCGCACCGTTCTCCCCGACCAGGCCGTGGATGCTGCCGCGTTCGACTTTAAGGCTCGCATCATCCAGCGCCAGGGTGGCGCCAAAGCGTTTATGCAGGTGTTGCAGGTGCAATGCCGGCATCAGTCACCCCGCAGTTGCTGAACCTGCGCCAGGTTGGCGGCGGTGGTCAGCAGCGTGGCGACATGGGTTTCCTTGGGCAGGTCACGTTGCCCGGCCAGGTAACGCGCCACGTTCTGCACAGCGGTCTTGCCGATCAACGCCGGTTGCTGCGCCACCACCGCCCCCACCGGCGAATTCGCCTGGCCGAGCAGCGCCAGCACTTCCGGCGTACCGTCGACGCCGTAAGTCTTGATCTCGGTGCGCTTTGCATCGATCAGCGCCTTGCTCGCGCCCAGTTGCGGAATATCCCACGCCGACCAGATCGCCGAGACGCTGCCCGCCGGGTATTTGTTGAGCAGCGCCGACACTTGGGAATAGGCGTCCTGCACGGTGTTGGGGATCACGTCGCGAAGCTCCGGCTGGATGATTTCCAGCTGGGGGTAATCCTTGAGCGCCAGCTTCAACTGGTCATAACGGATCGCACACACCGGCACGCCGTAGAAGCCGTTGAACACCAGGATCTTGCCTTTGCCGCCAGCGTCCTTGATCAATTGATCGGCCAAGGCCTTGCCGGTGGCGACGTTGTCGGAGGTGGTGTTGTTGAGGCTGTATTGGGACGGTGCATCGATGGTGAACAACGGGATGCCGGCCTTGCTGATGCGCTTGAGCCAGGGGTCGATCACGCTGAGGGTGCCGAGGGTCTGGATCACGGCGTCGGGTTTCTGGGTGACCACCGTTTGCAGTTGGGTCACCAGGTTCTTGTCATTACGCCCGGCATCGAGGGTGATCGGCGTGCCGCCCAGGCGCTTGATCTCATCGACCTGGGCCTGGAACGCCTTGATATCGAAATAGTGACTGGTGCCGGTCATGCTCACTGCAATGCGCTTGCCGGCCAGGGACGGCACCGCATCATCGCCCTCGGCGGCCTGGACACTGACGACATGGCCCAGCAACAGCACGGCGCCAAGGCAGATCAAACGGGAAAACGAGGAAAGGCTGGAAGGCATACAGGGCTCCGCTGCGACCGGTGAAAGGGTTCACCAGGAGGCATTGCAGAGCCCGTGCCAGGATTTTTATTGCATCAAATCAAGGGCATAACGTTTGCGGGTTAAGGCGGGCTGTCGTTATGAGCCAACAACTGTCCGATAACTGTTGCTCAGGCAACAGTTCTTGATCGTTCACCCTGCGTGGGAACGATCAGGTCGGTTGCTTCGGCAAACGCTGATCAATCATCTGATACAACGCACTACTCTCAGGCCAATTTCGCATAAACCGCACACGGTCCCTGGCATACGCCGGGGCGAAGCTGGCGGCAGAGCTGTGTTGGCACATCGCGTCGAGGTCGATCAGCGACCAGCGATCCTTATCCCAGAACAGGTTATGGCCCTTGAAGTCGCCATGGCTGATGCGCTCGCGAATCAGCTCGGCGAACAAATGGTCCAGCGCCAGCAGTTCATCTTCCGGCGCGTCACCGTGTTCGATATAGGGCGCGAAACGCTCGATGATGTCCGGGCCCGGCAGGTATTCGGTGACCAGGTAAGCGCGGCTGCGCAGCCAGAAAAAACGCTTTTCCAGTACGGCCAGCGGCTTGGGCGTGGCGATGCCGAGGAAGGCCAGGCGATTGCCTTCGCGCCAGGAATGCCAGGCGCGGCTCGGGCGCCAGAAGCGCTTGAGCCAATGGGCGAAGCCCTTGATGTTATAGCGCTTGATCACCAGCGGCCGGCCGGCCACTTCGACCTTGGCCACACTGGCCGCACCACCGGTCTTGTACAGGTGGCCCTGATCCAGCAGCGCATCCGCCTGCGCCAGCACCGGCAGCATCGCGGACTCTTCTTCGCGACGAATCGCGCGCAAGGCAAAGGCGCCACGCACCACGCTGAACAGCGTGCAGTCGCGGCCCACCTTGTTCAAGAAGTCCTTCAGGCGCCAGGCGCTGACCTTGCGCACCTGCTTTTCCAGGGCTTCGAGGGGCAAGGCGTGCTCGCCGTTGCCCAGCAGGTAGTACACCAGTAATTCTTCGGTAAACGGCTCGAGGTTTTTCGGCAATTGGGCGAAAAATACCCCGAGGTTTTCCAGCACGCGGTTACGCGACAGTGACTTGCCGGCCTCTTCGACGCGAATACCGGCGCCATCGATCAGGTACAGCTTGCCGTCCTGACGCAGCAGGTTGTCCAGGTGCAGGTCTTCCTGCCACAGGCCCTTGGCATGCATCTGCCCGATCGCACCCAGCGCCTCGGCCAGCACGGCGGTTTGCTCGTCGGCCAGGGGCGGCAGCGCTTCGACTGCCTGCCAGGCATCAGCCAGGCTCTCGGCACCTTCGATAAACTCGAACAGCAGCCAGCCGCCCTCGCCTTCCTGCAAGCCATCGGCGAGCAATAGCGGGGTGGTCAGGCCTTGCTCGGCCAGCAGGCGAACGCCGCTGAGTTCACGCTGGAAATGCCGCGCGGCCTTGCTGCCCACCAATAATTTGGCCAGCACCGGACGCCCGCGCCATACCGCCGCGCCCACGTAGCGCTCGCCCGGCAACACCCGCAACAGGCTCAGCAGCTGCAGTTGGCCAGGGCCGGCGGCATCCGCCAGGTCGATAGTGAGGGGCAGGCTCGGCGTGCGGCCGGCGTGTTTCAACTCGGACAGACGCATCAGCGGTTCTCCTTGTGGCTACGCCGCTTCGTCAGGCGTTGCAGCCAGGCGGTGACGAGTGCGCTGCCCTCGGGCTGATCGAGGTAAGCCGCCAGCAGCTGACGCACCTGTGCGTCCGACCACTGCGGCGCACGGCGCAACAACGGTTCCAGGTCCTTGACCCGGTCCCGCCAGCCGAACAGCAGCGGGCGGGTTTTCTCCAGGTCGATCAACTGCGCGGCGTAGCCGTCACCAGTGGCCTGCAGGAAAATATGCTTGGGGTAAAAACAGCCATGCACCTGGCCGACGCTGTGCAACCGGCGCGCCAACAGGCCGCAGGCCAGAAGGATTGCGCGGTGCTGGGCGTCGCTCAGTTGCGCCCATTGTTCCAGCAACGAATCCAGGTCATTCCAGCCGTCCAGGGCACGGGTCAGCAGCATCGCGCGGTGTTCACCGGCGACTTTGCGCTCGCCGTAGAACGCCGCCTGCAGCGCCGGGATCCCGAGCTTGCGGTAACGGCTGATGTTGCGGAACTCGCGGGAAAAACTCGGCTCGCCCAAGGGCCGGTGCAAGCTGCGCGTGAGGTAGTTGCTCTGGCGCTTGAGGTAATAACCGTGGCCGTCGAGCTCCAGGCGAAACACGCTGCTCCAGCCGCCACGGCTGGTGTTCGGCTCGTCCACCGCGTCCAGTTGCTTGGCCCACAGGGCGTCGAAGGTCGCAAGGCCGTGGCGCTCCAGCAGGGCGCGATCTTCAGCCGCCAGGAAATCACTCATTCACGTCCCTCGAAAAACTTCACTACGTGGCGAATCCGCCGTTTGTCCGACTCACTCAGGTGCCGACACTGACGGTACTGCATGTAGAAGCGCAGGCGCTGGGTGGCCGACAAGTGATACTTGGCCACCTTGTCCAGGCAGGCCAGGTCCTTGGTAATGCGGTACTTGAGCCAGAAACCGCGCCAGAAATCGCCGTTGGGGCAATCGATCAGGTACAGGGTGGCCTGGTCGTCGATCAGCAGGTTGCGCCACTTCAAGTCGTTATGGGTAAAGCGATGATCGTGCATGGTGCGCGTGTATTCGGCGAGCTGGCGGCTGACCGCGCTGACCCACCTGGGATC
This sequence comes from Pseudomonas sp. B14(2022), assembly GCF_012030485.1. Taxonomy (NCBI): domain Bacteria; kingdom Pseudomonadati; phylum Pseudomonadota; class Gammaproteobacteria; order Pseudomonadales; family Pseudomonadaceae; genus Pseudomonas; species Pseudomonas sp. B14(2022). The sequence continues at coordinate 155,188 of NZ_JAAUVM010000006.1, forward strand.
GCGCAGGCGCGCATCCTTACGTTCGGCCAGGACCGAGAGGTCTTCTGTCCTCGGCAACTCGCGCGTGATCATCGCGCCACGATCATAGGCCAGGCCGCTGCGTTCCAGGCCCCAGGCGACCACGTCGGCAGTGGGAATGCCCCACTTGGCGAAGCGCTTGAGGTTCTGCCATTCGGACTTGACCCGCGGCTTGCCCAGGTAACGCCGCAGGCCCTTGCCGGCGCCCGTGTAGCGCTTGACGTAGTAATTGACCCCGTCACGCTCCACCCGGATTACTTCCGACAGTGGGTCGCGGGTCAGCCGCTCGCCTTGCAGGGCAAACACCGCTTCGAGACTTCCAAAATCATCCGCCAGGGCGGCGTAGGCAGGTTCCAGGTTCCAACCCGCCATCAGATCGCATCCCCGTAACGTTGCTTGCGGGCGTACAACTTGTCGGCCTTGCGTTGCATCAGGCTCAGGGACGCCGATTGCTCGGCCAGGATCTGACGCAGCGGTTGGCGGAAATAGCCCTTGAGGAAGCGCAGTTTATCGCGCCGGGTCAGGCCGATTTCCAGCGCCGAGTAGTACAGCGCGGCGAGGTCCTTGTCGCGCCAACGCATTGGCAGATGGGCGCGCATCTGCGCCCGGTGCAGGTCGATCACCGAGAGCTTGATGTTGCGTGCGTCGATCGGCTTGGACGTGTCCAACAGGAAGTGGCACAGGTAGCAATCGCGGTGATTCACGCCGCCCCGGTGCATGTCGCCGACCATGCGCGCCAGTTCGGCCGTGAGCGCATGGCGCAGTGCAGGTGTGGGCGGTTCGGCGACCCAGTTGACGGTGAGGTCTTCAAGGCTGACGGTCGGCGCCAATTCTTCAGTGATGATGAACGAGTGCTGGTCCGCCGGGTTGCTGCCTTTTTCGCCGAAGGCCACGCCGGTCATGGTCGGTACGCCGATCTCCTGCAAGCGGTGAATGGCATCCCATTCCAGGCCGGCGCCGAGCACCGGCAGCTTGGCGGTGATCAGGTTCTTGAAGATTTCCGCCCACCCGATGCCACGGTGGATTTTCACGAAATACGGGCGGCCATCCACCTCGGTGCGCAGCGTGCGACGCGCCGCCAGTTCACGGAATACCTGGCCTTGCAGTTTCTCGACTTCGGCAAAGGCGTCACGCCCGGCCCATAACGTCTTGAACGGTTCGGCAAGAATCAACTTCATCGTTTTGGCTCCGCCAGAATCACATCCGCAGCGTGCTGCGGCATGCTGTAGAGGTCGGCCGTCTCGGCGAAGGCCAACCCATTGCGGCCCCAGGCCGCGCGCTGTGCAGAATCGGTCAACATCTGCGCCAGGTACTGGTTCAACTGAGCCTGTTCAAACGGCTCGTCCAGCACCATGCCGCTGTCGGCTTCGGCGATGTAATGGGCATAACCACACACGGCCGAGACCAGCACCGGCAACCCGGCCACCAGGGCTTCGAGCAATACGGTGCCGGTGTTTTCGTTGTACGCCGGGTGGATCAACAGGTCGGCGCCCAGCAAGAAACGCGGAATATCGCTGCGACCCTTGAGGAACTGCACGTTATCGCCCAGCCCAAGGGTGGCGCTTTGCAGTTGGAATACCTTGGGGTCGTCCTGGCCGATTACAAACAGGCGCGTGCGTTTTTTCAGCTCGGTCGGCAACGCGGCGACGGCCTTGAGGCTGCGGTCGACGCCCTTGGTCTTGAAGCCGGAACCGATTTGCACCAGCAGCAGGTCGTCATCGCCCAGGTTGAATTCCTTGCGGAAGCCTTCACGAATCTCGGCCGCATTCGGCGGCGCGCGGCGGTCCTGGGCAATGCCCGGTGGCAACAGGTGAAAGCGCTCCAGCGGCGTGTCGTAATGCTTGATGAACAGCGGCTGCTGCACTTCGGAAATCATCAAGACTTCGGTCTTGGCGTCCTTGGCAAACACCGCGCGCTCGTACTCGGCAAAATGGCGATAGCGGCCAAAACTGCGGTACAGCGAATGGCGCAGGTTTTGCGCCTTGTCTTCAAAGCAGCCGTCGGCGGCGTAGTACACGTCGAGGCCGGGCATCTTGTTGAAGCCGATCAGACGGTCCACCGGGCGCTTGGCCAGGTCGGCCGCCATCCAGGCGCTGAGCTTCTCGTTGCGCCGATGGTTGAAGAACGCCTTGACCGGCGCCACCAGCACTTCGAAACCCGGCGGAATGTCACCTTCCCAGATCAGCGTGTAGACACGAATCTGATGGCCGCGCTGCTGGCATTCCAGGGCGATGCGCATGAAGTCGCGCTGCAGGCCGCCGAAGGGGAAATATTTGTACAGAACAAAAGCCAGTTGCATCAGTGCAGCTCCTCAGCCAGTAACAACGTGCTCAGCCGGGTTGCCACACGCTCAGGGTTCAGGCGCGTGAAACACAGGGGCGACTCGCGCTTGATGTCGAACCGACGCAGGTCGTCGGCTGTCGGTTGATAGGTACATTGTTTTTGCAGGCACGGCGCACACGGAAAGTCGCTGGCCAGGTGAATCTGGCCCTTGCCGTAGGCGCCGGTCAGGCCGGGGTTGGTGGGGCCGAACAGGGAAATGGTCGGCACATCCAGTGCCGCCGCCAGATGCCCCAATCCGGTGTCCACCGCCACACAGGCGCGGGCGCCAGCCAATACACGGGCCACACCGGCCAGGTTCAGCTTGGGCAGCACTTCGGCGTTGTTCAGGCCTTGGGCCAAGCGCTCAGCCCGGGCCTTTTCGGCGGCGTTGCCCCAGGGCAACTTCACGTCCACGCCCAGGCGGCCCATGCGTTCAGCCAACTCGCGCCAATAGGCTTCGGGCCAATGCTTGGTGTCCCAGGTGGTGCCGTGCAGCAGCAGGACGAAGGGCTTTTTCGGCGGCAGGCCGAGGAGTTTTTCGGTGCTGAGGCCGTAGTCACCCAAGCCTTTGGGCAAGTCATAGCCGAGGGCCACGGCGAACAGTTGACGCAAACGCTCCACCGCATGCTGCCCACGGGCCACGGCCAGGCGCCGCGAATAGAAGCGCGCCGCAATCGGCTCACGGGCCGAGTGCTGGTCGAATCCGGCCACCGGAGCACGCACGTAGCGGGTCAGCCAGGCACTTTTGAACAGGCCCTGGGCATCGATCACCAGGTCGTATTTGGTCGACTGGACTTGCTGCTTGAAGCGCCGCCACTCGCCGCTCTTGAAGGTTTGCCAGAGGTTCTTGCGCCAGCGGCGGATCGCCACCGGGATCACCTTGTCGACGGCCGGGTGCCAGGTGGGGATTTCGGCGAAGCCTTCTTCCACCACCCAGTCGAAGCGAATGCCAGGGATCGCCCGCGCCGCGTCGGTCAGTGCCGGCAAGGCATGGATCACGTCGCCCAGGGATGAGGTCTTGATTACCAGTACCCGCAACTCAGTGAACCTCGACCACGTCGCCCTGCAACCGTTGCAAGGCATCGGTTACCGGCTGCGGCAGCAATTGGCGCATGCAGTTGTAATGGCCGAAACGGCAGGTGCGATCAAAACAAGGGCTGCAATCCAGCCCCAGGCGCACCACTTCGACCTGGTCGGCCAACGGCGGGGTGAAGCCCGGCGAGGTGGAACCGTACACCGCCACCAACGGGCGATTCAGCGCAGCGGCGACGTGCATCAGGCCGGAGTCGTTGGACACCACCGAATCGGCGCAGGACAGCAGGTCGATGGCCTCGGCCAGGGACGTGTCGCCACTGAGGTTCACCGCTTCTTCGCGCAGGCCGGGGATCAGGCGCTGGCGAATGTCCTCACCTACCGGGTGATCCTTCTTCGAACCAAACAACCACACCTGCCAGCCTTCACGGATCTTGGTCTCGGCAACCTTGGCGTAGTGCTCCGACGGCCAACGCTTGGACTCGCCAAACTCGGCGCCGGGGCACAGGGCCAACACCGGGCGATCAAGGGCCAGGCCGAATTTGGCGAGTGCCGCATCGCGGGTCACCGGGTCGATCTGCAGGCTGGGGCGCGGGTATGGCTTGGGCAACTCGGCACCCGGCGCATAGGCCAGGGCCATGAAACGTTCGATCATCAGCGGGTAGCGCGCCTTGTCCAGCGTGCGCACGTCGTTGAGCAAGACGTAGCGAAACTCGCCGCGCCAGCCGGTGCGCTTGGGAATGCCGGCAAAATACGGCACCAGCGCCGACTTCAGCGAGTTGGGCAACAGGATCGCCTGGTCGTACTGGCCCGCCAGGGATTTACCGATGCGACGGCGGGTCGCCAGTTCCAGGGCACCGTGGCCGAGCGGAAAGCTCAAGGCCTTGCGCACTTCGGGCATGCGCTCGAGGATCGGCCGGCTCCACTCAGGAGCGAGCACGTCGATCTGGCAGTCTGGGTAGCGCACGCGCAGGCTCTGGAACAGTGTCTGCGCCATCACCATGTCACCGACCCAACTGGGCCCAACGATCAGAATATTCATGTAGTTTCCACAAACGATGCGGGGAGGCTTATGCCTCCCCGCCCTAATAGTGTTTCAACTCAACCCCAGCGCCTGCCAGATTCGCATCACCTGGCGCCGTTCGTCAGCGAACTGATCACCGGGCACCGTACCGGCCTCGTTTTGCAAGGCCTGGCGATGCGCGGCGGAACGGTAGGCCTTATACACCTCGCGCAGCAGATGGGCATCGGCGGCGGGCATCAACCCCACCTGCTCCAGGCCTTCCAGAATGCGGATATTGTCGGTATAGCGCAGCAACGATGGATGTTGCGCAGACCACGCCAAAGCCGCGTATTGCACCATAAATTCAATATCGACGATACCTCCGGCGTCCTGCTTGAGGTCGAACAGCGCCGTGGCGTCGAAGGCATTGGCGCCGGTGCCGGCCGCCGTGGCCTTGGTACCCAGGTTGTCACGCATCTTGGCGCGCATCTCGCTGACCTCCTGGCGCAACTTCGCCAAGTCGCGCTCACGCCCCAACACTTTAGCCCGTACCTGCTCGAATGCGTGGCCCACATCCTGGCTGCCCACCAGCACCCGCGCGCGGATCAGGGCCTGATGTTCCCAGGTCCATGCTTCACTTTGTTGATAGCGGTCAAACGCCCCGAGGGAACTGACCAATAACCCGGATGCGCCGGAAGGTCGCAGGCGCATGTCCACTTCATACAACTGGCCGGAGTTGGTCTGGGTGGTCAGCAGGTGAATGATCCGCTGGCCCAGGCGCGTGAAGAACTGCGCGCCGTCGATCGGCTTGGCACCGTCGGTCTCGGCCTGCGGATCGCCATCGTGGATAAACACCAGATCCAGATCAGAACCATGCCCCAATTCGATGCCGCCGACTTTCCCATAACCGACAATGATGAACCCAGGATCGCACAGGGTACCGTCCAACCGCTGCGGCGAACCGTGCCGGGCGACCGTCTGGCGCCAGGCCAGGGCCAGCACTTGTTCGAGGATGGCTTCGGCGAGCCAGGTCAGGTAGTCGCTGACTTTCATCAACGGCAGGCTGCCGGCGATTTCCGAAGCGGCCACGCGCAGGCGGTGGGCCAGTTTGAAGTGCCGCAGGGCTTCCATCTGCTGCTCCAGGTCATCCTCGGGGATGCGCGTGAGGCGTTCGCGCAACTCGGCGGCGAGTTCCGGCGCCAGCGGTGGCTTGAACAGGCGGCCTTCGTTGAGCAATTCATCCAGCAGCAGCGGGAAGCGCGTGATCTGCTCGGCGATCCACGGGCTGGCGGCGCACAGGGTCAGCAGGCGGCGCAGGGCGTCGGGATTCTCCGTCAGCAGCACCAGATAGGCCGAACGGCGGGCGACAGCTTCCACCAACGGCAGTACGCGCTCCAGCACCAGGTCCGGGTTGGCGTGCTCGACGGCCTGGGCCAGCAGGCGTGGGATAAACGCATCCAGGCGTTCGCGCCCCAAGCGTTGCATGGCGCGCAGTTGCGGGCTGTTGCGCAGACTGGCCAGGGCTTTAAGGGCTTTGGTGGCGTCAGTGAAGCCGCCTTCAGCCAATTGGCGGCAGGCGGCCTCTTCGTCCTGGGACTCTTCCCACAGCGGCAACCATTCCCCACCTACGACCAACTCGCTTTCCGCACCTTCTTCCTCATCGGGATCCGCAATCACCTGGCGGAAGTGCCAGTCCACGCGGCCACGCCAGTACATCAGGCGCTCATGGAACGCCGTCCAGTCGGCAAAGCCGAGCATAAAGGCAATGCGCGCCTGGTCTTCAGGGCTGTCCGGCAGCATTTGGGTCTGGCGGTCGGCAATCGCCTGGATCGCATGTTCGGTGTAACGCAGGAATTCATAGCCATTGCGCAACTCGGCGATCACCGCCGGCGGCAGGTAACCCTGGCCTTCCAGGGTGCCGAGCACCTTGAGCAGCGGCCGTTGCTGCAGGCTAAGGTCGCGGCCGCCGTGGATCAGCTGGAATGCCTGGGCGATAAATTCCACTTCGCGGATGCCGCCCGAGCCCAGCTTGATATTGTCGGCCATGCCTTTGCGCCGGACTTCCTGCTGGATCAGCTGCTTCATGGTGCGCAGCGCTTCGATGGCGGAAAAGTCCAGGTAGCGGCGGTACACGAACGGTCGCAGCATATCGAGCAACTGCGCACCGGCAACCTGGTCACCGGCGACCACGCGCGCCTTGATCATGGCGTAGCGTTCCCAGTCGCGGCCCTGGTCCTGGTAGTACTGTTCCAGCGCATTGAAGCTGAGCACCAGGGCACCGGCCGAACCGTAGGGGCGCAGGCGCATGTCGACACGGAACACAAAGCCGTCGACGGTCATCGGGTCGAGGGCCTTGATCAATTTTTGACCAAGGCGAATAAAGAATTCCTGGTTATCCAGGGAGCGCTTCACGCCCACTGTTTCGCCGCCCTCGGGGTAGGCGAAGATCAGGTCGATATCCGACGACAGGTTCAGCTCTACCGCACCGAGCTTGCCCATGCCGAGGATGACCATGTGCTGCGGCTCGCCGCTGCGCCGCCCGGTCGGCGTGCCGAACTGTACGCAGTGGCGCTGGTACAGCCATTGATAGGCCTGGTCGATACTGGCGTCGGCCATGTCGGAGAGGTCGCGACAGGTGTGCACCAGGTCGGCCTGGCGGGTCAGGTCGCGCCAGATGATGCGCACTTGCTGGCGCGTACGCTGGCGACGCAGTACACGGCCCAGCTCATCTTCTGTTTCGACCTGTTGCACGGCCCCGGCAATCTGCCCGCACAGCTCACCCGGCGCAAAGCCGCGGTCCAGCTCGCCCCAGGCAGCCAACTCGAGCAACATCAAAGGGTCACGAACACTCTGTTCAATGACGAAATCACTGGCGGCGCACACCCGGGCGAAGTCGGCCCACCGTTGCGGCGTCCACGCAGAAAGGCCATGATCGGCGTCCAGCGCGGCCACGGCGTCACGAAATGACTGCTCGGCCCGCTGGGCTTTTGGCAACAGAATGGCCGGCAGTTCGGTCAGCGTTGGAAGGCTCATGGTCTATCCTTGGTCGGCGCGTAAATGGCTTGCTGCTGTGAAGGCGAGCACCGCGCTTGATGAAGGACTGTCGAACAAAGGTGATAAATAGCTGAAAATATGTAATTTTTGGCAGGCAACATTAAACTTCTACCTTTTCTTGTTCGCAAAAGATCAACAATAACGATTATGCTCACCAGCTAGACCGAGCAATCCGCTCAGTCTTGTGTAGTTTTACTACTCGTATATACATTCGAAAGGCTGAAATGGCCGACGATTTGTAGTAAAACTACAGGACGCCGAAGCAACCTTCGGCCATCCAAGAATTTATGTCGTCTGCCCACAAGGCCAGTCGCAAACTTCAGGCAACCGATTCTGGTAGCCTTTCCGCCCTGGAGCAAGCCATGCAAGACCTCGATCCCGTCGAAACCCAGGAATGGCTGGACGCCCTGGAATCGGTTCTCGACAAAGAAGGCGAAGACCGTGCTCACTACCTGATGACCCGTATGGGCGAACTCGCGACCCGCAGCGGCTCGCAACTGCCCTACGCCATCACCACGCCATACCGCAACACCATCCCCGTTACCCACGAAGCACGCATGCCTGGCGACCTGTTCATGGAACGCCGCATTCGCTCGCTGGTACGTTGGAACGCCATGGCGATGGTAATGCGCACGAACTTGAAAGATTCTGACCTGGGCGGTCACATCTCCAGCTTCGCTTCCAGCGCAACCCTGTATGACATCGGCTTCAACTACTTCTTCCAGGCCCCGACCGAAGAACACGGCGGCGACCTGATCTACTTCCAGGGCCACACCTCGCCAGGCGTCTACGCCCGTGCGTTCATGGAAGGTCGCATCAGCGAAGAGCAAATGAACAACTTCCGCCAGGAAGTCGACGGTCAGGGCCTGTCGTCCTACCCGCACCCTTGGCTGATGCCTGATTTCTGGCAGTTCCCGACTGTATCCATGGGCCTGGGCCCGATTCAGGCGATCTACCAGGCACGTTTCATGAAGTACCTGGAAGCCCGTGGCTTCATCCCGGAAGGCAAGCAGAAAGTCTGGTGCTTCCTGGGCGACGGCGAGTGCGACGAGCCGGAATCCCTGGGTGCCATCTCCCTGGCCGGCCGCGAGAAGCTGGACAACCTGATCTTCGTCATCAACTGCAACCTGCAGCGCCTCGACGGCCCGGTTCGCGGCAACGGCAAGATCATCCAGGAACTCGAAGGCGTGTTCCGCGGTGCCCAGTGGAACGTGACCAAGGTCATCTGGGGCCGTTTCTGGGACCCACTGCTGGCCAAGGACGTCGACGGCATCCTGCAACGTCGCATGGACGAAGTCATCGACGGCGAGTACCAGAACTACAAGGCCAAAGACGGCGCGTTCGTGCGTGAACACTTCTTCAACACGCCTGAACTCAAGGCCATGGTTGCCGACCTGTCCGACGACGAGATCTGGAAACTCAACCGTGGCGGCCACGACCCGTACAAGGTCTATGCGGCGTACCACGAAGCGGTCAACCACAAAGAACAACCGACTGTCATCCTGGCCAAGACCATCAAGGGTTATGGCACCGGTGCCGGCGAAGCGAAGAACACCGCGCACAACACCAAGAAAGTCGATGTCGACAGCCTGAAGCTGTTCCGCGACCGCTTCGACATCCCGGTCAAGGACGAAGAGCTGGAGAACCTGCCGTTCTTCAAGCCGGAGCCGAACAGCGCCGAAGCCCGCTACCTGAGCGAACGTCGTACCGCACTGGGCGGTTTCGTGCCACAGCGCCGCGCCAAGAGCTTCAACGTCCCGACACCACCGCTGGATACCCTCAAGGCGATCCTGGACGGCTCGGGCGACCGTGAAATCTCCACCACTATGGCCTTCGTGCGGATCCTCGCGCAGCTGGTCAAGGACAAGGAAATCGGTTCGCGTATCGTGCCGATCATCCCGGACGAAGCCCGTACCTTCGGTATGGAAGGCATGTTCCGTCAGTTGGGCATCTACTCCTCCGTCGGCCAGCTCTACGAGCCAGTCGATAAAGACCAGGTGATGTTCTACAAGGAAGACAAGAAGGGCCAGATCCTCGAAGAAGGCATCAACGAAGCGGGCGCCATGAGCTCCTTCATCGCTGCCGGTACTTCGTACTCCAGCCACAACCAGCCGATGCTGCCGTTCTACATCTTCTACTCGATGTTTGGTTTCCAGCGTATCGGCGACCTGGCTTGGGCAGCAGGCGACAGCCGTACCCGTGGTTTCCTGATCGGCGGTACCGCCGGCCGTACCACACTGAACGGCGAAGGCCTGCAACACGAAGACGGTCACAGCCACATCCTGGCTGCCACCATCCCGAACTGCCGCACCTTTGATCCAACCTACGGCTATGAGCTGGCGGTGATCATCCAGGACGGCATGAAGAAGATGACCGAAGAGCAGCAGGACGTTTTCTACTACATCACCGTGATGAACGAGTCCTACCAGCAGCCCGCCATGCCGGCCGGTGTTGAGGAAGGCATCATCAAGGGCATGTACCTGCTCGAAGAAGACACCAAGGAAGCGGCGCACCACGTGCAGCTGATGGGCTCCGGCACCATCCTGCGTGAAGTCCGTGAAGCGGCGAAGATCCTGCGTGACGAGTTCAACGTCGGCGCCGATGTGTGGAGCGTTACCAGCTTCAACGAACTGCGTCGCGATGGCCTGGCCGTAGAGCGCAACAACCGCCTGCACCCGGGTCAGAAGCCTGCGCAGAGCTATGTCGAAGAGTGCCTGGCCGGCCGTAAAGGCCCGGTCATTGCCTCTACCGACTACATGAAACTGTTTGCTGAACAAATTCGCCAGTGGGTCCCGTCCAAGGAATTCAAAGTCCTGGGCACCGACGGTTTCGGCCGCAGTGACAGCCGCAAGAAGCTGCGTCACTTCTTCGAAGTCGACCGTCACTTCGTGGTGTTGGCAGCCCTGGAAGCCTTGGCTGACCGTGGTGAGATCGAACCCAAGGTGGTAGCGGACGCTATCGTCAAGTTCGGGATCAACCCGGAAAAACGCAACCCACTGGACTGCTGAGGAGACTTTTTGTGAGCGAACTCATTCGCGTACCTGACATCGGCAGCGGTGAAGGTGAAGTAATCGAGCTGTTTGTGAAGGTCGGCGACACCGTCGAAGCCGACCAGAGCATTCTGACCCTGGAATCGGACAAGGCGAGCATGGAAATTCCTGCTCCCAAGGCTGGCGTGGTCAAGAGCCTGAAAGTGAAGCTGGGCGACCGCCTGAAAGAAGGCGACGAACTGCTGGAACTGGAAATCGAAGGTGCCGCTGATGCGGCCCCTGCGGCGGCTCCTGCTGCCGCTGCTGCACCGGCGCCTGCCGCGGAAAAACCTGCCGCTGCTGCCGAGGCTCCTGCAGCCCCGGCTGCTGCTCCAGCCGCAGCGACTGTCCAGGACATTCATGTTCCGGACATCGGCTCGTCGGGCAAGGCCAAGATCATCGAACTGCTGGTCAAGGTCGGCGACACTGTCGAAGCGGACCAGTCGCTGATCACCCTGGAGTCCGACAAGGCCTCCATGGAAATCCCTTCGCCGGCTGCCGGCGTTGTGGAAAGCATCGCGGTCAAGCTGGAAGACGAAGTCGGCACTGGCGACTTCATCCTCAAGCTGAAAGTACAAGGCGCTGCGCCTGCCGCTGCTCCAGCACCGGCTGCTGCTCCGGCCGCCAAGGCTGAAGCGGCTCCGGCTCCGGCTGCTGCCCCTGCGCCCGCTGCAAAAGCCGAGGCCGCACCGGCCCCTGCTGCTGCCGCACCTGCGCCAAGCGGTGCCAAGGTTCATGCCGGCCCTGCCGTGCGTCAACTGGCCCGTGAGTTCGGCGTTGAGCTCAATGCGGTGTCAGCCACTGGCCCTCACGGTCGCGTGCTGAAGGAAGACGTGCAGGTCTACGTCAAGACCATGATGCAGAAAGCCAAGGAAGCGCCGGCTGCCGGTGGCGCTACCGGTGGTTCGGGCATTCCGCCGATCCGTACCGTGGACTTCAGCCGCTTCGGCGAAATCGAAGAAGTGCCGATGACCCGCCTGATGCAAATCGGCGCGGCCGGCCTGCACGCGAGCTGGCTGAACATCCCGCACGTGACCCAGTTCGACCAGGCCGACATCACCGATCTGGAAGCTTTCCGCGTTGCGCAGAAAGCCGTGGCCGAAAAGGCCGGCGTGAAACTGACTGTGCTGCCACTGCTGCTCAAGGCGTGCGCGCACCTGCTCAAGGAACTGCCGGACTTCAACGCCTCGCTGGCACCAAGCGGCAAGGCGATCATCCGCAAGAAGTACGTGCACATCGGTTTTGCGGTCGACACCCCGGATGGCCTGCTGGTGCCGGTCATCAAGAACGTTGACCAGAAGAGCCTGCTGCAACTCGCTGCCGAAGCCGCTGCACTGGCTGCCAAGGCCCGCGACAAGAAGCTCACCCCGGACGACATGCAGGGCGCATGCTTCACCATCTCCAGCCTCGGCCACATTGGCGGCACTGGCTTCACGCCAATCGTCAACGCGCCGGAAGTGGCGATCCTGGGTGTGTCCAAGGCCACCATCCAGCCAGTCTGGGACGGTAAAGCGTTCCAGCCGAAGCTGATGCTGCCACTGTCGTTGTCCTACGATCACCGTGTGATCAACGGCGCGGCCGCTGCACGCTTTACCCAGCGCCTGAGCCAGTTGCTGAACGACATCCGCACCATCCTGCTGTAAGCCACAGCGGCCTCCCTTTCATCGGGGAGGCCTGGTTGCACCGATTTCCGAGCGCCACGCTCGTACCTCAACCCCGTCAATTTGGCGGGGCTTTTTTTGCTTTTCTTTACAGACAGAACAGGGTTGTACACCTTCTGTCATCCTGACTGAAGAATTCCCCCGCCCGGCCGATAACCCCCTTATAGCACTTAGCCTTCATCCTCTCTTGTCAGCCCGCGCCGCATGATGCAACCTTGCCGCAGGCAACAGTAAAGAGGGCGTGAGCCCGGCGCCGTACGCGTTATTTGAAGTGAGTTCCCCCCCCATGAAAAGCCAACCCGATGTCGCCCGTATGGCGGCCGAGGTAGTGACGCAGTTACCGGTGCCTTCGCGCCTCGGTATGCTGCGTTTCGAGCGGCTTAATGAGGCAAGCTGGGCCCTTCTGTACCTCGACCCTAACTGCGAGCGCCAATTCGGCCTGTCGGCGGTCGAGCTGTGTGCACTGCTCGGCACCCCCTTCGCCAGCCTGATGGAGCCTCAGGCACGCTATCAACTGCACGACACCATCCAACAGCAACTGAGCGAGAGCCCTCACTACCTGGTGCGCTATACCCTGCACACCAACGATGGCCCCCTGAGCCTGCTGGAAATGGGCGAAGCCTACAAACAGCACAATCGCCACCTGCTGCGCGGCTACCTTATGGTTGTAGACGGGCTGTTCAGTGAAATCCCCCCACCCGCCCCCACAGCGGACCTGGAGAGCCAGAACAGCCGCCTGCAGATCGCCCTGGAGCTCAACCAGCGCGCCCAGCAGGAACAGCTGCAGCACCTGGAGCGGGTGCGTGCCCAGCAGGAGTTGATCCTGTTGCTGGCCCGCCAGCGCTACACCGTCAACAATTCGCTGCAGGAAGCCGCAGAGCTGATCACCCGCAGCGCCTGTGACATCTACCAGATCGACTGCGCCAGCATCTGGAACCTCGAAGGCCAGCGCCTGGTGCCGATCTCGGCCTACCACCGCGACGACCAACGGCACCACCTGCCTGAGCCGATCGACGCAAGCTGCTTCCCGGACTATCTGGAAGCCTTGCATACCAGCCGCGCCATCGACGCCACCAACGCGATGCGCGACCCCCGTACCCGTGAAATGGTCGAAAACCTGCGCGCCAGGGACGTCCACGCGATGCTCGATGCGAGTATCCGTGTCGATGGCCAGGTGGTCGGCGTGCTGTGCCTGGAACAGGGCGGCAGCCCGCGTGCCTGGCAGGCCGATGAAATTGCCTTTGCCGGCGAGCTGGCCGACCAATTCGCGCAAGTGATCAACAACCACAACCGCCGTACCGCCACCAGCGCCCTGCACCTGTTCCAGCGCGCGGTGGAGCAAAGCGCCAATGCCTTTCTGCTGGTCAACTGCGACGGCGTGGTGGAGTACGTCAACCCAAGCTTTACCGCGATCACCCAATACAGCGCCGAAGAAGTCCACGGCCACCGCCTGGCACATTTGCCGGCACTGGAAAACCTCAGCGAATTGCTGTTCGACGCACCATCGAGCCTGGCCCAGAGCAACAGCTGGCAGGGCGAGTTCAAGAGCCGACGCAAAAACCTCGAACCCTACTGGGGCCAACTGTCGATCTCCAAGGTCTACGGCGATAACCGTGAACTGACCCACTACATCGGCATCTACGAAGATATCACCCAGACCAAACTGGCCCAGCAGCGCATCGAGCGCCTGGCCTATACCGACAACCTGACCAACCTGGGCAACCGTCCGGCGTTTATCCGTAACCTCGACGAGCGCTTTGCCCGCGACAGCGACAGCCCGATCAGCCTGTTGCTGGTGGACATCGACAACTTCAAGCGCATCAACGACAGCCTTGGCCACCAGACCGGCGACAAGCTGCTGATCAGCCTGGCCCGTCGCCTGCGCAACAGCCTGAGTACCGGCGGCAGCCTGGCGCGCTTTGCAAGTAACGAATTCGCGGTGCTGCTGGACGACACTGACCTGGAAAGCGGCCAGCAGGTCGCCAGCCAGCTGCTGGCGACGCTCGACAAACCGATGTTCGTCGACAACCAATTGATCAGCGTCACCGGCTCCGTAGGCCTGGCCTGTGCACCGCTGCACGGCCGCGACCCGCAGACCCTGATGCGCAACGCCGGCCTGGCCCTGCACAAAGCCAAGGCCAACGGCAAACACCAGGTACAGGTGTTCACCGAAGCCTTGAACGCCGAGGCCAGCTACAAGCTGTTCGTAGAGAACAACCTGCGTCGTGCCCTGACCCAGAACGAACTGGACGTGTTCTACCAGCCCAAGCTGTGCCTGCGCAGCGGCCGTTTACTGGGCATGGAAGCGCTGCTGCGCTGGAACCATCCGGAAAAAGGCATGATCCGCCCCGATCAGTTCATCAGCGTCGCCGAAGAAACCGGCTTGATCATCCCGATCGGCAAATGGATCGCGCGCCAGGCCTGCCGCATGAGCAGGCAACTGAGCGCCGCTGGCATGGGCAATTTGCAGGTAGCAATCAACCTGTCGCCCAAACAGTTTTCCGACCCGGACCTGGTCGCCTCGATTGCCACGATCCTCAAGGAAGAACAGCTGCCGGCCAACCTGCTGGAGCTGGAGCTGACCGAAGGCCTGCTGCTGGAAGCGACCGAAGACACGCGCCTGCAACTGGACCAGTTGAAGAGCTTCGGCCTGACCCTGGCCATGGATGACTTCGGCACCGGTTACTCGTCGCTGAGTTATCTGAAAAAATTCCCCATCGACATCATCAAGATCGACCGCAGCTTTATCCACGAAATCCCGGACAACCAGGACGACATGGAAATCACCTCAGCCGTGATCGCCATGGCCCACAACCTCAAGCTCAAGGTGGTGGCCGAAGGCATCGAGACCGCCGAACAACTGGCGTTCCTGCGTCGGCACCGTTGCGACGTTGGCCAGGGCTACCTGTTCGACCGGCCGATCCCCGGTGCAGAGCTGCTCGAGAAGCTTAGACGCTACCCGCGCGGGCCAATCGCCTGACAGCGCTGTAACACTCGGGCACACTGGCTGTCTGAAATTTACCGCTAACTCAACCTGACGAGAGGACTGCTCATGGTCTTGCGCTCGGAAATTCTGGTGAACAAAAACGTGCTGCCTACTCAAGAACAAGCGTTGCCTGGTCGTGAAACCCCAATGAACCTGCCGGAAACGCACTTCGTCAACGGCAACCCGCTGCTGGGCCCGTTCGTCGACGACGTTGGCTTCGCGATCTTCGGCCTGGGTTGTTTCTGGGGCGCCGAACGCAAGTTCTGGCAGCGCGATGGCGTGGTCAGCACCGTGGTCGGCTACGCCGGCGGTTTCACGCCGAACCCGACTTATGAAGAAGTCTGCTCGGGCCTGACCGGCCACAGCGAAGTGGTGCTGGTGGTCTATGACCAGGCCAAGGTGAAATACGAAGACCTGCTGAAGATGTACTGGGAGCTGCACAACCCGACCCAAGGCATGCGTCAGGGTAACGACATCGGCACCCAGTACCGCTCGGTGATCTATGCGACCACGCCTGAGCAATTGTCGGCGGCGCAGGCCAGTGCCGATGCCTATCAAGCCGAATTGTCCAAAGCCGGCCTGGGCACCATCACCACCGAAATCGAAGAAGCGCCAACGGTGTACTTCGCCGAGGCTTATCACCAGCAGTACCTGGCGAAGAACCCGCAGGGCTACTGTGGGATCGGCGGTACCGGTGTGACCTGCCCGATCTAAAACCGACGCGAATCAAAATGTGGGAGGGGCGCACCGCCCCTCCCACATTGGGTTGGCGCCAGACTTGGTTACTCGGCAATAAGCCAATCCATCTGCCACCCACCCTGGGTCTGGCCAAGCTTCCTGGACAGCCACGGCAACAGCTCACGCAACTCCTCTTCCAGGCCCCACGGCGGGTTGGCAATCGCCAGGCCCGAGCCGGTCAGGGTGTTGGGCGTGTCCAGCGGATGCACCAGCAACTCAACCCGCAGCAACTTCGGCGCGCCAGTGCCGGCCAGGTCCTGGTAGAAGCGACGCAGCATGCGCTGGTCCTTCACCGGGTACCAGATCGCCGCGACGGTCTGGCGCATACGGCTGACAGCTTCCTTCAGGGACGCGGCGCAGCGCTGCATTTCGTCGAGCTTTTCAAACGGTGGGTCGATCAGCATCAACGCACGTTTTTCCGGCACCGGTAACAGCGCGCGCGGCACATGCCAGCCTTCGCCCAAGTGCACCTTGACCCGACGATCACCCTTCATGTTGTCCTTGAGCAGCACGCCGTCTTCCGGGTGTTTTTCATTGAGCAATACGCGGTCCTGGGGACGCGTGAGGCGGCGCGCAAGCTCCGGCGAGCCTGGGTAGTAGCGCAACTGGCCATCGGGGTTCATCTCATGCAGCACGCGCATGTAGTCGTCAGTCAGCGGCGGCAGATCGTCGGCGCCCCACAAGCGCGCGATACCTTCCAGGTACTCACCCGTGCGGTTGGCCTGGTCACCTTGCAGGTCGTACAGACCAATCCCGGCGTGGGTGTCGAGGTAGGCGAACGGCTGCTCCTTGCGCGACATCAGGGCGATGAGGCGGGTCAAGGTCAGGTGTTTGAAGACATCGGCGTGGTTGCCGGCGTGAAAGGCGTGACGATAATTCATGGTTGCTCCTGCGCAGGGGGCGAAGTTTACCTTCTACGGGCGCAAAGGTGCAGGGCCGCATGCCGGGCGGTGCTTATGTCGCAAACGCAGGCGGCCAGTTGAAAAAAATCTAAATGCCGCCGCCAGGGTGGATTTATTGTGGCCTTCCACCACTCCAGGGAGGTCAATAACAATCATGAAAGACGCCACCATCGCGCTGCACCACGGCTTCAAGTCGGACCCGACTACCAAGGCCGTCGCCGTACCGATCTACCAGAACGTCGCCTTCGAATTCGATAACGCTCAACACGGCGCCGACCTGTTCAACCTGGACGTGCCCGGCAATATCTACACGCGCATCATGAACCCCACCAACGATGTGCTGGAGCAGCGCATCGCCGCCCTTGAAGGCGGTATCGCGGCCCTGGCCGTCTCGGCCGGCAGCGCGGCGATCCACTATGCCATCCAGACGTTGACCCGGGCGGGCGACAATATCGTCACCACACCGCAACTCTACGGCGGCACCTACACGCTGTTCGCCCACCTGCTGCCGAGCTTTGGCGTGGATGTGCGTTTCGCCCGCGATGACTCCGCCGCAGCCATCGCCGAACTGATCGACGACGACACCAAGCTGGTGTACTGCGAAAGCATCGGCAACCCGGCGGGCAATATCATCGACATCGAGACCCTGGCCGACGTTGCCCATGCCCGTGGCGTGCCGCTGGTGGTGGACAACACCGTGGCCACGCCGATCCTGTGCAAACCGATCCAGTTCGGCGCCGACATCGTGGTGCACTCGGTGACCAAATACGTCGGCGGCCATGGCAACTCCCTGGGCGGTGTAATTGTCGACAGCGGCACGTTCCCGTGGACGAAATACGCGGATAAATTCCCCGGCCTCAACCAGCCCGAGCCGGCCTATCACGGCGTGGTCTATACCGAAAAATTCGGCCCCGCCGCCTTCATCGCCCGTGCCCGTACCGTGCCACTGCGCAACACCGGCGCCGCATTGGCACCGATGAATGCCTTCCTGTTGCTGCAAGGCCTGGAAACCCTGGCCTTGCGCATGGAGCGCCACACCGAAAACGCCCTGAAAATCGCACAGTTCCTGCAAGGCCATGCCGAGGTGGAGTGGGTCAGCTACGCCGGCCTGCCGGACCACCCGCACCACGCATTGGCGCAGAAATACATGCAGGGCAAACCGTCGGCGATCCTGTCCTTCGGCTTGAAGGGCGGCTTTGATGCCGGTGTGCGCTTCTACGACGCGCTGCAAATCTTCAAGCGCCTGGTCAACATCGGCGACGCCAAGTCCCTGGCCTGCCACCCGGCCTCCACCACTCACCGGCAGATGAACGAGCAGGAACAGGCCAAGGCCGGTGTAAAGCCGGAGATGATTCGCCTGTCGGTGGGTATCGAAGCGATTGAAGACCTGATCGACGACCTGCAACAGGCGCTGGCCTCAACTCAACTCTGAGTCCAGGTAGCCAGCCAGCGCTTCAGGGCTGATATCCGCGCTGCGTACGAAGTAGGCGACCTTGTGCTGCAAGGTCGCCGGCGTAAAGGCGGCATACAGGTCGGGGCGCTGCTCTTCAAGCCACTGCAGCAGGTTGTCGATCAGGGTCTGTGGTGATTGCGCGGCCAAGTGCTCCAATAGCGATTCGGGCACTCGCCACCAAGGACTGGCTTTGGCCGCCGTGACTGGCGGCGTCGCAACGCTCAGCGGCTGGCCGTTGATCAGATACCGTTGGAACACCGGCAACACCGCGCCGATTTCATCACCCAGCTTCTGCACAATCGGCAGAAACTGAGCGCCATCCCAGAAGCGCAGGAACACGCTCCGCTCATCGGGAAGCAGTATTTTGGTCAGGCTTTGCAGGTGAGCAACTACGACTTCCCACGGGCTGGACGATACCGCCAGCCAACCCCAATCCGAGGCGTCAGTGGTTGCGATCCAATCGAGGAAGGCACTGTCGGGTTCGACAACCCCTGCGTAGGGCATCACCTCATCCCACCCGGCATAGGCCGTGCCTGCCCAGAGCGCTTGAGGCGACATCCCGATGGCCGAGACTTGCCACGCAGCCAGCGGCTTCGCGTCACTGGCACGGCCAAGGACCACGTAAAGCCGCTCATTGGGGAGTAGAGGGCATTGTGCTAGCCAGTCATTGGGGGTCAAGGGCTGGGACATCAGGGTAAATTCCTTTTAAGGTTGAATGGAACGGGAGACCGCACTGCCCATCACTGCAGCGTTGGCACTCTTCACAAAATGGCGCGTTCCGTTTCAGGCTGGCGACCTGTATCCGGCTCAGCGGTGCGGGCATAACCGCCAGCAACGCCGCTTTCACCCCAGGCATCAAGGGTGACGCCGCCGGAGCAGGCGCGCCTCCCAGTTGAATGGGCGTGCTGCTGAAAATCCCCTCTGCCGACAGCGTGATCGACTGCCCACCGGCCTGGATTGTCACGGTCGCACCCGCGTCTATAACGACGCTCTGCCCGGCGCCAATCTGGATGGTCCGCCCCGCGCGCATCTGCTGCGATCCGCCAACCACCAGATGGTCGTCCTGCTTGAGTTCCGTCAAACGGTTGCCATGGGTGATGCGCTGCTCTTCGCCTTGCAATTCATGGTGCGACTCACCGCCCACCCTGATGCGGCGCTGATTGTCGATCTGCACCTGCTGGTCATGCAGCACATGCTGGGTCCAATCCCGCTGGGCGCGCAGGTAGATCTCCTCGGCGCCCTTGCGGTCTTCGATGCGCAGTTCGTTGTAGCCACCACCACCGGGGCTGCTCTGGCTACGGAAGATGCTGCGGGTCTTGTCTGCCGGCAGATCGAGGGGAACCCGCGTCGCCGCGTTCGGCAGGCAGCCCATCACCAGCGGCATGTCCATATCCCCGTTGACGAACCCCACCAGTACTTCCATACCCACTCGCGGGATAAGCACCGAGCCATAGCGGTCATGGGCCCAACCGCTGGCCACCCGCAGCCAGCAGCTGGAATGATCGTCATGCTCCCCAGCGCTATCCCAGGCCAACTGCACCTTGACCCGGCCGTATTCGTCGCAGTGGATTTCACTGTCGACGGGGCCGGTAACCACCGCGTTTTGATAACCCGACAACGCCGGCCGCGCCTGCTCAGGCAAGGGCGGGCGGAAGATCACGTCCCACGGAGTCACCACACATTCATTGCGATACCCCTGAAAAAAATCTCCACCACCAACCTCGGTGACAGCCTCCTCCAAAACCTGAGGCTGCCTGCCTTCGTGGGTAACTTGCGTCACCAGCCACAAGTCATTCCATTCGTCCCGCGGATGCCCGGTCAATTTGAGGAACCGACCGCTGGTCACTGCGGGGTCATCACCGTTACCACGGGCTATTCGATAGTCGCTACGGTGCCGTTCCAAGCCACGTTGCGCGAGGTATTTGCCGTAGGGGCGATCGGAAAAATGACCGGGGTAGGCCTGCTCCTCAAACCGTGGAAGCTGTTCACCGACCACGCCACTCTCCAGCACCAGGCTCGGCTTGAGAAAGTCGTAGTCACGCAAAGTGACCGCTGTGGTGCGGGTTTCCAACCGCAGCGCAAAGCGCTTGATGGCCGGCGTATCCGCCACCATCCCGGAGCCCGGCTTATAGGGCGTAGGTTGATCGGGCCGGGCGAAAACTGTCTGGTCATCGCCAAACACCAGCAGGTGTCCTCCGGGCAAATGCTGGAAGTGATAGTGAATCCCCTGTTCGGCACACAGCCGCTGAATAAAGGCCAGGTCGCTCTCGCCAAACTGCACGCAATACTCGCGCTCAGGATAGGCACCACTGAGGTGAAATTCGAATTGGTCGGCATGGAGCCGCTGCTCCGCCAGCACCTGCGCAATGATCTGCGGCACCGTCTTGTGCTGGAAGATCCGCTGGTGACTGCTGTGCGCGAGATAGGCCAACTGCGGCACAAGGCTGATCTGGTAACGCGTCAGCCGTCGCCCGGAGTCGCCCTGCGCCACCCGATAAACCAAGCCGTGGACGCCATGGCCGTGAGCATCAAAGCCCAGATACACCGGGCGATGCAGCAGGTTTTCCAAGTCCAGGTCGGGCTGTTCGCTGACCAGTTCAAGATCGAAACGATACGGTTGGCTGATGGCTTCGCGGCCCTGGAACTCAAACACCTTGAGTTCACTTGGCACACCGTCAAGGGTCAGGGTAAAGGCACTTTGATTGGCAGGAGCGAACATCCGGTGTTTCTCTGCGAGGGGGTGGGCGGGAGATTCTGCACCACCGTTCCACGCGGATGAGCGCGCCCCAAACAAATCAGTAAAACCCTACGCGCGAGCGTAGGAGTCCTACTCAATCAAGCTCAAATCGCACGCAAAAAAAAGGCCCGCCATCCGTAGGACGCGGGCCTTCTTTTAATTCATTGAGCGCTCAGCGCCCGGCGAATCACTTATTGAGGTTGTAGTCTTTTTCCGCCGCATCAAAGCGCTCGACCATACCGGCTGTCGGCGCGCCCAGCTTGCTCACGACGTAGATCGCCAGGCTGGCGAAGATGAAGCCTGGGATGATTTCGTACAGGCCCAGCAGTTCGAAGTGCTTCCACACGATCACGGTGATCGCGCCGACCAGGATGCCGGCCAGTGCGCCGTTGCGGGTCATGTTTTTCCAGATCACCGAGATCAGCACCACAGGGCCGAACGCAGCGCCGAAACCGGCCCAGGCGTAGCTCACCAGGCCCAGCACACGGTTGTTCGGGTTGGCAGCCATGGCGATGGCGATCAAGGCCACCAGCAGTACCATCAAGCGGCCGACCCACACCAGTTCAACCTGGGAAGCGCTTTTGCGCAGGAAGGTCTTGTAGAAGTCTTCGGTCAGGGCGCTGGAACATACCAGCAACTGGCAGCTCAGGGTGCTCATGACGGCCGCGAGGATGGCCGACAGCAGGACACCAGCAACCCATGGGTTGAACAGGATCTTGGCCAGCTCGATGAACACACGCTCAGGGTTTTCAGTCACCGGGCCTGCCACTTCCGGGTGCGCCGAGAAGTAAGCAATACCGAAGAAGCCCACCGCCACGGTGCCGCCCAGGCACAGGATCATCCAGGTCATGGAGATGCGACGCGCGTTGGCGATCGACTTCACCGAATCCGCCGCCATGAAGCGCGCGAGGATGTGCGGTTGGCCGAAGTAACCCAGGCCCCAGCCCATCAGCGAGATGATGCCGATGAAGGTGGTGTTTTTCAGCATGTTGAAGTTGTCGGGGTTCTTGGCTTCGATGGCCAGGAAGGTGGTGTCGACGCCACCGGTGGCCAGCAGCACAATGATCGGCGTGAGGATCAACGCGAAAATCATCAGCGTGGCTTGTACGGTGTCGGTCCAGCTGACTGCCAGGAAACCACCCACAAAGGTGTAGGCAATCGTCGCCGCAGCGCCGGCCCACAGCGCGGTCTCGTAGGACATGCCGAAGGTGCTTTCGAACAGGCGGGCACCGGCCACGATGCCGGAAGCGCAGTAGATGGTGAAGAACACCAGGATCACTACGGCAGAGATGATCCGCAGCAGGCCGCTTTTATCTTCGAAACGGCTGGAAAAGTAATCCGGCAGCGTCAGGGCGTCGCCGTTGTGCTCGGTCTGTACCCGCAGGCGACCGGCCACGAACAGCCAGTTGAGGTAGGCACCGACGATCAGGCCGATGGCGATCCAGCTTTCCGACAGGCCGGACATGTAGATCGCGCCCGGCAGGCCCATCAACAACCAGCCGCTCATATCGGAAGCACCGGCTGACAAGGCAGTCACCACGCTACCAAGGCTGCGACCGCCCAGGATGTAATCGGAAAGGTTGTTAGTGGAGCGATAGGCCATGAAGCCGATCAGCACCATTGCTGCGATGTAGATCACGAACGTGATCAGGGTTGGATTACTAACGCTCATATGAGTGACGCCCTGGCTTTGTTTTTATGTAGCGGCGGTCTGTCAGAAGGCCACCTACTGGAAGTAGGTAAACGTAACTGAGTGCCGCGCATTTATGACTGACGTTTCCCCAGGAAAGCCGCCAGCCGATGAACCAGACCACACAGTCGGTTGCACCTTGGGCGCGAATGCTATTCAACAAAGCAAATAAGGTGCAACCAGTTTCTTGGGAATAAGTTGCACCCAAGTGTAAAACACGTAAAACGCCGCTTTTTTGCTCCTTTTCGGAGCAAGAACAGCCGATCTCAGAAGCAAACGCACCAAGGCAAAGCGGATTCCGTCGAAGGTCGATTTTTTTCCGATCAACTGTCGAAAAAATCATGAACAAAATGGGTTGCACCCGGTTGCACCTCTTCCTGCGCAAAGCTAATCTTGCCGCCAGCTGATGCCACTCGGTAGTGGCACCCATGAGGATAAGAAAATGGCTACGACCACCCTTGGGGTCAAACTCGACGACCCGACCCGCGAACGCCTGAAGGCGGCCGCGACCTCCATTGATCGCACGCCGCACTGGCTGATCAAGCAGGCGATTTTCAATTACCTGGAGAAACTGGAGGGTGGCGCAACCCTGACCGAGCTCAATGGCTTGAGCAACAAGGATGCTGAGGACGCTGGCGAAGTCCAGGCCGACCACGCCCACCAGTGCTTCCTTGAGTTCGCCGAGAGCATCCTGCCGCAATCCGTCCTGCGCGCTTCGATCACCGCCGCTTACCGTCGCCCCGAGCCGGAAGTGGTACCAATGCTGATCGAGCAGGCTCGCCTGCCGGTGCAAATGGCCGAAGCCACCAACAAGCTCGCCGCTTCGATTGCCGAAAAACTGCGCAATCAGAAGAGTGCTGGCGGCCGTGCCGGTATTGTTCAGGGCCTGCTGCAAGAATTCTCGCTGTCGTCCCAGGAAGGCGTGGCCCTTATGTGCCTGGCTGAGGCGCTGCTGCGGATCCCGGACAAAGGCACCCGCGACGCCCTGATCCGCGACAAGATCAGCACCGGCAACTGGCATCCGCACTTGGGCAACAGCCCGTCGCTGTTCGTCAACGCCGCCACCTGGGGCCTGCTGCTGACCGGTAAACTGGTCGCCACCCATAACGAAGCCGGCCTCACCTCGTCCCTGAGCCGCATCATCGGCAAAAGCGGCGAGCCGATGATCCGCAAGGGCGTCGACATGGCCATGCGCCTGATGGGCGAGCAGTTCGTGACCGGCGAAACCATCGCTGAAGCCCTGGCCAACGCCAGCAAATTCGAAGCAAAGGGTTTCCGCTACTCCTACGACATGCTCGGTGAAGCCGCACTCACCGAACACGACGCGCAGAAATACCTGGCCTCGTACGAACAAGCCATTCACTCCATCGGCAAAGCCTCCCACGGCCGTGGGATTTATGAAGGCCCGGGCATCTCCATCAAACTGTCGGCACTGCACCCGCGTTACAGCCGTGCGCAGTACGAACGGGTGATGGATGAGCTGTACCCGCGCCTGCTGTCCCTGACCCTACTGGCCAAGCAATACGACATCGGCCTGAACATCGACGCCGAGGAAGCCGACCGCCTGGAGCTGTCGCTGGATCTGCTCGAGCGCCTGTGCTTCGAGCCACAACTGACCGGCTGGAACGGTATTGGCTTCGTGATCCAGGCCTACCAGAAGCGTTGCCCGTATGTGATCGACTACGTAATCGACCTGGCGCGCCGCAGCCGCCATCGCCTGATGATCCGCCTGGTAAAAGGCGCGTACTGGGACAGCGAGATCAAGCGCGCCCAGGTCGAAGGCCTGGAAGGCTACCCGGTATACACCCGCAAGGTGTACACCGACGTTTCCTACATTGCCTGTGCACGCAAACTGCTGTCGGTACCGGAAGTCATCTACCCGCAGTTCGCTACGCACAACGCCCATACCTTGTCGGCGATTTACCATATCGCCGGTCAGAACTATTACCCCGGCCAGTACGAGTTCCAATGCCTGCACGGCATGGGTGAACCGCTGTACGAGCAGGTAGTAGGCAAGGTTTCGGAAGGCAAGCTCAACCGTCCATGCCGCGTATACGCACCGGTCGGCACTCACGAAACACTGCTGGCTTACCTGGTGCGTCGCCTGCTGGAAAACGGCGCCAACACCTCGTTCGTCAACCGCATCGCCGACCAGTCCATATCGATCCAGGAGCTGGTGGCCGATCCAGTGGCCAGCATCGAGCAGATGGCGACGCTGGAAGGCGGCTTCGGCCTGCCGCACCCGCGTATCCCGCTGCCGCGTGACCTGTACGGCAGCGACCGCGCCAACTCGGCCGGTATCGACCTGGCCAACGAACACCGCCTGGCATCGCTGTCCTGCGCCCTGCTGGCCACCGCGCACAACGACTGGAAGGCCGCGCCGATGCTCGGTTGCGCCGCCAGCGATCAAGCGGCGGCACCGGTATTGAACCCGTCCGACCTGCGTGACGTGGTCGGCCACGTGCAAGAAGCCACCGTCGAAGACGTCGACAACGCGATCCAGTGCGCCATCAGCGCTGGCCCGATCTGGCAGGCCACGCCGCCCGCCGAACGCGCCGCGATCCTGGAACGTGCCGCCGACCTGATGGAGGGCGAGATCCAGCCACTGATGGGCCTGCTGGCTCGCGAAGCCGGCAAGACCTTCGCCAACGCCATCGCCGAAGTGCGTGAAGCCGTGGACTTCCTGCGCTACTACGCGGTGCAGGCCCGCAACGACTTCACCAATGACGCGCACCGCCCATTGGGCCCTGTGGTGTGCATCAGCCCGTGGAACTTCCCACTGGCGATTTTCAGTGGGCAAGTGGCTGCCGCACTGGCCGCCGGTAACCCGGTATTGGCCAAGCCTGCCGAGCAAACCCCGTTGGTCGCCGCCCAAGCCGTGCGCATCCTGCTGGAAGCGGGTATTCCGGAAGGCGTGTTGCAATTGCTGCCGGGCCAGGGTGAAAGCGTCGGTGCCCGCCTGGTGGGTGATGATCGCGTCAAAGGCGTGATGTTCACCGGCTCCACCGAAGTCGCGCGCCTGCTGCAACGCAATGTCGCCGGGCGCCTGGATGCCCAGGGCCGTCCGATCCCGCTGATCGCCGAAACCGGCGGCCAGAACGCAATGATCGTCGATTCCTCGGCACTCACCGAACAAGTGGTCATCGACGTGGTGTCCTCGGCCTTCGACAGCGCCGGTCAACGTTGCTCGGCCCTGCGCGTGTTGTGCCTGCAGGAAGACTCCGCAGACCGCGTGATCGAAATGCTCAAGGGCGCCATGGCTGAATGCCGCCTGGGCAACCCGGAGCGCCTGTCGGTGGACATCGGTCCGGTGATCGACGCCGAAGCCAAGGCCGGCATCGAGAAACACATCCAGGCCATGCGCGACAAAGGCCGCAATGTGTACCAGGTGGCGATTGCCGACGGTGAAGAAATCAAGCGCGGCACCTTCGTGATGCCCACCCTGATCGAGCTGGAAAGCTTCGACGAACTGCAACGGGAGATCTTCGGCCCGGTGCTGCACGTGGTGCGCTACAAGCGCAAGGAGATCGACCAGCTCATCGGCCAGATCAACGCCTCCGGCTATGGCCTGACCCTGGGCGTGCATACCCGTATCGACGAGACCATCGCCAAGGTGATCGACAACGTCAATGCCGGTAACGTCTATGTGAACCGCAACATCGTCGGTGCCGTGGTCGGCGTGCAGCCATTCGGCGGTGAAGGCCTGTCGGGCACTGGTCCGAAAGCCGGTGGTCCGCTGTACCTGTACCGCTTGCTGTCGACCCGTCCTACCGATGCGATCGAGCAATCCTTCGTACGTGGCGACAAACTGGCGGCACCGGATGTACGTCTGCGCGACGCCATGAGCCAGCCGCTGACCGCCCTGAAAACCTGGGCCGACAGCAATAAGTTCAGCGAGCTGAGTGCCCTGTGCAGCCAGTTCGCCGCGCAATCCCAAAGCGGTATCACCCGTCAATTGGCTGGCCCGACCGGCGAGCGCAACAGCTACGCCATCCTGCCTCGCGAGCACGTACTGTGCCTGGCGGACGTGGAAGGCGATCTGTTGACTCAACTGGCGGCGGTATTGGCCGTCGGCGGTTCGGCGGTATGGCCGGAAACCGACCTGACCAAAGCCGTGTTCCCACGCTTGCCCAAGGAGATTCAGGCGAAAATCAAGCGCGTGGCGGATTGGACCAAGGACGAGGTGGTGTTTGACGCCGTTCTCCATCACGGGGATTCCGACCAACTGCGTGCGGTGTGCCAGCAAGTGGCCCAACGTGGTGGCGCGATTGTCGGGGTACATGGTTTGTCCCAAGGCGAAACAACAATTGCCTTGGAGCGCCTGGTGATCGAGCGTGCGTTGAGCGTTAACACCGCAGCTGCCGGCGGTAATGCCAGCCTGATGACCATCGGCTAACCCTGAAAATGCGGTAAACCCTGTGGGAGGGGGCAAGCCCCCTCCCACATTTGATCGCATTTCAATTCCCCTCCCCTCGTTCTGCCTCTTCATCACCCAGATCAATCTTGCTATCCAGTCTTTATTCGCGCACTTAGACTCAGGCCAATTCCTCCAAAGGTAAGCCGCCATGTCCGAGACGCTGCTCAGTTCCCGCAATCTGGCTTTCGAGCTGTACGAAGTCCTCGATGCCGAGGGCCTGACCCAGCGCGAGCGGTTTGCCGAGCACAATCGCGAAACCTTCGATGCGGCCATCAGCACGGCCCGCAACATTGCAGAGAAGTACTTCGCGCCACACAACCGCAAAAACGACGAGAACGAACCACGTTTTGAGGACGGTAAGGCGATTCTGATTCCGGAAGTGAAACCGGCGGTGGATGCGTTCCTTGAAGCCGGCTTCCTCAATGCGGCCCGCAGCTTCGAAGCCGGTGGCATGCAGTTGCCGACCCTGCTGTCTCAAGCCTGCTTCGCTCACTTCCAATCCGCCAACGCGGCCTCGACGTCCTACCCGTTCCTGACCATGGGCGCCGCCAACCTGATCGAAAGCTTCGGCACCGAGGAGCAGAAACAGCGCTTCCTGCAACCGATGATCGAAGGCCGCTTCTTCGGCACCATGGCCCTGACCGAACCCCACGCCGGCTCATCGCTGTCAGATATTCGTACCCGCGCCGAACCAGCGGCTGACGGCAGCTATCGACTCAAGGGCAATAAGATCTTTATCTCCGGAGGCGACCACCCGCTGTCGGAAAACATCGTGCACATGGTGCTGGCCAAACTGCCGGACGCGCCGGCCGGGGTGAAGGGCATTTCGCTGTTTATCGTGCCCAAGTTCCTGGTCAACGATGATGGCAGCCTGGGCGAACGTAACGATGTCCTGCTGGCCGGGCTGTTTCACAAGATGGGCTGGCGGGGCACCACGTCCACGGCGCTGAATTTCGGCGATAACGGTAACTGCGTCGGCTATCTGGTGGGTAAGCCGCACCAGGGCCTGAGCTGCATGTTCCAGATGATGAACGAGGCGCGCATCGGTGTGGGCATGGGCGCGGTGATGCTCGGCTACGCCGGCTATCTCTATTCGCTGGAATACGCCCGCGAACGTCCGCAAGGTCGCCTGCCCGACAGCAAAGACCCGTCCACCGCGCCGGTCTCGATCATCCAGCACGCCGATATCAAGCGCATGCTGCTAACGCAAAAAGCCTACGTCGAAGGCGCCTTCGACCTGGGCCTGTACGCCGCGCGCCTGTTCGATGACACCACGACGCTGGAAACCGAGGCAGAGCGTAAACAGGCCCACGAACTGCTGGACCTGCTCACGCCCATCGTCAAATCCTGGCCCTCGGAGTTCTGCCTCAAGGCCAACGAGCTGGCAATCCAGATCCTCGGCGGCCACGGCTACACCCGCGAATACCCGGTGGAGCAGTACTACCGCGACAACCGCCTGAACCCGATCCACGAGGGCACCCATGGCATCCAGTCCCTGGACTTGCTGGGGCGCAAATTGGCGCAGAACGGCGGCGCGGGGCTCAAGCAACTGATCCGGCTGATCGCCGACACGGGCTCGCGGGCACAGGAATATCCAGGCCTGACGGCGTTAGGAGAACCGCTGGAACACCTCGTGGCCCGTCTGCAAAGCGTGACGATCGGCCTGCTGACGGATCTCGCCCAGGGCAAGGTCAACAGCAGCCTGGCGAACTCGGCGCTGTACCTGAAGGTATTCGGGCACACGGTAATTGGCTGGCGCTGGCTAGAACAGGCGATTCGCGCCGAAGAAGGGCTGGCCAAGGGCAATGTGGCCGATGTCGCCTTCTATAAAGGCAAGCTCCAGGCCGCCCGGTATTTCCTGACCTGGGAAGTACCGGGCTGCCATCATGAACTGGCGATTCTGGAGGCACGGGATGATACGTGCCTGGGGATGCAGGATGAGTGGTTCTAGGGCTGGATCGCCTTGGAAATCACCTCGACCGTGGCGCTGACTTGCTCTTGGTAACGGTCGAGTTCCTGTTGGTGAGCCTGCTGCATTTCGATCTGCTCGGCGCACAGGTTCAGCGCCGCCAGCACCAGTAGCTTGTCACCGATCAGGGTCGGGTACTTTTTCTTGGTGGTGGCCAGGGAGGCCTTGAGCATGGTCACGGCGTGCATCAGGGTTTTATCTTCCCCGGCCGGGGCCTTGATCGAGTAATCCTCTCCGAGAATCGAAACGACCTTTATCCCTTCATTCATGCGCTGACAGGGCCTGCGCTCACGCGCTCAACCAGCGCCTGGATACGCGCTGCCGTCGCGCCGTGCTTTTCTTCCTGTTCCATCAGGTTCAGTTGCAGGCTGTCGTTCTCATCCTTGGCGCGAGCCAGTTCGGCCTTGAGGGATTCGTTGCTGCCCAGTAGCTCCTGATTCTGCTGTACCAGGTCGCTGACCAGTTGTTCCAGTTGGCTGAGGGATGCTTCTAACATTTTGATTTCTCGGGCTTTTTCAAAGGGCGGTGACGATAAAGAAAATTCACCTCGGATGCCAGGGTTATCCCTGGCGCGCAGCCCGTTTTTTAAGGGCCGGGCCACGCTTTCGAGCCTTAGTGACTGCATTTCCCCCTTCTGGTTCCTGAATCCGCGCAACCCCTCGTCAGGTGCGACAAAAACGCACAGCCCCCTATAGACTTTAGTCGTATGCCCGATAGAGAGGCACACCCCGTCTCATGACCGCACGGATCGCGCCTCTCCCAGGATTTCCGCATGTCGCTTCGTAATATGAATATCGCTCCGAGGGCCTTCCTCGGCTTCTCGCTTATTGGCGCGTTGATGTTGTTTCTAGGCGTGTTCGCCCTGAACCAGATGAGCAAGATCCGTGGCGCCACCCAAGACATCACCCAGTCCAGCGTGCCAAGCATTCGCGCCTTGGATGAGTTCACCCAACTGACCCTGCGCCTGCGCGTGCTGTCGTACCGCTTGCTGACCAACCGCGAGCCGGACGTGCAGCAAAAGACCCTGGAAGCCTTCGAACTGCGCAACCAGCAGATCCGCACCGCCCAGGGCGTCTACGAGAAACTGATCGACAGCGGCGAAGAACGCTCGATCTACGACGAATATATACGCCTGCTTACCCAGTACCAGCAGATTGAAGCGCGTATGAAGAGCCTGTCGAGCGCCAACCAGATCGATGAGCTGCGCAACCTTCTCAACACAGAACTGTTGAACAACTCCGAGCAGGTCAACATGGTGCTCAACCGCCTGCTGGACTACAACAACAAGGCCGCCCTGGCCACCAATCAACAGGCCGAAGACCAGTACAACATGGCCTTTGACTGGGTGATTGGCCTGCTGGTGATCGCCACGGCGCTGACGATGTTGTTCGCCTGGCTGCTGACCCGCAGCATCACCCTGCCGATTTCCCAAGCGCTCGAAGCGGCGGAAGAAGTCGCCGAAGGCAACCTGACGCGGCCGATCAAGGTCGACGGTAACGACGAAGCCGGGCGCCTACTGGCGGCCATGGCCAAGATGCAGGACAAGCTGCGCGACACGTTGCAACGCATCGCCGGCTCCGCCACCCAGCTGGCCTCCGCCGCCGAGGAGCTGAACGCCGTCACCGACGAAAGCGCGCGCGGCCTGACCCGGCAGAACAACGAAATCGAACAAGCCGCCACCGCCGTCAACGAGATGACCAGCGCCGTCGAAGAAGTCGCGCGCAATGCGGTGAGCACCTCTGAAGCCTCGCGCAACGCCACCACCTCCGCTGGTGACGGCCGCGACCTGGTGCAGGAAACCGTCAGCGCCATCGAGCGCATGAGCGGCGATGTGCAAGCGACCGCCACGCTGATTGGCGAACTGGCCAATGAGTCGCGCGATATCGGCAAAGTGCTGGACGTGATTCGCGGCCTGGCCGACCAGACCAACCTGCTGGCCCTGAACGCGGCAATTGAAGCGGCGCGTGCCGGGGAAGCCGGTCGTGGGTTCGCGGTGGTTGCCGATGAAGTGCGGGCGCTGGCCCATCGCACCCAGCAGTCCACCAGCGAGATCGAGCGGATGATCGGCAGTATCCAGGCCGGCACCGAGCACGCGGTGGACTCGATGCGCAACAGCACCGAACGCGCGGAGTCGACGTTGAACATCGCCAAAGGCGCAGGGATGTCGCTGGATACCATCAATACGGCGATTGTCGAGATCAACGAGCGCAACCTGGTCATCGCCAGCGCGGCGGAAGAACAGGCGCAGGTGGCGCGGGAAGTGGACCGCAACCTGGTAAATATCCGTGACCTGTCGGTGCAGTCGGCCACGGGCGCCAGCCAGACCAGTGCGGCGAGCAATGAGCTGTCGCGCCTGGCGGTGGATTTGAATGGGATGGTTGGCCGCTTCCGCCTCTAACTGCCTGCACTGGCTTGAAATGTGGGAGGGGGCTTGCCCCCGATAGCGGTGGGTCAGTTACAGATAAGCTGACTGAAATACCGCCATCGGGGGCAAGCCCCCTCCCACATTCAGATCTGCGCCCGGCGTTAAAAGCTTTTTGACAGCACAGCAATTCAACAGGTTAGAATCCCTGGCACGCAGACTGCATGGTCAGTTTGCGCCTCGCCTTATTTGCTCATGGAGTACTGCCTTTGAATGCGACAACCATCAACAGCCTGTTCTTGATCGGCGCGTTGCTGGTGAGTGCGAGCATTCTGGTGAGTTCTCTTTCCTCGCGCCTGGGCATCCCGATCCTGGTGATCATCCTGGCCGTGGGCATGGTCGCCGGCGTCGATGGCGGCGGCATCATCTTCGACAATTACCCGACTGCCTACCTGGTGGGCAACCTCGCGCTGGCGGTGATCCTGCT
This sequence comes from Pseudomonas sp. B14(2022), assembly GCF_012030485.1. Taxonomy (NCBI): domain Bacteria; kingdom Pseudomonadati; phylum Pseudomonadota; class Gammaproteobacteria; order Pseudomonadales; family Pseudomonadaceae; genus Pseudomonas; species Pseudomonas sp. B14(2022). Next base: position 187,048 of record NZ_JAAUVM010000006.1, read on the forward strand.
CGACGGCGGTTTGCGCACGCGGGTGGCGAGTTTCCGCGTGGCACTCTGGCCGGCGTTGTCCCTGGCCACGGTGGGGGTGTTGATTACCACCGGCCTCACGGGCATGGCGGCGGCCTGGCTGTTCAACCTGAATATTATTCAAGGCTTGCTGATCGGCGCGATTGTCGGCTCAACCGACGCCGCAGCCGTATTCTCGCTGCTGGGCGGCAAGGGCTTGAACGAACGGGTGACCGCCAGCCTTGAGATCGAATCCGGCAGCAACGACCCGATGGCGGTGTTCCTCACCGTCACCTTGATCGACATGCTCGCCAGCGGCCAGACCGGCCTGCACTGGAGCCTGCTGACCCATCTGGTGCGCGAGTTCGGCATCGGCGGCATCGTCGGCCTCGGCGGCGGCTGGTTGATGCTGCAGATGGTCAACCGCATCAACCTGGCCACCGGCCTGTACCCGATCCTGGTAATCGCCGGTGGCCTGTTCGTGTTCGCCCTGACCAACGCCCTGCATGGCAGCGGCTTCCTCGCCGTGTACCTGTGCGGCCTGGTGATCGGCAATCGCCCGGTGCGTAGCCGTCATGGCATTTTGCATATGCTCGACGGTATGGCCTGGCTGGCCCAGATCGGTATGTTCCTGGTGCTGGGCCTGCTGGTCACGCCCCATGACTTGCTGCCGATTGCCCTGCCGGCCCTGGGCCTCGCGCTGTGGATGATCCTGTTCGCGCGGCCGCTGTCGGTGATGGTCGGTCTGCTGCCGTTCAAGGCGTTCCATGGCCGCGAAAAGGCCTTTATTGCCTGGGTCGGCCTGCGTGGCGCGGTCCCCATCATCCTGGCGGTGTTCCCGTTGATGGCGGGGCTGCCCCACGCGCAGCTGTACTTCAACCTGGCGTTCTTTATCGTGCTGGTGTCGCTGCTGGTACAGGGCACCAGCCTGCCGTGGGTGGCCAAGCTGCTGAAAGTGACCGTCCCGCCGGACCCGGCGCCGATCTCCCGCGCCGCCCTGGAAGTGCACGTCACCAGCGAATGGGAGCTGTTCGTCTACCGCCTGGGCGCAGAAAAATGGTGCATTGGCGCGGCCCTGCGTGAGCTGAAAATGCCCGAAGGCACGCGTATCGCTGCCCTGTTCCGTGGCCAGCAACTGCTCCATCCGTCGGGTAGTACGGTGCTGGAAGTCGGCGATTTGCTCTGCGTGATCGGCCACGAACACAACCTGCCGGCCCTGGGCAAACTGTTCAGCCAGGCACCGCAGCGCGGCCTCGATTTGCGCTTCTTCGGCGACTTCGTGCTCGAAGGCGACGCCCAGCTGGGCGCGGTTTCCGCCCTGTATGGCCTCAAGCTGGAAGGGATCGACCCGGACATGCCGCTGAGCCGCTTCATCACCCAGAAAGTCGGCGGCGCGCCGGTGGTGGGCGACCAGGTGGAGTGGAACAACACCATCTGGACCGTCGCGGTCATGGACGGGAACAAGATTGGCAAAGTCGGCGTCAGATTCCCCGAAGGAAGTCGCCCGGCCCCCGGACTCTTCCTCTAAACTGCGGGGCGACAGCACGCCCCCGATTCTTCACCTTGCTCGATCGGTCTCTATGCCAACCCTGCGCACTTTTCTCGCCACTGCCCTGCTGGGCCTGACCCTTTGTGTCGGCAGCGTCTACGCCGCCGACCCGCCCAGCGCCGACGCCATCCAGCAAACCCTGGACAAGCTGCCTGATCGCAAACTGCCCGACGCCGACATGAAGGCGCTGCAGTCGATCCTGCAACAGACCCTGACCTACCTGGGCAACAAGCAGGATTACGAACAGCGTCTGGTCGACCTCAAACGCCAGCTGGAAGACGCCCCGCGCCAGACCAGCGAGAACCAGCGCGAACTGACCCGGCTCAAGGCCACCAAGATCATTCCGGTCGCCCAGCGCTACGCCACCCTGCCGGTACCGCAGCTCGAGCAACTGCTGGTGCAGCGCACCACCCAACAAGGCGACCTGCAAAAAGACCTGGCCGAAGCCAACAGCCTGACCATCGCGGCCCAGACCCGCCCCGAGCGTGCCCAGACCGAAATCAGCAGCAGCCAGACGCGCATCCAGCAGATCAATTCGACCCTCAAGGCCGGCAAGGACAATGGCAAAGCCCTCAGCAGCGACCAGCGCAACCAGCTGAATGCCGAACTTGCCGCACTGAATGCCCTGATTCCCCTGCGCCGCCAGGAACTGGCCGGCAACAGCCAACTGCAAGACCTGGGCAACAGCCAGCACGACCTGGTGGTGGAAAAAACCGCGCGCCTGGAACAAGAGATCCAGGACCTGCAAACCCTGATCAACCAGAAACGCCTGGCCCAGTCCCAACAGACCGTTACCCAGCAGTCCATCGAAGCGCAAAAGGCCGGCGGCAGCAGCCTGTTGGCCACGGAAAGCGCGGCCAACCTGAAGCTGTCCGACTACCTGCTCAAGAGCACCGACCGCCTCAACGACCTGACCCAGAAGAACCTGCAGACCAAACAGCAACTGGACACCGTGACCCAGAGCGATTCGGCCCTGGACGAGCAGATCAACGTGCTCAAGGGCAGCCTGCTGCTGTCGAAGATTCTGTATAAGCAGAAACAAGCGCTGCCCCGCCTGACCGTGGACCGCGACCTGGCGGACGACATCGCCAACATTCGCCTGTACCAGTTTGAGGTCAACCAACAGCGCGAGCTGATCAGCTCCCCCAGCACCTATGTGGACAACCTGCTGGCCAACCAGCCGCCGGCCGACGTCACCCCGCAACTGCGGCGCACCCTGCTGGAACTGGCGATTACCCGCAGTGACCTGCTGGAGCGCCTGAGCCGAGAGTTGAGCGCGCTGCTTAACGAATCCATCACCCTTCAACTGAACCAGAAACAACTGCTCAGCACCGCCACCACCCTGCGCGCGACGCTCGATGAACAGATGTTCTGGATCCCCAGCAACAAGCCGCTGGACACCGAGTGGCTGGAAACCGTGCCGGCGCACCTGAGCAAGCAGGTTGCCACCCTGCCCTGGGCTTCCAGCGTGAGCGAGTTGTACGACGGCCTGACCCAGCGCCCGCTGCTGTTCCTGCCGTTGCTGCTGTTGATCGGCGCGCTGCTGTGGCGACGCAAGGCCCTGTACCAACGCCTGAACAAGGTCCACCTGGACATCGGTCACTTCAAGCGCGACAGCCAGTGGCACACACCGCAAGCGATCTTGATCAATATCCTGCTGGCCATGCCCGTATCGTTGGGGCTGGCGCTGTGCGGCTACGCGCTGCAGATCGACGCCCGTGGGCAAAACGCCAACCTGGGTTCAGCCCTGCTGCAACTGGCCCAGGCGTGGCTGGTGTTCTACACCGCCTACCGCATCCTGGCGCCGGGCGGCGTGGCCGAGTTGCACTTCCGCTGGGAAAAGCCCCAAGTCGAATTCCTCCAAGGCTGGGTGCGCAAACTCGGGCTGGTGGTGCTGGCCCTGGTGGCTGTGGTGGCCATCGCCGAGCACCAACCGGCAGCACTGGCCGACGACGTGCTGGGCATCGCCGTGGTCCTGACCTGCTACGCCCTGATGGCCTGGTTGCTGGGGCGCCTGCTGCTCCACAGCCCGACCCACGAAAAAGCCTCGCTGTTCCGCAAAGCCATGGGCCTGGTGTTCACCGCGCTGCCTATCGCGCTGTTTATCGCCGTGTGCTTTGGCTACTACTACACCGCGCTCAAGCTCAGCGACCGGTTGATCAACACCCTGTACCTGCTGATGTTCTGGCTGGTGATCGAAGCCACCTTCGTCCGCGGCCTCGGCGTTGCCGCCCGGCGCCTGGCCTATTCCCGCGCCCTGGCCAAACGCCAGGCGGCCAAGGAAGCGGGTGACGGCGAAGCGGTGATCGAAGAACCGACCCTGGACATCGAGCAGGTCAACGAACAGTCCATGCGCCTGATTCGCCTGGCCCTGCTCGGCGGTTTTATCGCCGCGCTGTACTGGGTGTGGTCGGACCTGATCTCGGTGTTTTCGTACCTGGATAACGTCACCCTGTACGAATACACCAGCGGCACCGGTGCCAATATCAGCATGGTGCCGATCAGCATCGGCGACTTGCTTGGCGCGCTGATCATCATCGGCATCACCTTCGCACTGGCGCGTAACCTGCCGGGTTTGCTGGAAGTACTCGTACTGTCCAAGCTCGACCTGGCCCAGGGCAGCGCCTACGCCACCACCACATTGCTGTCTTACGTGATCGCCGGCGTGGGCTTCGTGTCCACACTGTCCACCCTCGGCGTGAGCTGGGACAAGTTGCAGTGGCTGGTCGCCGCGCTGTCGGTGGGCCTGGGCTTCGGGATGCAGGAGATCTTCGCCAACTTCATCTCCGGCATCATGATCCTGTTCGAACGCCCGGTGCGGATCGGCGACACCATCACCATCGGCAACCTGTCGGGTACGGTGAGCAAGATCCGCATCCGCGCCACCACCATCACCGACTTCGACCGCAAGGACATCATTGTCCCCAACAAGACGTTCATTACCGGGCAACTGATCAACTGGTCGCTGACCGACACCATCACCCGTGTCACCCTCAAGCTGGGCGTGGACTACGGCTCCGACCTGGACCTTGTGAAGGAATTGTTGCTCAAGGCCGCGCGAGAAAACCCGAGGGTGTTGAAGGAACCGGAACCCCACGTGTACTTCCTCAACTTCGGCGAAAGTACACTGGACCACGAACTGCGCATGCACGTGCGCGACCTCGGCGACCGCAACCCGGTGATCGACGAAGTGAACCGCTTTATCAACCGCGAGTTCAAGAACCACCACATCAACATCTCCTTCCGGCAGATGGAGGTGTACCTCAAAAACCTCCACGGCCAGGAATACAAGCTGGTGCCGGTGGAAGACGAGAAGAGAACCATCGTCGGGCCGGCCGAGGCGCAAGATGTGCCAGAGCCGCCGGCGGGCAAAGTGGCGGATGCACCCGAGCCACCACCCAGCAAACTCGACTAAACGCCCTATCCCCAGCAGAATGCTCGGACATTCTGCTGGAGATGGCCGGTGAAAGCCCTCGACGAACTGACCTTCGACAACCGCTTCGCACGCCTGGGCGACGCGTTCTCAACCCACGTATTGCCCGAGCCCCTCGACGAACCGCGCCTAGTGGTGGCAAGCAATGCCGCCATGGCCCTGCTCGACCTCGACCCTGCAGTGGCCGAAACGCCGGTGTTTGCCGAGCTGTTCAGCGGCCACACGCTGTGGGCCGAAGCCGAGCCGCGGGCGATGGTCTACTCCGGGCATCAGTTTGGCGGCTACACCCCACAACTGGGCGATGGCCGAGGGTTGCTGCTGGGCGAGGTGTACAACGAGGCCGGCGAACATTGGGATCTGCACCTCAAGGGCGCCGGGATGACGCCCTACTCACGCATGGGCGATGGCCGCGCGGTGCTGCGCTCGTCAATCCGGGAGTTCTTGGCCTCCGAAGCGCTGCATGCATTGGGCATCCCCAGCAGCCGCGCGTTGTGCGTGATCGGCTCTAGCACCCCGGTCTGGCGGGAGAAGCAGGAACGTGGGGCGATGGTGCTACGCTTGGCGCCCAGCCATGTCCGCTTTGGTCATTTCGAATATTTCTACTACACCAAGAAGCCCGAACAGCAGGCCGAGCTGGCCGAACACGTGCTGAACCTGCACTACCCCGAGTGCCGGGAACAGCCCGAGCCCTACCTGGCGATGTTCCGCGAAATCGTCGAACGCAACGCCGAGATGATCGCCAAATGGCAGGCCTATGGTTTCTGCCACGGGGTGATGAACACCGACAACATGTCGATCCTCGGCATCACCTTCGACTTCGGGCCGTTTGCGTTTCTCGACGACTTTGACGCGCACTTCATCTGCAACCACTCGGACCATGAAGGGCGCTATTCCTTCAGTAACCAAGTGCCCATCGGCCAGTGGAATCTCAGCGCGCTGGCCCAGGCGCTCACGCCATTTATCAGCGTCGACGCCTTGAAAGAAGCCCTTGGCCTGTATCTGCCGCTGTACCAGGCCCACTACCTGGACCTGATGCGCCGCCGATTGGGGCTGACCACTGCCGAAGACGAGGACCAGAAGCTGGTCGAGCAGTTGCTGAAGCTGATGCAGAACAGCGGTGTGGATTACACGCTGTTCTTCCGGCGGCTGGGGGATGAACCGGCAGCGCTGGCGGTGGCGAAGCTGCGCGATGATTTTGTCGACCTCGCCGGCTTTGATGCCTGGGCAGGACTGTACAAGGCTCGTATTGAGCGGGATGGGGATTACAGCGAGGAACAGCGCCGTGTGCGGATGCACGCAGTGAACCCGCTGTACATCCTGCGTAACTACCTCGCACAGAACGCTATCGCTGCCGCCGAATCAGGCGATTACAGCGAAGTGCGACGGTTACATGAGGTGCTTTCCAAACCGTTCGAGGAGCAGGCGGGGATGGAACAGTACGCGCAACGACCGCCGGATTGGGGCAAGCATTTGGAGATCAGTTGTTCGTCGTAAGACAGAGAGGCTGTGGCGAGAGAGCTTACTCCCGCAGGGCTGCTGCGCAGCCCAACGCGGGGCAAGCCCGCTCGTCACAGTCATGTATCTATCTTGATAACTATCGGCGCTGACTCCAAATAGAGACTAATGGCCATACTCAGGAGCCCACCATGTCCGACCCTCTCGTTATCCCCTGCCCCCATTGCAACGGCCTCAACCGCGTCCCCGGCGAACGCCTGGGTGATACGCCCAAGTGCGGGCGTTGCAAGCAAGCGGTTCTACTGAGCAAGCCTTTCGAGCTGAAGCAAGGCGACTACGCCAGTCAGATCAAGGGCGATTTGCCGTTGCTGGTGGACGTGTGGGCCGATTGGTGTGGGCCGTGCAAGTCGTTTGCGCCGGTGTTTGAGCAGGCGGCCGGGCAGTTGGAAGGCAAGTGCCGGCTGGCCAAGCTGGACAGCGAGGCCAATCCGCAGCTGTCGGCGCAATTGGGGATTCGGTCGATCCCCAGTCTGATTCTGTTCAAGAACGGCCGCGAAGTGGCGCGCCAGAGCGGGGCGTTTCCGTTGCCGCAGTTGATGAGTTGGTTGCGTAGCCAGGGGGTGTAACCGGGCCTTGAGAACAAGGCTGGACAGTGTGGGAGGGGGCAAGTCGAATCGTCGCACCGCCCCTCCCACATTTGACCGAGTGTTATCTTCAGGCCACGGGGGCTTCGCGGTCCATTATCTGGCCGACCAGCATTACGCCAAGTTCGCTCAATTGGTGGATAGCCAGGGCCACGTCGCGGTGTTCGCCGGTGAGGTCGTTGGACAGGTTGAGTAACAGGGTGCGGACGGAGGAGAAGGTTTCGTAGCTGTTGAGCACGAGCGCTTCGGTGGGGAGGTTGGGTGTAACGGTATAGAGGTTAACCATGGATCGTCTCCGAGTAGTGGAGCCGCAACCGGCCGCTACTAAACGGAGGGTGGCAGCTGTACGCAGGTTAGTAGACCGGGGAGACGCAACCGGCGCGCTCGAAAGCGCCCTCCGTACAGCCACCATCAAATTCAGGAAGCTCCTGATCGACGAATTGCCGTACGTCTCACCTCGGGCTACTAAACCCGATCACTGAACATTCAGTGACCGCAGAACCTTAGAGATGCCCATCCAGACGCACAAGCCGGCGGATTCTGGCGTACCTGTAGGCAACGATACAAGCCACACCCCCTCTAGCCAGACCCTTCCTACAGCCCCTGTGGGAAAAATCCAATCCCCGACTGAAATGCAATTCAAATGTGGGAAGGGGCTTGCTCCCGATGGCGGTGAGTCAGTCAAAGTACTCGTGACTGATACACCGCCATCGGGAGCACGCCCCCTCCCACAGAGGTTTTGTGTCGCCAGCAAAATCAGGCGTTTTCCAGCAGGTTATGCAACTCCACAAATTGCAGAGTGAGCTTGTGCCGTGGGTCCAGGTGGATCAGCGGCTTGTTCTCCTGGTGCGACTCGCGCATGCGCACCGAGCTGGCCAGGTACACCGGCAGCACCGGCAAGCCTTCGGCAATCAACTCATCGAGCATTTGCTGCGGCAGGCTCGCCCGCGCCTGGAACTGGTTGACCACGATACCTTCGACTTCCAGGCCTTCGTTGTGGTCTTCCTTCAATTCTTCGATTTCGGCCAGCAGGCCATACAGTGCCTGGCGCGAGAAGCTGTCGCAATCGAAGGGGATCAGCACACGATCAGCGGCAATCAGCGCCGAAACCGCATAAAAGTTCAGGGCTGGCGGGGTATCCAGGTAGATCCGGTCGTAATCCTCGCTCAGCTCATCCAGCAGCTTTCGCAGCTTGTTGATCTTGTGCTTGGCTTCAAGCTTGGGCTGCAAGTCCGCGAGTTCGGCGGTCGCGGTGATGACGTGCAGGTTGTCGAAGGGTGTTTCGTAGATATCCACCTTGTTCTTCTTCGAAAACGGCCCGGAAGACAGGGTTTGCTTGAAAAAGTCCGCGATCCCCATAGGGATGTCATCGCCGGTCAGCCCGGTGAGGTACTGGGTCGAGTTGGCTTGTGCATCGAGGTCCACCAACAGGGTTCGATAGCCTTCGCTGGCGCTGACCGCCGCCAGGTTGCAGGCAATGCTGGACTTACCAACGCCGCCTTTTTGATTGAACACCACGCGCCGCATGGAAAAACCTCCGTGTATCAATGAATGTCCGAGTGTAGAGGGCAAAAGCGCCTGTTAGCTACCTCGTTCATCGATGCATTGCTGCATCGCATCTGCCCTGTCATACGTCGCGGACAAGTGAAAAGGAAGTGTCCGACGATCCAACTTGCCCCCCCATTGAAGGACAATCTGTAAATCTTCCCCACTATTTGTAATCGGCCGTGCACATTTCTTTACCAAAGTTTGCTAGAACCCCACGGCACCGGGATAATGCGCGCCATTCGGCGATTGCTCCCTGTCCCGGTATTCGGGGCCAAAAGCCGCACATGGAAGCCCGCAGGGGCGGGATAACTTCTCAGTGATCAACTTCAACATCGCCCAATGGCGTGCCTGGGCTCCTGGCCTGGAAAGCACGGACGACTGGCACGCCTGGTGCCAGGCCCCGGTGTTGCTGCCTGCCAGCGATGCGTCCCCCGACGTGTCATTCCTGCCGGCCATGCAGCGCCGCCGCCTGAGCCGCCTGGCACGCATGGCATTCAGCGTGGGCTGGCCATTGGCCGAAGGCCTGCAAGACCTGCCGCTGGTGTTTATTTCCCGGCATGGCGAAACCCCGCGCACCCTGGACATCCTCAGTGACCTGGCCAACGACCAGCCGCTGTCGCCGACCCAGTTCAGCCTGTCGGTGCATAACGCGGTGATTGGCCTATGGTCGATCCTGCGCAATGAAACCAGCGAGATGACGGCCCTCGCCGCTGCAGGCGATGGCCTGGAGCACGGCATGCTCGAAGCCGCCGCGCTGCTCAATGAAGGCGCCCCGGCAGTATTGCTCGTGATCACCGAAGAACAGCCACCCGAGGCCTACGCCAGTTGGATCGTTGACGTGCCCTTCCCCTACGCCCTCGGCCTGCTGCTGACACCAGGCGACGAGTGGCAACTGGAACTCACCGCGAGCACTGTCCAACTCACTCAAACCCAGTGGCCCCACGCCCTGAACCTGCTGCGCACCCTGCTCACCGAACAGGGCGCCTGCCAACATGCCTGGAAGAACCGTGTATGGAACTGGCAACGCAAGCCGTGAACGAAAAGCCACGGGATGCCTACTACTGGCGCCTGTTCGCCACTGCCGCCAGCTTCTTCGTGTTTGGCGTCGGCGGGTTGTGCCTGCGTTTGCTGGTGTTTCCCTTGCTCAGTTGCCTGCCGGGCAACGTCGAAAGACACCAGCGCCGCGCCCGTCATACCATCAGCAAGCTGTTCTGGTTCTTTATCCGCATGATGCAGCGCGCCGGGGTGCTGACCTACAGCGTCGAAGGCGCCGAAAGGCTCGGCCAGCCGGGCCAGATGATCATCGCCAACCACCCGTCGCTGATTGACGTGGTGTTCCTGATCGGCCTGATGCGCCAGACCAATTGCGTGATCAAGCAGAGCCTGTTTCAAAACCCGTTCACCCGTGGCCCGGTGCGCGACGCGGGCTATATAAGCAACGACGGCAGCGCGGACATGCTCGACGCCGCCGCCGACGCCCTGCGCGAAGGCCAGACGCTGATCATCTTTCCCGAGGGCACCCGCACCACACCCGGCGTGGCGCCCGCCTTTCATCGCGGGGCCGCTGCCATTGCGCTGCGTGGTGCGACAATCATCACCCCGGTGGTGATCAAGGTCAGCCCCACCACCCTGACCAAGGCCGAACCCTGGTATCGCATCCCGAAACGCCGTTTTCACTTCAGTTTGCGGGTGGGTGCCGATATAGAACCACAGGCGTTCGCAACACTGGGGCCCGCGCCCCAGGCCTCACGCAAGCTCAACGATTACCTGCACCACTATTTCATTAAGGAGCTCGCCGAAGATGAGCGACCAACAACGCCTTGAGCACGACATAAAGATACTGATCATCGAGGCCCTGGGCCTGGAAGACATCAGCGCCGACGACATCGGCAGCGACCAGACCCTGTTCGGCGAAGGCCTGGGCCTGGATTCGGTAGACGCCCTGGAATTGGGCCTGGCGATCCAGAAAACGTACGGCATCAAGATCGATGCCGACGCCAAGGACACACGCGATCACTTCACCAACGTGGCCAGCCTTGCGGCGTTCGTCACGGCCAGACAGGCAGCTTGAGACCGGACCATGCAAACTCGTGACGATATTTTCAACACCCTGCGCGATGCCTTGGTGGAACTGTTTGAACTGCCGCCGGAACGCGTCACCCTCGACGCCAACCTGTACCAGGACCTGGAAATCGACAGCATCGATGCCGTGGACCTGATCGACCATATCAAGCGCCAGACCGGCAAGAAGATCGCTGCCGAAGAGTTCAAGGCCGTGCGCACCGTGAACGACGTGGTTGAGGCGGTGTACCGTCTGGTCCAACCCGCCGCATGAGCCGGCTGATCGGCCTTGGCCTGTTGTTGGCGGGGCTGCTGTACCCCTTTGCGGTGTATTACGGCACCGAGCACTTTGCGCCGTGGCAGTTCGGGTTGCTGCTGGGCAGCCTGTGGCTGCTCCGCGCGTTTACCGGTGCCCACCGCCCCGGCAGCCGCTGGATGGCGGTGGCAGTGATCGTGTTTTGCCTGGCCCTGGCCTGGTTCGATAACCCGCACCTGTTGCGCTGGTACCCGAGCCTGGTCAGTGCGTTCATGTTGGCGCTGTTCGGCCTCAGCCTGAAATACGGCCCGCCGATGGTAGAGCGCCTGGCGCGCATGACCGACCCGGTACTGCCGCCAAACGCGATTGTGTATACGCGCCAGGTCACCGTGGTGTGGTGCGTGTTTTTTCTGTGTAATGGCCTGCTCGCCGCTGCCCTCACCCTATGGGCGCCGTTGAGCTGGTGGACGTTGTACAACGGCTTGATCGCCTACGGGCTGATGGGGCTGTTGTTTGCCGTGGAATGGCTGGTACGACAAAGGGTTCGAGGCCGCGTATGAATGGGTTGAATCTTGAGCACCTGTTGCTCGAGCCGCTGGAACAGCGTTTGGTGACCACCGAACCTGCGATGAATCACGCCCAGCTGTGGGAACACTCCCTGAGCCTGGCGGCCGGGTTGCAAGCGCGTGGCATCCAGCGCCTGGCCCTGCACCTGGAAGACGCAGGCCTGCTGGCAATTGCACTGCTGGGCGCCTGGCGCGCCGGGGCCAGCGTGCTGCTGCCCGCCGATCTGCAACCCCAGACCCGCCAACGCTGGGACGCGGTTGTCGACGCCTGGCTGACTGAAGCGCCAGACCTGGAAGCGTTGTATCAAGCGCCGTTGAGCCCGGCCGCCCTCGACCTGGACACCTGCCAACTGAGCCTGTGCACCTCCGGTTCCAGCGGCGAACCCAAGCGTATCGACAAGACCCTGCGCCAACTGGCCAATGAGGTCCAGGCCCTGGAAGCGTTGTGGGGTGCAGACCTTAAAGACGCCTGCATCATCGGCAGCGTCGCCACCCAGCACATCTACGGTTTGCTGTTCCGCGTGCTGTGGCCGCTGTGCGCCGGGCGCAGCTTTGTGCGCCGCCAGTTGGCTTTTCCGGAAGACATGCAACGCGCCAGCCGCGAACACTCGCAATTCGCCTGGGTCGCCAGCCCGGCGCTGCTCAAGCGCATGGGCGACAACCTCGATTGGCCAGCGCTTAGCCAGGTATCGCGGGTGTTCTCGTCGGGCGGTGCCTTGCCCATCGAGGCGGCCAGCAGTCTTTACGAGCGCTTGCAGCAATGGCCGACAGAGATTCTCGGCAGCTCGGAAACCGGTGGCATCGCCTGGCGCCAGGGCGCGCAACCCTGGCAGCCGTTCGCCGATATACACCTGAGCCAGGATGCCGACGGTGCACTGCGCATCGCTTCGCCTTACTTGCCCGTCGGGCATATAGAGCAAACCGCTGACGCGGCGCGCATCCATGCCGATGGTCGCTTCGAGCTGCTCGGGCGCCTGGACCGTATCGTCAAGCTGGAAGAAAAACGCATCTCCCTGCCCATGCTCGAACAGGCGCTGATGGCCCACCCGTGGGTCGCCGAAACGCGCCTGGGCGTGGTGCAGGAAAACCGCGCCTCACTCGGCGCGCTGGTGGTGCTCAGTGCCGACGGCCTGCACGCCCTGCGCAACCAGGGCCGACGCACCGTCACCCAAACCCTGCGCCAACATTTGAGCCAGCATTGCGAAACCCTGGCGCTGCCGCGCCGCTGGCGGCTGCTGCGCCAGCTGCCGCTGAATGCCCAGGGCAAACTGCCCCAGGCCGATGTGGCCGCGTTGCTGCTGGCGCCCCGGCCAAAAGCACCGGAAGTGCTGGAGCAAATCGAAGTCGATGGCGAATGGACCGTGCAGATGATCATCCCGCCGGACCTGGCCTACTTCAGCGGGCACTTTCCGGTCACACCTGTGCTGCCCGGCGTGGTGCAAGTGGAATGGGCTTTCAACCTGGGCCAGCAACTGCTCGACCTGCCCGCGACCTTTGCCGGCATGGAAGTGCTCAAGTTCCAGCAACTGGTACGCCCCGGCGATCGCATCGAACTGCACCTGCGCTTCGACCAGGAACGCAGCAAGTTGTATTTCGCCTATCGCAACGGCGTCGCGGCCTGCTCCAGCGGCCGGATCCAATTGGAAGCCGCCCATGCATAACCCCTGCGCCCTGATCCCGGTCTACAACCACGAGGCCGCTGTGCCCGCCGTGGTCCACAGCCTGTTGAGCAGCGGCCTGCCGTGCCTGTTGGTCGACGACGGCAGCAGCCCAGCCTGCGCAGCGGTACTGGCGCAATTGGCGGACCTGGATAACGTCACCCTGCTGACCCTGCCGAACAATCAAGGCAAAGGCGGCGCGGTGATGGCCGGGTTTCGCGAAGCGGCACGCCTGGGCTTCAGCCACGCCTTGCAGGTCGACGCCGACGGCCAGCACGACCTGCGTGAAGTCGAGACGTTTATCGACGCGTCCCGCAGGCAGCCCAACGCAATCATCTGCGGCTACCCCGAATACGACGAAAGCGTGCCCAAAGGCCGTTTGTACGCGCGTTACCTGACCCACGTGTGGGTGTGGATCAACACCCTGTCGCTGCAGATCCGCGACTCGATGTGCGGCTTTCGTGTGTATCCGCTGGCCCCGGTGCTGGCCCTGATGGACTCCGCCTACATCGGCACGCACATGGACTTCGACTCCGACATCCTGGTGCGCCTGGCCTGGCGTAACCAGCCGATGCGCTGGCTGCCGACCCAGGTGCATTACCCTGCCGACGGCCTGTCGCACTTCCGCCTGTTCCGCGACAACGTACGCATCAGCGCCATGCACACCCGACTGTTCTTCGGCATGCTGGTGCGTGCACCGCTGATCCTGTGGCGACGGTGGCAGGCATGAGTGACAGCACCAAGCACTGGGCCGACCGCGAAGAGCGCGGCAGCTACTGGCTGATGAAATTCACCGCCCTCGCCGCCAAGGTCCTCGGCCGCCGCCTGCTGAGCCCGGTGCTGTACGGCATCGTGTTGTACTTCTTCCTGTTCGGCCGCACCGCGCGCCAGAGCGCCTGGCAATACCAGCAGCGCCTGGCCGACTGGAGCGGGCGCGACGAACTGCGCCCCAGCCAGCGCAAAGTCTTCGCCCAGTTCATGGCCTTCGCCGACGCCCTGCTCGACAAACTCGACGTGTGGAACGGCAAGCTGCGCCTGGAACAAATCGAGATTAACGACCCGGCGAAACTGCGCGGGCAACTGCGCGGCGAGCGCGGCCAGATGCTGGTCGGCGCACATTTGGGCAACCTCGAAGTGTGCCGCGCGCTGGCGGAAATCGGCGAAAAGGTCACCATGAACGTGCTGGTGCACACCAAGCACGCCGAACGCTTCAACCGCCTGCTGGGCGAAGCCGGTGCCACCCACTTGCGCCTGATCCAGGTCAGCGAGCTGGACCCTGCCACCATGCTGCTGCTCAGCCAGCGCCTGGACGACGGCGAGTGGCTGGCGATTGCCGGCGACCGCGTGCCCTTGCATGGCGGGCGCACGGTGCGCGTGGATTTCCTCGGCTATGACGCGGCCTTCCCCCAAGGCCCGTGGCTGCTGGCGGGCCTGCTGAAATGCCCGGTCAACCTGCTGATGTGCCTGAAACACCAGGGCCGCTATCGCCTGACCATCGAGCCCTTCGCGCAATTGATCGAATGGAAACGCAGCACCCGCGAGCAGGTCATCGCCCTGTGGACCGCGCGCTACGCCGCACGCCTGGGCCAGTTCTGCCTGGAAGCGCCCCAACAATGGTTCAACTTTTACCCTTTCTGGAAGACCGATGACGACGCATCTTGAGCCGGTAACCTTTGGCGAACGCCCCCTGCGCATCGAAGACGTGCTGGCCCTGGCCAACCGTCAGGTGCCTACCCAGCTGCAAAGCGATGCCGCGTATCGCCAACGCATTGCCAAGGGCGCGCAGTTCCTCGACTCGCTGCTGGACAAGGAAGGCGTGATCTACGGCGTAACCACCGGCTACGGTGACTCCTGCGTGGTCGCGGTGCCGTTGCAACATGTCGAGGCCCTGCCCCGTCACCTGTACACCTTCCACGGTTGCGGCCTGGGCAAGTTGCTCGACGCCCAAGCCACCCGTGCGGTGCTGGCGGCGCGCTTGCAGTCGTTGTGCCACGGTGTCTCCGGGGTGCGCGTGGAACTGCTGGAGCGCCTGCATGGGTTCCTCGAACACGACGTGCTGCCGCTGATCCCGGAAGAAGGCTCGGTGGGCGCCAGCGGTGACCTGACGCCGTTGTCCTACGTGGCCGCGACCCTGTCCGGCGAGCGCGAAGTGCTGTTCCGGGGAGAGCGTCGCCTGGCCGCCGACGTGCACCGCGAACTCGGCTGGGAGCCGCTGGTACTGCGTCCCAAGGAAGCCCTGGCGCTGATGAACGGCACCGCGGTGATGACCGGCATCGCTTGCCTGGCCTTTGCCCGTGCCGACTACCTGCTGCAACTGGCCACACGCATCACCGCGCTGAACGTGGTGGCGCTGCAAGGCAATCCGGAACACTTCGACGAGCGTCTGTTCGCCGCCAAGCCACATCCGGGGCAGATGCAAGTCGCCGCCTGGCTGCGCAAGGACCTGGCGATCGACGCGCCGACCGCGCCGCTGCATCGCCTGCAGGATCGCTACTCGCTGCGCTGCGCGCCCCACGTCCTCGGCGTGCTGGCGGACAGCCTGAACTGGCTGCGCTCGTTTATCGAGATCGAGCTGAACAGCGCCAACGACAACCCGATCATCGACGCTGAGGAAGAGCGCGTGCTGCATGGCGGGCACTTCTACGGTGGGCATATCGCCTTTGCCATGGACAGCCTCAAGACCCTGGTGGCCAACGTCGCCGACCTGCTCGACCGCCAGCTCGCGCTGCTGGTGGATGTGCGCTACAACCACGGTCTGCCGAGCAACCTGTCCGGCGCGCCGGCTGACCGCGCGATGATCAACCATGGCTTCAAGGCCGTGCAGATCGGCACCAGCGCCTGGACCGCCGAAGCGCTGAAAAACACCATGCCGGCCAGCGTGTTCTCGCGCTCCACCGAGTGCCACAACCAGGACAAGGTGAGCATGGGCACCATCTCCGCCCGCGATGCGATCCGCGTGCTGGAACTGACCGAACAGGTCGCCGCCGCCACTCTGCTCGCCGCCAACCAGGGCGTGTGGCTGCGTGCCCAGGCCGACGACGCACGGCCGTTGCCACCGGCGCTGGCGGCCATGCATGCAGAGCTGGCCCAGGACTTCCCGCCGGTCATCGAAGACCGCGCCCTCGAAGGCGAACTGCGCCTGTGCCTGCAACGCATCGCCGAGCAACACTGGAGGCTGCATGCGTAGCCCTGGCGTATTGCACAGCGACACCGAAATCCTCGTGCCGTTTTTTGACGTCGACACCATGAACGTCGTCTGGCACGGGCATTACGTGAAGTACCTGGAAGTCGCACGCTGCGCGCTGCTGGACAAGATCGGCCACAACTACACGGCGATGCTCGAAGCCGGCTACGCCTGGCCGGTGATCGACATGCAACTGCGCTATGTGCGCGGTGCGGTGTTCGGCCAGACGATCAACGTTCGCGCTAGCCTGGTGGAGTGGGAGAACCGTTTGAAGGTCAACTACCTGATCACCGACCTGGCCAGCGGCGAGCGCCTGACCCGCGCCAGCACTGTGCAGGTAGCGGTGGAAATCGCCAGTCGCGAGATGCAGCTGGCGTCCCCCAAAGTATTCACCGACGCCGTCGACAGGGCCTTGTCATGAAACTGATCACCTTCCTCGGCGCGTTGCTGCTGTCGCTTCAAGCCCAGGCCTTCGACCTGCAACAACTCAGCGACCAGTTGGCCAAACCCTCAGTGATCCACGGCAGCTTCACCCAGGAAAAACACCTGCGTGCGCTGCCGCAACCGTTGGTCAGCAAGGGCACCTTCGTCCTGGCCAAGGACCACGGCCTCCTGTGGCTGCTGAAAACCCCGCTGCAACAGGACTACCGCATCAGCGCCCAGGGCATCGCCCGCCGTGACGCCAACGGCTGGCAACTGCTGCCGAACAAGAGCGCCGGTGCCGAACAGAACCGTCTGTTCCTCGCCGTGCTCCAGGGCGACAGCAGCGGCTTGCAGCGTGACTTCGAGCTGCAACTGCAAGGCGAAGCCCGGCAATGGAAGCTCACGCTGATCCCGCGTTCACTGCTGCTCAAGCAGGTATTCACCCAGATCAATATCGACGGCGGTGAGCTGGTACACACCATCGAACTGCTGGAAACCCAAGGCGACAGCACCGTACTGCGCATGCAGGACAGCACCGCCGGCCAGCCATTGAGCGACGCGGAGCAACACGACTTTGCCCAGTGAGCGTCTATTGCCGCGCCTGTTCCTGATCCTGCTGGTGGCCGTGCTGGCCCTGGCCGGTTGGCAGTGGCGCCACGGCGCACCGCTGTCGGCCAACCTGATGGAGCTGGTGCCGGGCAGCACGCCGGACGCCTTGGAGTTGCAAGCCGAACAGCGCATGCAGGAGCCGCTCAACCGCGAAATACTGGTGTTGGTGGGGCACGCCGATCGCCAGCAAGCGGTGGCCGTGGCGCAGCAATTGGGCGAACGCTGGCAGGCCAGCGGCTTGTTCGAGAAGGTCCAATGGAACCTGCAAGCCGACCTGCCGGCGCTGCGTGAGCAGTTGCTGCGCGGGCGGCTGGCGATGCTCTCGGCCAAGGACCGTGAACAACTGATCGACCACCCCGACGCGTTCATCCAGCAACGGGTGCAGTCACTGTTCGACCCCTTTACCGGCTTCAGCCTGGTGCCGAGCCAGGACGACTGGCTCGGCCTGACCGGGCGCATCCAGAACAGCCAGCCGCAACACGGCTCGGTGCAACTGGACATCGGCAGCGGCGCCTTGATCGCCGATGCCGACGGCAAGAGCTGGGTGCTGCTGCGCGCACGCACCACCGGCAATGCCTTCGACATGAAACTGCCGCTGCAAGTGGCGGATTTGCTCCAGGCCAGCCGCACGCAGGCCAGTGAACACGGCGCGCAATTGCTCGCCGCCAGCGGTTTGCTTTACGCGGCGAACGGCCAGCAGCAGGCCACGCGGGAAATTACCTGGGTTGGCGGTGGCGCCACCGTCGGCATCCTGCTGTTGCTGTTGCTGGCGTTCCGCCGCTGGCGAGTGCTGCTGGCGTTTGTGCCGGTGCTGGTGGGCATGCTGTTTGGTGCCGTCGCTTGCGTGGCGCTGTTCGGCCATATGCATGTGATGACCCTGGTGCTCGGCTCCAGCCTGATCGGCGTCGCGGTGGATTACCCGCTGCACTACCTGTCGAAAAGCTGGAGCATGACCCCCTGGCGCAGTTGGCCGGCATTGCGCCTGACGCTGCCAGGGCTGAGCCTGAGCCTGGCCACCAGTTGCATCGGCTACCTGGCGCTGGCCTGGACGCCGTTTCCGGCCTTGACGCAAATCGCGGTGTTCTCCGCCGCGGGTCTGATCGGCGCCTACCTGTCAGCGGTGTGCCTGCTGCCGGCACTGCTCAAGGGTGTCGAACTGCGCCCGGCACAATGGCCGCTGCGCATTGCCGAGTGCCTGTGGCTGGTGCGGGCTTCCTTGCTCAAGCGCGTGCCGAGCCCATTTTTGCTGGCGTGGGTACTGTTGTTCTGCGCCGGTGGCCTGTGGCAGCTGAACAGCAAAAACGATATTCGCCAGTGGATCGGCGCGCCGCCGCTGTTGCTGCAAGAGGCGCAGGCGGTGGCACGCATTACCGGTTTCCAGCCCACCAGCCAGTTTTTCCTGATACGTGCGGATAACCAGCCGCAGTTGCTGGAGCGGCAAGCCGCCCTGGGCCAACGCCTGGACCAACTGGTGAATATGGACAAGCTCCAGGGTTACCTGGCGCTCAACCAACTGGTCAGCCTGCCCGCCGAACAACAGCAACTGCGCGATGCCCTGAGCGCACTTCCACACCATTGGCAGCCACTGTTGGACCTCGGCGTGCCCGCCAGCGCCCTGCAAGCCGAAGTCGCGCAACTGCAAGCGCTACCTACCGAAGACATCGACGCTGCGCTGGTGGGGCCGTTGGCCGAACCCTGGCGCACGCTGTGGCTCGGCCCGGTGGACGGCGGTGTGGCGGCCATGGTCAGCCTGCAGGGCTTGAACAACCCGGCGCTGCTGCGAGTGCAGGCCGTGGATCTGCCCGGCGTGCAGTTGGTGGATCGCCTCGGTGATTTGAACCGTGTATTCGCCGACACGCAGATCAGCGCCGCCGAATTGAAGTTGATGTCGTGCGTGCTGATCGTGCTGTTACTGATCCTGCCGTTCGGTTTTAGCGGTGCCTTGCGCATCGTCGCCCTGCCGTTGCTGGCGGCGCTGTGCAGCCTGGCCAGCCTGGGTTGGCTGGGCCAGCCGTTGACCCTGTTCAGCCTGTTCGGGTTGCTGCTGGTCACGGCCATCAGTGTCGACTATGCGATTTTGATGCGCGAACAGATCGGCGGCCCTGCTGTCAGCCTTTTAGGCACACTGCTGGCGGCACTGACAACCTGGTTGTCATTCGGCCTGCTGGCGGTGTCCAGCACCCCCGCAGTGAGTAATTTCGGCCTGTCGGTCAGCCTGGGCCTGGCATTCAGCTTTATGCTGGCGCCCTGGGCCGGCCAACGGAAACATGCCTCATGAATGTAGTTATCGCCAAAGCGGCAAGGAGCCCTCGTGCCCATAGTTGAAATGGAACGTCGCCAGGTGGTGGTGATTGGTGCCGGGCCATCCGGCGCGATTGCCGCCGCGCTGTTGAAGCGCAAAGGGCATGATGTATTGATCATCGAGCGCCAGCATTTTCCGCGCTTCTCGATCGGTGAAAGCCTGCTGTCGCACTGCATCGATTTCATCGAGGAAGCCGGCATGCTCGACGCCGTGCAGGCCGCGGGTTTCCAGGTAAAAACCGGTGCCGCGTTTGCCTGGGGCGAGCGTTACAGCGCATTTGATTTCGGTGACACCTTCAGCAACGGCAAGCCGACCACCTTCCAGGTGCAGCGCGGCGAGTTCGACAAGTTGCTGGCCGATCAGGCAGCCCAGCAAGGCGTCGACATCCGCTACGGCGAAACCATCGTCGGCGTGGATTTCTCCGGTGAGTGCCGCTACCTGCATGTGCGCCGCGAGAACGGCAGCGAGTACCACATCAAGGCCAAGTTCGTGCTCGATGCCAGCGGCTACGGCCGTGTGCTGCCGCGCCTGCTCGACCTGGAGGCACCGTCGAATTTCCCGCTGCGCCAGGCGGTGTTCACCCACGTTGAAGACCGCATCGAACACCCAGGCTTCGACCGCACCAAGATCCTGATAACCACACACCCTACGAAGCGCGACATCTGGTTCTGGACCATCCCGTTCAGCAACGGTCGCTGCTCGGTGGGCGTGGTTGCGGCCAAGGAGCATTTCGACGGTCGCGACGCTGACCTCGACGCCTGCCTGCGCGGCTTTATCGACGAAACCCCGAGCTTGTCCGGCGTGCTGCATAACGCCGTATGGGACACGCCAGCGCGCACCATCGGCGGCTACTCGGCCAACGTCAAAACCCTGCACGGCCCGGGCTTTGCGCTGCTGGGCAATGCGGCGGAATTCCTCGACCCGGTGTTCTCCTCCGGTGTGACCATCGCCATGCGTTCGGCGAGCATGGCCGCTGGCGTGCTGCATCGTCAGTTCAAAGGCGAGACCGTAGACTGGCAAACCGAGTTTGCCGAGCCGCTCAAGCGCGGTGTCGACACCTTCCGCTGCTACGTCGAAGGCTGGTACGCCGGTACGTTCCAGGATGTGATTTTCCACGCCGGCAGCTCACCGGAAATTCGCCGGATGATCAGCTCGATCCTCGCTGGCTATGCATGGGACGAGCGCAACCCCTTCGTCAGTGAGCCCAAGCGGCGGTTGCGGATGTTGTCGGAAATTTGTGCAGGGGATCCCGCGTGAGCAGTCGGTACTTAAGTAAGAACTATGTTGAGGAAACCAAGTTCGGCTTCTGGTTCCTACGCAGCCACACGTGGCAGCACCATGTGTTGCGCGTGGCGATCAATGACTTGCGCAGCCGCTTCAGCGAACCCCTGCCCGAGGCCCCGGTGTTGCTGGACGCCGGTTGCGGCCAGGGCAAATCCTTCAAGTTGCTGCAGCAGGTGTTTGCGCCTTCACGCCTGATCGGCCTGGATGCCGACCCGCACAGCCTGGAACTGAGCCGCCAGGAAGCCGCTCGTCAAGGCCTGGACGTCGAGCTGATCGGCAGTGACTGCGCCACCCTGGACGTGCCGGATGCCAGTGTCGACATCCTGTTCTGTCACCAGACCTTCCATCATCTGGTCGAACAGCAACGTGCGTTGAGCGAGTTCTATCGGGTGCTCAAGCCTGGCGGTTACCTGTTGTTTGCCGAATCCACCGAAGCCTATATCGACACCTGGGTGATCCGCTGGCTGTTCCGCCACCCGATGCACGTGCAAAAAAGCGCCGAAGAATACCTGGAGATGCTCCGCGAGCAAGGCTTCACCTTCGGCCCGCAGAACATCTCGTACCCGTACCTGTGGTGGAGCCGCTCCAGCGACTTCGGCCTGTTGGAACGCTGGGGGTTGCGCAAGGCGCCGCCGGTGGGCCAACGCGAAGAAACCCTGGTCAACTGCGTGGCGCGCAAACCCCTGGCGAGCACCGCACCATGATCCGCCTGCTGTTGATGGGTTGCCTGTTGCTGCTGAGTGCCTGCGCCAGCCAGCCGCCGCTGCCTGAAAAAACCCCGGCCCTGACCCTGCCGCTGCAATTGCATGTGCAGCGCCTGGAAGGCGGCCAGAGCCAGGACTGGCTGCTGGTGATCCAACGCGAAGGCGCTGGCATTCGCTGGTCGATGATGGACCCGCTGGGCATCCCCCAGGCTCGGCAAAAACTGATCGATGGCCAGTGGCAGGCCGATGGTCTGCTGCCGCCCAATCCTCAGGCGCGTGAGCTGTTTGCCGCCCTGTTGTTTGCCTTGAGCTCGGCGGATGAGGTGCGCGCACTCTATCCCGGCGCCCAGGCGATGGACCTCACGCGCACCCTGCCGGGCCATTGGCAAATCGCCTATCAATCCTCAGAGGTGTTCAGCGTGAACATGGCAGGCCAGCCCCTGAGCTACCGTATTACGCCACTCGGTGCCGCCCGATGACCGCCTACCTCAACGCCCTCGGCGTGATCTGCGCCCTCGGTCGGAACCCGGCTGAAGTCAGCCGCAGCCTGTTTGCCGGTGATTGCTCAGGCATGCGCGCTGAAAGTGGCTGGGTGCCGGAGCGCATATTGCCGGTGGCGGGTGTGCACGGCGAGTTGGCGATTATCCCGGTGGAGCTCGGCCAGCAGAGCAGCCGCAACAATCAGTTGCTGCTGGAAGCGGCGTTGCAGATCGAAAGCGAGATTCGCCAGGCCATCCACACCTACGGCGCCTCACGGGTCGGCATTGTGCTGGGCACCAGCACCTCGGGCATCGATGAAGCCAGCCGCGGCATCGCCCAGTATTTACGCGACAAGCACTTCCCCGGCGACTATGACTACCAGCAACAGGAACTCAGCGCGCCGGCGAATTTCCTCGCCGACTGGCTGCAACTGAGCGGCCCGGCCTATGTGATCTCCACCGCCTGTACGTCCAGCGCCCGCGCGCTGATGAGCGCCCAGCGCCTGCTCGACCTAGGGGTATGCGATGCGGTGATCTGCGGCGGCGTGGACAGCCTGTGCAAGCTGACCCTCAACGGCTTCAGCGCGTTGGAAGCAGTGTCCAACGAGCGCTGCAATCCATTTTCGGTGAACCGCAACGGCATCAATATCGGTGAAGCGGCGGTGCTGTTTGTGATGAGCAAAGCCCCTGGGCCCATTGCCCTGCTGGGCTGCGGTGCAAGTAGCGATGCGCACCATATCTCCGCGCCGGAACCCACCGGCAAAGGCGCGTTGCAAGCGATGCGCAAGGCGCTGGCCAGCGCGAAGCTTGCACCCGAGCAGATCGGCTACCTGAACCTGCACGGCACCGCCACCCAACACAACGACGCCATGGAAAGCCTGGCCGTCGCCAGCCTGTTCCCCAAAGGCGTGGCCTGCTCGTCGACCAAACCCATGAGCGGCCACACCCTGGGCGCGGCCGGTGCGCTGGAAGCCGCGTTCTGTTGGCTGAGCCTGGCCCACGGCCGGGTGCCGCCCCATGTGTGGGACGGCCAGGCCGACCCCACGCTGCCCGCCTTGCAATGGGCTCTCAGCGACGAAACCCTGGATAAACCCTTCCTGATGAGCAACTCGTTTGCCTTCGGCGGTAACAACGTCAGCCTGATAATCGGAGCCGCCCCATGACCGATTGGCCACTCGCCGAACTGTTGCCCCACGCGGGCGACATGATCCTGATCGACCAGGTGCTGTCGTTCGATGAAGAGCAGATCCACACCCGCCTCACCGTCAAGCCGGTCGGCCTGTTCAATCGCCCTGACGGCAGCCTGCCGGCCTGGGTCGGTATCGAGCTGATGGCACAAAGCGTCGCCGCCTACGCCGGCTGTCGCGCCCGTCAAAAGGGTGAAGAGGTGGAACTGGGCTTCCTGCTCGGCACACGCAAGTTCGAGTGCAACGTGGAACACTTCCCGGCCGGCGCCGAGTTGAACATCCACGGCCTGCGCTCCCTGGAAGACGACAACGGCATGGGTGTGTTCGAATGCCACTTGAGCGGTGACGGTATCCAGGCCAGCGCGCGCCTGAACGTATTTCGACCGCCCCAGGCGGCCAACTATTTAGATGACTCGAAGGACGAAACGCCATGACTGAATCCGTACTGGTCACCGGCTCCAGCCGTGGCATCGGCCGCGCCATTGCCCTGCGCCTGGCCCAGGCCGGGCATGACATCGTGCTGCATTGCCGCAGCGGGCGGGCCGAAGCCTGCGCGGTACAGCTCGAGATTCAAGCCTTGGGCCGCCAGGCGCGGGTGCTGCAATTCGATGTGGCCGACCGCGCCGCGTGCAAGGAAATCCTTGAAGCCGACGTGGAGCAACACGGCGCTTATTACGGCGTGGTGCTCAACGCCGGCCTGACCCGCGACGGCGCCTTCCCGGCCTTGTCGGAAGACGATTGGGACGTGGTGATGCGCACCAACCTCGATGGTTTCTACAACGTGCTGCACCCGGTGATGATGCCGATGATTCGGCGTCGCGCGGCCGGGCGTATCGTCTGCATCACCTCGGTCTCGGGACTGATCGGCAACCGTGGCCAGGTCAACTACAGCGCCTCCAAGGCCGGCCTGATCGGTGCGGCCAAGGCGTTGGCCATCGAGCTGGGCAAGCGCAAGATCACCGTCAACTGCGTTGCGCCCGGCTTGATCGACACCGCCATGCTGGATGAAAACGTACCAGTGGAAGAACTGATGAAGATGATCCCGGCGCAACGCATGGGCACCCCGGAAGAAGTCGCCAGTGCGGTGAATTTCCTGATGTCGGCCGAAGCCGGCTATATCACGCGCCAGGTCCTGGCCGTGAATGGAGGCCTGTGCTGATGAAGCGCGTCGTCGTCACCGGCATGGCCGGCGTGACCTCCCTGGGCAGCGACTGGGACACCATCGCCGCCAACTTTCGCGCCAACCGCAGCGGCATCCGGCGCATGGACGAGTGGGATCGCTTTACCGAATTGAACACGCGCCTGGCCGGGCCGATCGATGATTTCGTCGTGCCCGCCCACTGGACGCGCAAGCAGCTGCGCAGCATGGGCCGCGTCTCGCGCCTGGCGGTATGGGCCGCGGAGCAGGCGTTGCAGGACGCAGGTTTACTCGGTGACGAGTCGATCAAGGACGGGCGCATGGGCGTCGCTTGCGGTTCATCCACCGGCAGCACCGACGAGATCAAGGCGTTCGGCAATATGCTGCTGAACTCGGTGGCCGAGGGGCTCAATGCCAATTCCTACGTGCGCATGATGCCGCACACCACGGCGGCGAATATCAGCATTTTCTTTGGCCTCACTGGGCGGCTGATCCCCACGTCCAGCGCGTGCACCAGTGGCAGCCAGGGCATCGGCTACGCCTATGAGGCGATCAAGTTCGGTCGCCTGCCGTTGATGCTCGCCGGCGGCGCCGAGGAGCTGTGCCCCACCGAAGCCATGGTGTTTGATGCGCTCTACGCCACCAGCCTGAAGAACGATGCGCCGCAGACCAGCCCGCGCCCCTACGACAGCGGCCGCGATGGCCTGGTGATCGGCGAAGGCGGCGGCATGCTGGTGCTCGAAGAGCTGGACCACGCACTGGCGCGGGGTGCGCATATCCATGCCGAGATCGTCGGCTTTGGCAGCAATGCCGACGGCCAGCACACCACCCGCCCGGAACAGAAAACCATGCGCCGCGCCATGGAACTGGCCCTGGAAGATGCGGGCCTGGAGCCTGTCGCCATCGGCTACGTCAACGGCCACGGCACCGCCACCGACCAGGGCGACATCGCCGAAACCCAGGCCACCAGCAGCCTGTTCGGCAGCCGCATGCCCATCAGCTCGCAGAAAAGCTTCCTCGGTCACACCTTGGGCGCCTGCGGGGCGCTGGAGTCATGGTTCAGCATCGAGATGATGAACCGCGACCAGTACGTGCACACCTTCAACCTGGATTCCGTCGACCCGCAATGCGGCGCGCTGGATTACCTGCAGGGTGAATTTCGCGAGATGCACCACGACTACGTGATGAACAACAACTTTGCCTTTGGCGGCGTCAATACGTCGCTGATCTTCCGCCGCTGGTCCTGACTTTTTAATGATTGGAGAATACGGAATGTCTTCCTTACTACGCGCTACGCTGATCACCCTGGCCCTGCTGACCACCGCCGGCTGTACCAGCAAACCGATCCTCAACACCCAGCACGACCTGCCGGCCGATGCCCAGGTCAGCGAAGAAAAAATGAAAACGGTGATCGTCAACGCCCTGCAAAAACGCGAGTGGACGGTGCAACGCCTGAGCCCGCAGCTGGTTCAGGCCGAGATCACCGTGCGCAACCAGTACTACGCGGCCATCGACATCCGCTACACCCGCAACAGCTACGCCATCACCTACCGCGACAGCCGCCAGCTGGGCTACAAGGACGGCAAGATCCATCGCAACTACAACCGTTGGGTGAACAATCTGGACAGCGACATCATGGCGGGATTGCGCAGCAATGGCGTGAGTGGTGAGGCAGGGTCGGCGGCGCAGTTGTTCGAGCAGACGGGCACCTCAAAGTAAAACCAAGGCCAGGCATAACCTCTGTGGCGAGCGGGCTTGTCGAATCGTCGCACCGCCCGCGTTGGGCTGCGTAGCAGCCCCATTAAGATCACCGCGTTTTTTCAGGCAGATCACAGCGTCAGATTTGGGGCTGCTGCGCAGCCCAACGCGGGGCAAGCCCGCTCGCCACCAACAACTCCACAAACGCCTTCGCCATCGGCGTTTGTGCGCCTTTGCGCTGCACCAGCCATACCGCCGTCACCGCCTCCTGATCCAGCAACGTGCGATAGACCACACCATCGATCCGTATCCGTTGATAGGACGCCGGCAACACCGACACGCCCAAGCCCGCCGCCACCAAACCGATAATGGTCATCGCCTCCCCCGCTTCCTGGGCGAAGTGCGGGCTGAAGCCGGCATCGCGGGCCAGGTTCAGCAGTTGGGCATACAGGCCACTGCCGTAAGTGCGCGGGAAAAACACAAACGGCTCCTGCGCCAGTTGCGCCAAGTGCAGGCCGCTCTCGCTGCCCTCCACCAACGGATGACCGGCATTCAACACAGCGACCAGCGGTTCACGCATCAGCTCGATGACGGTCAATGAATCCGGCAACGGCAACGGGCGCATCAGCCCAACCTGAATCGACTCATCCACCAGCGATTCGGCCACTTCGGTGCTGCTCATTTCCTGCAGGTTCAGGTGCACGGCCGGGAAGGCCTGGCGAAACGCAAAGATCGCCTGCGGGATGCTGGAGTTGAACGGCGCCGACGAGGTGAAGCCGATCTTCAACTCGCCCAGTTCACCCAACTGTGCACGGCGGGCCACATCCGCCGCCTTGTCGACCTGGGCCAGTACCAGCCGCGCCTCGTGCAGGAACAGGCGCCCGGCCTCGCTCAGCTCGACCCGACGATTGGTACGCTCGAATAACCGAGCGCCCACCTCCTGCTCCAGCGCCTGGATCTGCTGGCTCAGCGGCGGTTGCGAGATGCCCAGCACCTGCGCGGCGCGGCCGAAGTGCAGCTCTTCGGCGACGGCGATGAAGTACCGCAGGTGACGTAATTCCATACCAGCCTCATTAGGTCGTAAAAGCTATCAAACAGGTCGAACAATATATTGGAAAGAATCATTAGCCAGCTATATTCTTTTTCACATTGCCGGTCCTGGCACGCCCTTCCTCCCCGAGGTCCCCGTGAAATCTGCTGTCGCTCCATACGCTCAAGAAGTCCCACCCACCGCACTGGATGAGGTAGTGGCGCAGCTCAACGACGCGTATATCGAAAAAGGCACGCCGATGTTCATGCGCACGGTGCTGGCATTGTTCTCCGGCGGTTTCGCCACGTTCGCCCTGCTGTATTGCGTGCAACCGATGATGCCGGCACTGTCCCACGAGTTCTCGATCAATGCGGCGCAGAGCAGTCTGATCCTGTCGGTGTCCACGGCGATGCTGGCGCTGGGTCTACTGATTACCGGGCCGATTTCCGACACCCTGGGGCGCAAGCCGGTGATGGTCGCCGCGTTGTTCTGCGCCGCGCTGGCGACCATTGCCAGTGGCTTGATGCCGTCCTGGGAAGGGATCCTGCTGATGCGTGCGCTGGTGGGCCTGTCCTTGAGCGGCCTGGCTGCCGTGGCGATGACTTACCTGAGCGAAGAGATCCACCCCCAGCACATCGGCCTGGCCATGGGCCTGTACATCGGCGGCAACGCCATCGGGGGCATGAGCGGGCGCCTGATCATCGGCGTACTGATCGACTTCGTCAGCTGGCACACCGCAATGCTGATCATCGGCGCCCTGGCGCTGATTGCCGCCACGGTGTTCTGGAAGATCCTCCCCGAATCGCGCAACTTCCGCGCCAGCAGCCTCAAGCCGCGCAGCCTGGTAGATGGCTTCGTCATGCACTTCAAGGACGCCGGCCTGCCGTGGCTGTTCCTTGAAGCCTTCCTGCTAATGGGCGCGTTCGTGACGATGTTCAACTACATCGGCTATCGCCTGCTGGCGGACCCGTACGATCTGAGCCAGGCCGTGGTGGGCCTGCTGTCACTGGTGTACCTCTCGGGCATCTACAGCTCGGCGAAAGTCGGCTCCCTGGCCGACCGCCTCGGCCGCCGCCGCGTGCTGTGGGCCACCATTGTGCTGATGCTCGCCGGCATGGCCCTGACTCTGTTCACCCCGCTGTGGCTGGTGGTGCCGGGCATGCTGATCTTCACCTTCGGCTTCTTTGGCGCCCACTCGGTGGCCAGCAGCTGGATCGGGCGCCGCGCAGTGAAAGCCAAGGGGCAGGCGTCGTCGCTGTATCTGTTTTGCTATTACGTGGGATCGAGCATCGCCGGCACCGCGGGCGGGTTCTTCTGGCACTTCGGTGGATGGAACGGCATCGGCGCTTTTATCGTGGCGCTGTTGATAGGTGCGTTGCTGGTGGCGTTGAAGCTGGCGAAGTTGCCACCGTTGGGGCGAACAGCAGCTTGAAGTACTGCTGAAAAAACCGCTTCACAGCGTTTTTTTCGCAACAGGCTTGCGCTTCATCCGTTGACCTCAAACAAAAACGCCCGGCATAAGCCGGGCGTTTTTTATTGGGCTGCAATTACTCGTGATACTGCGCCGACAACTCATGCACCGCACGCAGGAACGCGCCGGCATGCTCCGGGTTCACTTCCGGAGTGATGCCATGGCCGAGGTTGAACACGTGGCCGCTGCCTTTGCCGTAGCTGGCCAGGATGCGACCGACTTCGGTGCGGATCGCTTCCGGCTTTGCGTACAGCACGGTCGGGTCCATGTTGCCTTGCAGCGCGACCTTGTCACCGACACGACGACGGGCGTCGCCAATGTCACAGGTCCAGTCCAGGCCCAATGCATCTGCGCCAGCATCGGCGATGCTTTCCAGCCACAGGCCACCGCCCTTGGTGAACATGATGACCGGCACTTTACGGCCTTCGTGTTCACGGATCAGGCCGCTGACGATCTTGCGCATGTAGGCCAGGGAGAACTCCTGGTACGCCGCCGCCGACAGGTTGCCGCCCCAGGTATCGAAGATCTGTACGGCTTGCGCACCGGCCATGATCTGCCCGTTGAGGTAGGACGTGACCGACTGGGCCAGCTTGTCCAGCAACAGGTGCATGGCCTGCGGGTTGTCGTAGAGCATGGCCTTGGTCTTGCGGAAGTCTTTCGACGAGCCGCCTTCGACCATGTAGGTGGCCAGGGTCCATGGGCTGCCGGAGAAGCCGATCAGCGGCACGCGGCCGTTCAGCTCGCGGCGGATGGTGCTCACGGCGTCCATCACGTAGCCGAGGTCTTTGTGTGGATCGGGGATCGGCAGGGCTTCGATATCGGCCAGGGTGCTGACGACTTTCTTGAAACGCGGGCCTTCGCCGGTCTCGAAGTACAGGCCTTGGCCCATGGCGTCAGGGATGGTGAGGATGTCGGAGAAGAGGATGGCCGCGTCCAGTTGAGGGTAGCGGTCCAGTGGCTGCATCGTGACTTCGCAGGCGAACTCCGGGTTCATGCACAGGCTCATGAAGTCGCCGGCGTGGGCGCGACTGGCGCGGTATTCCGGCAGGTAGCGACCGGCTTGACGCATCATCCACACGGGGGTGACGTCCACGGGTTGCTTGAGCAGGGCACGAAGGAAACGGTCGTTCTTGAGGGCAGTCATGTCGGCATCCGCAAAAAAAGTGCGGGCATTTTCTCAGAGCGCGACGCAAAAGGCACGGCAAGAGCGGTGCCTTTTGTCTATCGGGTTGATTTACGACAATATCTTGAACCTTCGCAAATCAAATGTGGGAGGGGGCTTGCCCCCGATTGCAGTGTGTCAGTCTCAGAATCTGTCACTGAACCACCGCTATCGGGGGCAAGCCCCCTCCCACATTTTGAGCCCATTTCAACCTGGGATCAGGGTTAGACGTTCAGGTAGTCCAGGATCCCTTCGGCGGCATTGCGGCCTTCGAAGATCGCCGTCACCACCAGGTCAGACCCGCGCACCATGTCGCCACCGGCGAAGATTTTCGGGTTGCTGGTCTGGTGCTTGTACTGGCCTTGTTCCGGGGCCACGACACGGCCCTGGCTGTCGGTCTGGATCTCGAACTGCTCGAACCACGGCGCCGGGCTTGGACGGAAACCGAAGGCGATGACCACGGCGTCGGCCGGGATGATCTCTTCGGAGCCCGGGATCGGCTCGGGGCTGCGACGGCCACGGGCGTCCGGTTCGCCGAGACGGGTCTCGACCACCTTCACGCCTTCGACGCGGTCTTCGCCAACGATGGCGATCGGCTGGCGGTTGTAGAGGAACTTCACGCCTTCTTCCTTGGCGTTCTTCACCTCTTTGCGCGAACCGGGCATGTTGGCTTCGTCACGACGATACGCACAGGTCACCGACTTGGCGCCCTGGCGGATCGAGGTACGGTTGCAGTCCATCGCGGTGTCGCCACCGCCGAGTACTACGACCTTCTTGCCTTTCATGTCGACGAAATCTTCCGGCGACTTTTCAAAGCCCAAGTTGCGGTTGACGTTGGCAATCAGGAAATCCAGCGCGTCATATACGCCCGGCAGGTCTTCACCGGCAAAGCCACCCTTCATGTAGGTGTAGGTGCCCATGCCCATGAACACGGCATCGTATTCGGCGAGCAGTTGCTCCATGGTCACGTCTTTGCCGATTTCGGTGTTCAGGCGGAACTCGATGCCCATGCCGGTGAACACTTCACGACGGTTGCTCAGTACGGTTTTTTCCAGCTTGAACTCGGGGATGCCGAAGGTCAGCAGGCCGCCGATTTCCGGGTTCTTGTCGAACACCACCGGGGTCACGCCACCACGCACCAGCACGTCGGCACAGCCCAGGCCCGCCGGGCCCGCACCGATGATCGCCACACGCTTGCCGGTCGGCTTGACCTTGGACATGTCCGGACGCCAGCCCATGGCGAACGCGGTGTCGGTGATGTACTTCTCCACCGAACCGATGGTCACCGCGCCGAAGCCGTCGTTAAGGGTGCACGCGCCCTCGCACAGACGGTCCTGCGGGCACACCCGGCCGCAGACTTCCGGCAGGGTGTTGGTCTGGTGCGACAGCTCAGCGGCGGCGAGGATGTTGCCCTCGGCCACCAGCTTGAGCCAGTTGGGAATGAAGTTGTGCACCGGGCACTTCCATTCGCAATACGGGTTACCGCAACCCAGGCAGCGGTGGGCCTGATCGGCCGAATGCTGGGGTTTGAAGGGCTCGTAGATTTCCACGAACTCTTTCTTGCGTTGACGCAACAGTTTCTTCTTCGGATCTTTGCGCCCGACATCGATGAACTGGAAGTCGTTATTCAGACGTTCAGCCATGTTAAAACCTCATCAAACTCTTCAGGCGCATATCACTGCGGGTTGGCACGGATGCTGGAAAGCAACGATTTCAGGTTGGCAGCCTTGGGCTTGACCAGCCAGAAACGACGCAGGTAATCATCGAGGTTTTCGGCGAGGTTACGACCCCATTCGCTGCCGGTCTCCTCGACGTACTCGTCCAGCACGTGCTGCAAGTGGTTCCGGTAGGACTCCATGGCTTCGCCGCTGATCCGCTGGATCTCGACCAACTCGTGGTTGACCCGGTCGACGAAGGTGTTGTCCTGGTCGAGCACGTAGGCGAAACCGCCGGTCATGCCCGAACCGAAGTTGTAACCGGTCTTGCCCAATACCGCGACAAAGCCCCCAGTCATGTACTCGCAGCAGTGATCGCCAGTGCCTTCCACCACGGTGTGGGCACCGGAGTTACGCACGGCGAAACGCTCACCGGCCGTACCCGCGGCGAACAGCTTGCCACCGGTGGCGCCGTACAAGCAGGTGTTACCGATGATGGCACTGTCCTGGGTCTTGTAGACGCTGCCCTTGGGCGGAACGATGACCAGCTTGCCGCCGGTCATGCCCTTGCCTACGTAGTCGTTGGCGTCGCCTTCCAGGTACATGTGCAGGCCGCCGGCGTTCCAGACGCCGAAGCTCTGGCCCGCAGTGCCTTTAAAGCGGAAGGTGATTGGCGCCTTCGCCATGCCCTGGTTGCCGTGCTTGCGTGCGATTTCGCCGGAGATGCGTGCGCCGATGGAACGGTCGCAGTTGCAGATATCCAGGGCGAATTCGCCACCGCTGGCGTCGTTGATCGAGGAACCGGCCATTTCGACCATTCTCTCGGCCAGCAGGCCTTTGTCGAACGGCGGGTTGCGATCCACCTGGCAGAATTGTGGCTTGTCTGCCGGGATGTGATCGCTGCCCAACAATGGAGTCAGGTCCAGGTGCTGTTGCTTGGCGGTCTGGCCTTCGAGGATGTCCAGCAGATCGGTGCGACCGATCAGCTCCTCCAACGAACGCACGCCCAGCTTGGCCAGCCACTCACGGGTTTCTTCGGCGACGTAGGTGAAGAAATTCACCACCATGTCGACGGTGCCGATGTAGTGATCCTTGCGCAGCTTCTCGTTCTGAGTGGCGACGCCGGTGGCGCAGTTGTTCAGGTGGCAGATGCGCAGGTATTTGCAGCCCAGGGCGATCATCGGCGCGGTGCCGAAACCGAAACTCTCGGCGCCGAGGATGGCGGCCTTGATCACGTCGAGGCCGGTTTTCAGGCCGCCGTCGGTCTGCACCCGCACTTTGCCGCGCAGGTCGTTGCCGCGCAAAGTCTGGTGGGTTTCCGCCAGGCCCAGTTCCCACGGCGCGCCGGCGTACTTGATCGAGGTCAGCGGCGATGCGCCAGTGCCGCCGTCGTAGCCGGAGATGGTGATCAGGTCGGCATAGGCCTTGGCCACGCCGGCGGCGATGGTGCCCACGCCCGCTTCTGCTACCAGTTTCACCGAGACCAGGGCCTGCGGGTTGACTTGTTTCAGGTCGAAAATCAGCTGCGACAAATCTTCAATCGAGTAGATGTCGTGGTGCGGCGGTGGCGAAATCAGGGTCACGCCGGGTACCGCATAACGCAGCTTGGCGATCAGACCGTTGACCTTGCCGCCCGGCAGCTGGCCGCCCTCACCGGGCTTGGCGCCCTGGGCAACCTTGATCTGCAGCACTTCGGCGTTGACCAGGTATTCCGGGGTCACGCCGAAACGGCCAGTGGCAACCTGCTTGATTTTCGAGCTCTTGATGGTGCCGTAGCGCGCCGGGTCTTCACCGCCTTCGCCGGAGTTGGAACGCGCACCCAGGCGGTTCATGGCTTCGGCCAGGGCTTCGTGGGCCTCAGGCGACAAGGCGCCCAGGGAAATACCGGCAGAGTCGAAGCGCTTGAGGATCGATTCCAGCGGTTCGATTTCGCTGATGGCCAACGGCGTGTCCAGGGTCTTCACCTTGAGCAGGTCACGGATCATCGACACCGGGCGGTTATCCACCAGCGCGGTGTATTCCTTGAACTTGGCGTAGTCGCCCTGCTGCACGGCGGCTTGCAGGGTGCTCACCACGTCCGGGTTGTAGGCGTGATATTCGCCACCGTGCACGAACTTGAGCAGGCCACCTTGCTGGATCGGCTTGCGCGCGCTCCAGGCTTCAGCGGCCAGGGCTTTCTGTTCGGCTTCGATGTCGACGAAACGCGCACCCTTGATGCGGCTCGGCACGCCACGGAAGCTTAGCTCGCAAACTTCTTCCGACAGGCCGATGGCTTCGAACAGCTGCGCGCCACGGTAGGAGGTGACGGTGGAGATGCCCATCTTCGACAGGATCTTCAGCAGGCCTTTGGTGATGCCCTTGCGGTAGTTCTTGAACACCTCGTAGAGGTCGCCCAGTACTTCACCGGTACGGATCAGGTCACCCAGCACTTCATAGGCGAGGAACGGGTACACCGCCGAGGCGCCGAAGCCGATCAACACCGCAAAGTGGTGCGGGTCGCGGGCGGTGGCCGTTTCCACGAGAATGTTGGAATCGCAGCGCAGGCCTTTTTCGGTCAGGCGGTGATGCACCGCGCCGGTGGCCAGCGAAGCGTGGATCGGCAACTTGCCTGGAGCGATATGACGGTCGGTCAGCACGATCTGGGTACGACCGGCGCGCACGGCTTCTTCGGCCTGGTCGGCGACGTTGCGCACAGCGGCTTCAAGGCCGAGGCTCTCGTCGTAGTTCAGGTCGATGATCTGGCGGTCGAAACCCGGGCGCTCCAGGGTCATCAGCGAACGCCACTTGGCCGGAGACACGACCGGCGAGCTGAGGATCACGCGGGAGGCATGCTCAGGCGACTCCTGGAAGATGTTGCGCTCGGCACCGAGGCAGACTTCCAGGGACATCACGATGGCTTCGCGCAGCGGGTCGATCGGTGGGTTGGTCACCTGGGCGAACTGCTGGCGGAAATAGTCGTACGGCGTACGCACGCGCTGGGACAGCACGGCCATCGGCGTGTCGTCGCCCATGGAACCGACGGCCTCGTAGCCTTGCTCGCCGAGTGGACGCAGCACCTGGTCGCGCTCTTCGAACGTGACCTGGTACATCTTCATGTACTGCTTGAGTTGGTCGATGTCGTAGAAAGCCGAACCGTGGTCGTTGTCTTCCATGGTCGCCTGGATGCGCAGGGCGTTCTTGCGCAGCCATTGCTTGTACGGGTGACGGGACTTCAAGCGGTTGTCGATCGCATCGGTGTCGAGGATCTGCCCGGTTTCGGTGTCGACGGCGAGGATCTGGCCAGGGCCTACGCGGCCCTTGGCGATCACGTCTTCAGGCTTGTAGTCCCACACGCCGATTTCCGACGCCAGGGTGATGAAACCGTTGGTGGTGGTGACCCAACGTGCCGGGCGCAGACCGTTACGGTCGAGCAGGCACACCGCGTAGCGACCGTCGGTCATGACCACGCCGGCCGGGCCGTCCCACGGTTCCATGTGCATCGAGTTGTACTCATAGAACGCCCGCAGATCGGGGTCCATGGTCTCGACGTTCTGCCACGCAGGCGGAATGATCATGCGCACGCCACGGAACAGGTCGATGCCGCCGGTGACCATCAGTTCGAGCATGTTGTCCATGCTGGAGGAGTCGGAACCCACGCGGTTGACCAACGGGCCGAGCTCTTCCAGGTCCATCAAATCGTTGGCGAACTTGGTGCGACGGGCCACGGCCCAGTTGCGGTTGCCGGTGATGGTGTTGATCTCGCCGTTGTGGGCGAGGAAGCGGAATGGCTGGGCCAGCGGCCATTTCGGCAAGGTGTTGGTGGAGAAGCGTTGGTGGAACACGCAAATGGCGGTTTGCAGGCGCTCATCGCTCAGGTCTGGATAGAAGGCGGTCAAGTCCGCCGGCATCATCAGGCCTTTATAAATGATGGTCTTGTGGGAAAAGCTGCAGATGTAGTGGTCGGCATCCGCCGCGTTGGACACGGACGAGCGACGACGGGACGTGAACAGCTTGATCGCCATGTCCTGGTCGCTCAGGCCGTCGCCTGCGATGAACACTTGTTCGATCTGCGGCAGGCGCTCCAGGGCCAGGCGGCCGAGCACGCTGGTGTCGATCGGCACTTTGCGCCAGCCGACCAGTTGCAGGCCGGCAGCGACGATCTCGCGGTTCATGTTCTCGCGAGCGGCTTCGGCTTTGACCGGGTCCTGGTTGAAAAACACCATGCCCACGGCGTACTGCTTGGGCAGGTCGACAGCGAAATGCTCTTTGGCGACTGCGCGCAGGAACTGGTCGGGCTTTTGAATCAGCAAGCCGCAACCGTCACCGGTCTTGCCGTCGGCGTTGATCCCACCGCGGTGGGTCATGCAGGTCAGGGCCTCGATGGCCGTTTGCAAAAGGGTATGACTGGGCTCGCCCTGCATATGGGCTATCAGGCCGAAACCGCAGTTATCCTTGAATTCATCGGGTTGGTACAGACCTGCTTTCATAGACACTTTCTCACCAGGCTGCCTCTTATATCGAGGCAAATTTCTTTTCAATTCAACCGGTTACCTTCCACGCCGAACGTACGCCGACTTAGCGGGGGCAAAAGGGAGGTCATTGTACACACCGACACAGACGCTCACAAATTTAGCGACGAAATGTCGCAAATCTATGTCGCATTTATGAAAGGTTTAAAGCGATATGCTGTGCTAGTCAAAACTTTTTTAATTCTGACCGCTACGACTCAAAAGCTACTGTAACGCAGACACCACAAAGCGCGCGGCCTGGAGGGGCTGCACGCCTTGCGATCTTTTTTGAGGTGCCGGGAGGGCGACCTGGGTAAGGCCGCCGGATCTTCAGCGAGTTGCTGCCAGTTCTTGTTGAACGCTGGCGACAGTGCGAGGCCAAGGTTTACCAGCCTGAACCTTCGCTGGCAAGGCTTTGATGGCGGAATCAGCTGCGGCACGGCTTGGGAAGCTGCCGTAGGTGATCACGTAGAGAGGCTTGCCGTTGAGCACTTTCTTGAAATAACGGTATTCGCCGCCCTGCTCTTTCACGAACGCCTGAGCGTTGGCTTCGGAGCTGGTGCCGAGGATCTGCACGACGAAGTTGCCGGTGGGCTGGCTGCTGTACCAGCTGCTGCCGGCAGCGCCAGCCTTGGCAACGGTGGCGACTGGTTTTTCAGCCGGCTTGGCGGCTGGCGCTGGAGCCGGCTTGGCGGTGGCAACGGTCGGTGCCGGGGTCGGCTTGGCGGCTGGTGCAGCAGGGGCCGCTGGCGTACCAGCGGGGACGCCCGCAGGTGGCGCTGTAGTGGTTACGGTCGGCGGCGTGGCACTGGAGCCTTCCACAGGCACGCCGTCATCGCCTTCGGAGATACCACCGGCTTCTTCGGCGAGCGGG
This sequence comes from Pseudomonas sp. B14(2022), assembly GCF_012030485.1. Classification (NCBI taxonomy): domain Bacteria; kingdom Pseudomonadati; phylum Pseudomonadota; class Gammaproteobacteria; order Pseudomonadales; family Pseudomonadaceae; genus Pseudomonas; species Pseudomonas sp. B14(2022). Next base: position 223,902 of record NZ_JAAUVM010000006.1, read on the forward strand.
CCGCGCATCACTGGCTGGCCGACCATCGGCAGATTGGTCGGTTGACCGGAGTTCGCGAATTCAACGTTTGGCGTGGGCTTGCCCAGTGGCAACTGCGCCTGTTCGGTTGGCGCGCCCGCAGTGGTCGGTGCCTTGCTGCGACCCGGAATCAACCAGGCAGCGGCTACAGCGACCACGACAACGGCGGAAATTGCCAATACGTGCTTCTTAGGCATAGTGAACCCCATCTTAGGACGCTTGACCGCAGAGCGGCTGGCAATCATGGCTTCGATCATGGCATCGCGGGCGACCTGGTTGATGGTGCCAGGCCAGCCGTCGGAGCTTTCGTGAATATCAGAGATCTGCGCAGCGGAGAAAAGTTCGATGCCCTGCCCTGCGCCTTCCAGGCGCTGGGCCAGGTATTCGCGAGTTTCTTCCTCTTCGTACGGCTGCAGTTCGATGACGTGGAACAGCTCCTGATCACCGCTGATCTGCTCCAGATCGGCGATCAACGACGATTCACCGAACAGGAACACATGGGGGCGACCTTCCGGCGTGCCCGCTGCCAGCGCCAGCAGCGCTTCCAGGGCGGATTCGTCGAGCTGCTCGGCGTCATCCACCAGCAGGTAGACTTCCTGGCCGGTCAGACCCAGTTGCACCACCTGCTTGAGGATCGCATTCGGCTCGGCAGTGGCGACATCCAGCGCCTGGGCTACCTGGCGCAGCACGCCCGCCGCATCACCGGCACCACGGGCAGACACCACCACGCTCTGTACGGACTGTTTGTTGGTGCTGGCCACCAGGGCCTGGCGCAGCAAGGTCTTGCCGCTGCCCAGCGGGCCCGTGACGACCAGCAGCAGTTGGCTGTAGCGCGCGAGATGGTGCAGTTGCCCCAGCACCGGCTTGCGCTGGGCCGGGAAAAATTTGAAACCAGGCACCCGTGGAGCAAAAGGGTCGTGGCTTAACTGGTAATGGCCGAGGAACGCCTCGTCGGCATGCAAACTAGTCATCGGGATCTTATTAACCTTTCAGCTGAGCCAGGGCGCGGTAATCCGCTCCCAGCGTGGCCTGTAAAATCTCTTTCGGATAATCGTCGGTCACTACCGCTTCGCCCATATGGCGCAACAGCACCAGTCGCAGTCGACCGTCGATCACTTTCTTGTCTATTGCCATATGTTCGAGGAAGTCCGCCTCGGTCATCTCTTCCGGCGGGATAACCGGCAAACCGGCACGCTGGAACAGGCGGATACCGCGATCCCGCTCCTGGGCGCTGATCCAACCCAGGCGTTGCGACATTTCCAACGCCATCACTGTGCCAGCCGCTACGGCCTCCCCATGCAACCACACACCATAGCCCATGTGCGTTTCGATCGCATGGCCGAACGTGTGGCCCAGGTTCAAGGTGGCCCGTACACCGGACTCCCGTTCGTCGGCATTCACCACCAACGCCTTGGCGGCGCAGGAGCGGGAAATCGCCTCGGTGAGCGCCACCTGGTCGAGTGCGCGCAGGGCGTCCACATGCTCTTCCAGCCAGGTCAGGAAGGGTTCGTCGCAGATCAACCCGTACTTGATGACTTCCGCCAGCCCCGCCGAGAGTTCGCGCGGTGGCAAGGTGTTGAGGGTTGCGGTGTCGATCAGCACGGCCTGAGGCTGGTAGAACGCGCCGACCATGTTCTTGCCCAGCGGGTGGTTGATGCCGGTCTTGCCGCCCACCGACGAATCGACCTGGGACAACAGGGTGGTCGGCACCTGGATAAAGTCCACGCCGCGCTGGTAACAGGCCGCTGCAAAGCCGGCCATGTCGCCGATCACACCGCCGCCCAGAGCAATCACGGTGGTTCGGCGGTCATGGCGCGCGGTCAGCAGGCCATCAAAGATCAGTTGCAGGGTTTCCCAGTTCTTGTGGGCTTCGCCATCGGGCAATATCACGGAGATCACTGAGTACGCCGCCAGGCTGCGGCTCAGACGCTCAAGATACAGTGGCGCGACCGTTTCATTGGAGATGATTGCCACTTGCCGCCCGGCAATATGCGGTGCCAGCAATTCAGGCTGGTCCAGCAGACCTTCGCCAATATGGATCGGGTAGCTGCGCTCGCCTAGATCGACCTTAAGTGTCTGCATGTGTCCCCGCGTTGAAGATGTATTGACGACCGGTAACGTCGATATCTGACGCCGCCTGATGGCTCTACGCCACACCCCGCAGGGTGATAGCGCGCCGCCGAGAATAGCGCATTTCGGGCCTGGCTTTAACGGGGTGGCAGCCGTTGCAGGCGCTCAAGAATGTCGAGAACCACCATCCGAGGCGGCCGTTCATCGGTTTCCACCACCAGATCGGCGATTTCCCGATACAGCGGATCGCGCAGCGCGAGCAGGTCCCGCAAGGTTTTTTCCGGGTTCGCCGTGCGCAGCAAAGGACGATTGCGATCGCGGGCGGTACGACCCACCTGCTGCTCGACCGACGCATGCAGATAGACCACCCGACCACCGGCATGCAGCGCCCGCCGATTTTCATCGCGCATTACCGCACCGCCGCCGGTGGCCAATACCACGCCGTCACAGCCACACAGCTCGGCAATCATCGCCTGCTCGCGGTCGCGAAAGCCCAGCTCGCCTTCCTTATCGAAGATCCATGGGATATTGGCACCCGTGCGCAATTCAATTTCCTTGTCGGAATCTTTGAATGGCAGGCGCAGCTCTTTGGCCAGCAATCGGCCGATGGTGCTTTTTCCAGCCCCCATCGGTCCTACAAGAATCAAATTTCGCACAGAATCAACGACTCACAGCAATCGCCTGGTTATTCATAATACGCGGAGTCAGGAATACCAGCAGCTCGGATTTTTTCTCCGCCAGCACATCGCGCCGGAAAAGGCGGCCAAGATACGGTACATCGCCCAAAAATGGCACTTTATCTACCACTTTGCTTTGAGTATTGGAGAAAACCCCGCCGATGACGATGGTCTCGCCATCCTTGACCAGCACCTTGGCATTCACCTCGTTTTTCTTGATCGGCGGTACGTCGTTGAGTTTATTGAGATAGTCGGGCTCATCCTTGGTGACCTTGACCACCATGATCACATGGTCATCGGGGGTGATTTGCGGCGTGACCTCCAATGACAGGGAAGCCTCCTTGAACGACACCGACGTAGCCCCTTGGGAGGTGGATTCCTGATAGGGAATTTCGGTGCCCTTTAGAATGCGCGCGGTTTCCTTGTCGGAAGTGACCACCTTGGGCTGCGAGACGATTTCGCCATTGCCGGTTTTCTCCATGGCGGTCAGTTCCAGGTCCAGCAGGAGGTTATCGGTGATGAAGGCGATCCCCAGGCCTGATGTACCCGTGAGTGAACCCAGGTCGACAAATGGCGAGCTGGGCACGTTTTCCGGCGCCTGGGCGCCGTCCGGCAAAGGTTTCTGGATACCTCCAGCCGCCCAATTCCCTCGATTGAGCCGCCCACCCCAACGCGCGCCCAGGTTTTTGTCGTAGTCGACGTTGGCCTCGACAATCCGTGCTTCGATCATCACCTGGCGCACCGGCACATCCAGTTGCGCCACGATCCGCCGCAACTCTTCCAGGCGCTCGCCGGTCTGGTAGGCAATGATGTTATTGGTGCGGTCATCCACTGCCACTGAACCACGCTCATCGGTCGTGCCTTCAAAGCCGCTCACCGACTGAAACAGCTTGGCCAGGTCTGCTGCCTTGGCGTAGTTGACTTGCAGTAGCTCACGGCGCAGCGGCGCCAGGTCGGCCATCTGCTTGCGCGATTCCAGCGTCAGCAGCTCGCGAGCGGCCAGCTCCTCGGCAGGCGCCACCAGCAGGACGCCGGCCTTTATCCGCTTATCCAAGCCCTTGGTTTGCAGCACCAGGTCCAGCGCCTGATCCCAGGGCACGTCTTTGAGCCGTAGGGTGATAGAGCCCTGCACGTCATCGCCGACCACCAGATTGAGGCCTGCCACGTCGGCGATTTGCTGCAAGGCAGCGCGCAGCCCGATGTCCTGGAAGTTGAGGTTCAATTTGTCACCGCTATAGGCACCGGACACCGCGCTGCCGGGAGGCGGTAGCTGGATCAGGTCCACGCGGTTGGGCACAGCTGCAGCCATCGGTGCCGTGAACGCTATCCATAGCGCCACACCGAAGGACGAGAAAGTCCTTTTCATTGTTTGGTTCCGTTATGAGTTGACGTTTAGCACGAGGGTTCGAGGGCGCTCCAGCCATGCGCCCTGTTCATCGGGAAATAACTCGACCAGTTCGATATGGCCCTCATGAATCGCTGTGACTCGACCATGATCCGGCCCCACATAGTCGCCGACTGCCAGGCGATGCACGGTTGAGGCTTGGCGCAGCAAGGCGAAGGTCTGCGCCCCACGGGACAACGTGCCGACCATCTCGAACTGATCCACTGGGTAGCCTTCCAAGGCTTCGCGCGGTCGAGCGAGGTCCGGCGCAGCGGCCGTCCGCCCTGGCGCACGCTCGACTTGCAGGGCAATGGGTTGGAACGGATCACGAATACCGGAGGCGCCGTATACAAAGGATTGCCCTTGCATGACAGCCGTGTCCCGCTTGATGCCTTGTCGCTCATGCCAATAAGTCTTGGCCAGCAGATCAAGGTGCAGCAGTTTGCCGTCACGTCGCATGGCAATATCGTGCGCTGTGGCGATTCGCGAAAGGCTACCCAGGGCACCCACAAACGTCGCCAGGTCGTGATAGGTACCGGTGGCGCCGATGCGAACGGGCTGTTCGTGATAGAACGGCCGAGACAGCTTATCCAACGGAGTGACGCTCTCAATCAACAAACCGTTGGCCAGCGCCATCCTGGCGATGTCTTCAAGAAAGCCGGGCATTTCGGACTCTTCCGGCATTTGCTGCAAAAGCCCGCTGACCTTCTCCTGCATAAGCTGGACCTGGCGAGCCCGCCTTTCAAGATTGACAGCCAAGACGGCTTTTTCCGCGAGTTGCTGCTGCAAGCTCACTTCCTGCACCTGGACCTCACGCAAGCGCTCCCGCGACGGGCTGAGGTACACGAGGTCGCCCACCAGCAGCACCACGCCGGCCAACGCGCAGCCCAGTAAGATCTTGCCGGGTAAGGGCCATTTGGCAGCAGTGTGAGTCAGCGCGGAAAATTCGAGCCAGGGCCGGCTCATGGCTGGGCCTCGGACGATTCGCCCTGGCGCACCATCAACTGGAATTCATTATTGCCGCGAGTGCTGTCGGTTCGTACGTGTTGCAGGCGAGTGGCGTGGGCACCCTCGGATGCCTCCAGGCGACGCATCAACTGGGCAATATCCTGGCTGGATTCAGCACTGCCGCTGATACTCACCGTATCGCCTTTCGCCACGACCTCATGCAAATGCACACCGTCAGGCACCGCACGGGCCAACTGATCCAGCAGTTGTGCACCGGCCGAGCGATTATCGTGCAGGTCTTGCACGACTTTCATACGCTCCTCCAATTGCTGGCTTTGCACCTGGAGGTCGTCAATGGTCTTGATACGCGAGTCCAGGACGCCGACGTCCTTACGCACATGATCGTTTCGCGTCACCTGCCGGTCGATCGCCTGGTCGATCACCTGGTCTGCCAGCCACACCGTCCCGAGCGCCACGCAGGCAAACGCCACCAGCAGTATCAGGAAATATTTACGCCGCCGTTCAGCCAGCGCCTGGCGCCAAGGCAAAAGATTGATTCGTGTCATCCAGCGAAACTCCTCAGGGCCAACCCGCAAGCGACTCCCATCCCAGGGGCGTCCACGATCCACTGTGCACCATCGACTCGATGGCCCGGCGTAAAGCTGGAGAAATCCTGACGGCAAGCGCGCGCCAATGCAAACCCTTCGACATCCACCACCCTGGGCACCAGCCCCGCCAAGGCCAAAACGGCTTCACGGACCTCGACGTGTTCCTTGGGACACGCCGCCAGCAACACCTCGACCCGCGCGGGATCCTGTGTCGACGGCCCCTGAACCTGAAAGTCCAGCGCCACCTCGTCCAGCGGGTAGGGAATATATTGATCTGCCTCCATCTGCACCCTCCAGGCCATTTCGTCGTCGCCAAGCCCCGCCTGCATTTCAATTACCTGTGTAATGACCGATGGACCGGAAACGGCGACTGCCGCCTGCCTGGTTGACGTCCGCAGCCGGGACAGTGCCATGTACAGCGCATGGCCTATGCCTTCCAGGTCCAGCCAGACGCCGTCGGCTACCGCCTGGGCCGGCAGCGCCTGTGTGGCGTAGCCCTGCACGGTGTAACGGTTGGCTGAACAGCTCAGCTCTACCAGCCTGATCCCTGCCTCATTGATGTCGACGCCAAGGACGGTGTCGACTTTTCGCCTGAAAAATCCCTTTCCCATAAAACTCCCCAAAGCTTTCCCTGTCTTAACGCCTGATTGCAGCTGAACGCCCTGCATTCGGTCGACTTGTTGAGCCGGCGCGAATGACGCCCCAAGGCGAAAAATGCTTTAATGCCCAGCGTTTTTCCCCGCTTTTTATCTGCAGCTCGGGTCGATCCATCGTTTGCCATGCATGCCCCGACGCGTAACCCATTCTTTTCTCTGGAAATCCAAAAGCCTTGATCCGTCTGCTGAAGTTTTTCGGGTACTCCATTGTCGCGATCGTCTGCGGGCTGCTGCTCGTACTCAGCGGGGCCTACCTCTACCTTAGTCCGGGTTTACCGTCCGTAGAGGCTCTCAGAAGTATCCAGTTGCAGATTCCTTTGCGGGTCTACAGCAGCGATGAAAAACTGATCGCGGAGTTCGGCGAAATGCGCCGCACACCGATCCGTTTTGCCGACATTCCACCTAATTTCATCAGCGCGTTGCTGTCGGCCGAAGACGATAATTTTGCCAACCACTATGGCGTCGACCCCAGCAGCCTGGTGCGCGCCGCCACGCAATTGGTAAAAAGCGGCCACATTCAATCCGGTGGCAGCACCATCACCATGCAGGTGGCGAAGAATTTCTTCCTTACCAGCGAACGCAGTTTTTCGCGCAAGGCCACTGAAATCCTGCTGGCATTGCAGATCGAGCGTCAGTTGACCAAGGACGAGATCCTTGAGCTGTACGTCAACAAGATCTACCTGGGCAACCGCGCCTACGGCATCGAAGCCGCTTCCCAGGTGTACTACGGCAAGTCGATTCGTGACGCCAGCCTGGCGCAGATGGCCATGATTGCCGGCCTGCCCAAGGCCCCTTCGCGTTTCAACCCCCTGGCCAACCCGGCGCGCAGCAAAGAACGCCGCGACTGGATCCTGGGGCGCATGTACAAGCTGGGCAAGATCGACCAGGCCGCCTATGAAAGTGCGGTGGCCGAGCCGTTGAACGCCAGCTACCACGTGCAGACACCGGAAGTGAATGCCCCGTATATCGCTGAAATGGCGCGTGCCGAGATGGTCGGCCGTTATGGCAGCGAGGCCTACACCGAAGGCTTCCGCGTGACCACAACGGTTCCGAGCGATTTGCAGGACATCGCCAATGACTCAGTGCATTCCGGCCTGATCACCTACGACCAACGCCACGGCTACCGAGGCCCTGAGTCGCGCCTGCCGGGCAAGACCCTGAGCGCCTGGACGGCCGAGCTGGGCAAACAACGTGCGATCAGCGGCCTGGAACCGGCCATCGTCACTCAGGTGACGAAAGATGGCGTGCAGGTGCTGACTCGCACCGGCGAAGCCCATGTGGCCTGGGACAGCATGAAATGGGCGCGCCCGTTCCTGAACACCAACAGCATGGGCCCGATGCCCAAGCAGCCGTCGGATGTCGCGCAAGTGGGTGACCTGATCCGCGTGCAACGCCAGAAGGACGACAGCCTTAAGTTCAGCCAGGTGCCGCTGGCCCAGGGCGCACTGGTATCGCTGGACCCGCAGAACGGTGCAATCCGCGCTCTGGTGGGTGGCTTCGCCTTCGAACAGAGCAACTACAACCGGGCCACCCAGGCCAAGCGCCAGCCGGGCTCGAGCTTCAAGCCGTTCATCTACAGCGCCGCCCTGGATAACGGCTATACCGCCGCCAGCCTGGTCAACGATGCGCCCATCGTGTTTGTCGACGAGTACCTGGACAAAGTATGGCGTCCGAAGAACGACACCAACACCTTCCTCGGTCCTATCCGTATCCGTGAGGCGCTGTACAAGTCGCGTAACCTCGTGTCGATCCGCTTGCTTCAGGCGATGGGTGTAGGCAAGACCATCGACTACATCACGCGCTTTGGCTTCAACAAGTCGGACCTGCCGCCGAACCTGTCCCTGGCCCTGGGCACCGCGACCCTCACACCGATGGAAATCGCCACCGGCTGGAGTACTTTCGCCAACGGCGGCTACAAGATCGCACCGTACCTGATCGACAAGATTGAAAGCCGCAACGGCGACACCCTGTTCACCGCCAACCCACCGCGAGTGCCGGGTGACGTGGTCAACGGCGTAGCCGCAACGGACGGCCTGGCGGCGCCAAGCAATGGCGGTATCACCATCGAGCCGACCCCAGGTACCGCGCCAGCCGCCAATGCTGCTGCACCTGAACCGCAAGCACCTGCCGTGGCCGAGCGCATTGTGGATGGGCGTACCACCTATATCCTCAACAGCATCCTCGAAGACGTCATCAAGAAGGGGACCGGCCGGCGCGCCCTGGCCTTGGGCCGCGCGGACATCGCGGGCAAGACCGGTACCACCAACGAATCCAAGGACGCCTGGTTCTCCGGCTATAACGCCGACTACGTGACGACCGTGTGGACCGGCTACGACCAGCCGGAAAGCCTTGGCCGCCGCGAGTTCGGTGGCACCGTCGCGCTGCCGATCTGGATGAGCTACATGGGCGCCGCCCTGAAGGACAAGCCGCTGCACACCCAACCGGAGCCGGAAGGCATCCTCAGCCTGCGGATCGACCCGGTCAGTGGCCGTGCGGCTTCGCCGAGCACGCCGAATGCGTACTTTGAACTGTTCAAGAGCGAAGACACGCCGCCGTCGGTCAATGAACTGGGCAACGGCGTCGTACCGGGCAGCCCGTTGCCGGCGGATGAAGCGGCGCCGATCGATCTGTTCTAACCTGGACCTTAAGCCTACGCAGAACCCAATGTGGGAGGGCGCTTGCCCCGATAGCACTGGACCAGCCAACTCATCGAGTGACTGACACACCGCCATCGGGGGCAAGCCCCCTCCCACATTTGATCTCCACAAGACACAAGTTAATCGCCCCCAACAAAAAGCCCCGACTCGCGAGAGCCGGGGCTTTTTGTTGGTGCGCTACAACGGCTTAGCCGTTGAACACATCATCCACGCTTTGCAGCGGGTAGTTTTTCGGATACGGCAGTGTGGCCACACCGGTCTCGATCGCGGCTTTGGCCACGGCATCGGAGATCAAGGTGATCAGGCGCTTATCCATTGGTTTCGGAATGATGTACTCACGACCGAATTCCAGCTTGGCGCCACCGTAGGCGTCGCACACGTCCTGAGGCACCGGCAGCTTGGCCAGTTCACGCAGGGCGTTGGCGGCAGCCACTTTCATCTCTTCGTTGATGCGCTTGGCGCGAACGTCCAGGGCGCCACGGAAGATGAACGGGAAGCCCAGTACGTTGTTGACCTGGTTCGGGTAGTCCGAACGACCGGTGGCCATGATCACGTCGTCACGGGTGGCGTGGGCCAGTTCCGGGGCGATTTCAGGATCAGGGTTGGAGCAGGCGAACACGATCGGGTTGGCCGCCATGGACTTCAGGCCTTCAGCGCTCAGCAGGTTCGGGCCGGACAGGCCAACGAACACGTCGGCGCCGTTCAGGGCGTCAGCCAGGGTACGCTTGGAGGACGGGTGGGCAAACATCGCCTTGTATTGGTTCAGGTCGGTACGCTCGGACTGGATCACGCCCTTGCTGTCGACCATGTAGATGTTTTCCAGCTTGGCGCCCATGCTGACGATCAGCTTCATGCAGGAGATGGCTGCAGCGCCGGCGCCCAGGCAGACGATCTTGGCGTCAGCCAGGGTTTTGCCAGCGATTTCCAGGGCGTTGATCATGCCGGCAGCGGTGACGATCGCGGTGCCGTGCTGGTCATCGTGGAATACCGGAATGTCGCACTGCTCGATCAAGGCCTTTTCGATCTCGAAGCACTCAGGTGCCTTGATGTCTTCCAGGTTGATGCCACCGAAGGTGATGGAGATGCGCTTGACGGTGTCGATGAAAGCCTGCGGGCTCTCGGAATCGACTTCGATGTCGAAAACGTCGATGCCGGCGAAGCGCTTGAACAGCACGCCTTTACCTTCCATGACTGGCTTGGAGGCCAGTGGGCCGAGGTTACCCAGGCCCAGAATCGCGGTGCCATCGGAAATCACTGCAACCAGGTTGCCCTTGCCGGTGTACTTGTACGCCAGTTCAGGGTCGCGGGCGATTTCACGTACGGGCTCGGCCACGCCAGGGCTGTAGGCCAGCGACAGGTCGCGGGCGGTGGCAGTGGCTTTGGTGAGCTCTACACTCAGCTTTCCTGGACGAGGATGGGCATGATATTCGAGAGCGGCAGTTTTCAAATCAGACATATCGGCATTCCGCTTTTACTGTTGGTCGACGGACCGCCGAGGATACTCGTGTCGTAAAGCCCCTACAAGACTGGGCAGTCACAGGTGTCAAGGGCCCTGCAGTAAGACTTTCGGCCAAGAGCCACGGTATACAAGGGCTTAACTGTTCACAATCGCATTAAAAAATGTCTACAATTTTTCTCAAGACGAGGTTTTGAACATGCCCGGATCGGTCAACGGCAGGAGCCAGCGGGCCTGGCCATTTTTGAGGCCCCCACGTCGCGAGCGATCCTGCACCCACCCACGCGCCTCGATAGTGCGCCCTTGCAGACCATTGAGCGTGGCAGCATCGAATTGGCTGACCAGAGCAGGGGCGATGCGTAATACCAGTGAGCCCTGCAATTCAATCCAGATACCACCACGATTGCGCTTTACCTGACTGACCCGGCCGCTGACCACGGCAAACCCGGAGCGCTTGAGGTGCGCCACGGACTGCACCGGCGATTGGCGCCACAGGCCCAGCCGCGCGTTGCGGGCGCTGTTCTCAGCCGCCTGCTGACAGGCGACGAGATCGACATTGGGGGCCACGCCCACCTGGAACCCCAGGCCCTCGGCCAACAGTTGCGCCTCCAGGTTCTTGCCGTCGGCACCATAGAGATGCGCCAGGGTGCGGCCGTAATGATCTTTGCCCTCACGCCCCAGCACCACGCCGACACGACCACCGCTGGCCTGCACCAACGCCCGCAGACGCTGACGAGCCGCGACCGCAAAAGGCTCGTCGGCGCGCCCCTTCCTGCCGGTTTCCGGGGCATTGATACCGATCATCCGCACACTGCGGCCATCCTTGAGGCGCACCGTGTCGCCATCCACCACCCGCTGCACTTCCACGCGGGCCAGGGCCGCTGGCGCCGGGCAAAACACCTGAGCCTGGGCCGCCGACAACCAAATCGCAGGCACAAAAAAGGCGCCCACAAGGGACGCCTTTTTCAACAGCTGGCAAAAGCCCATAAGGCTTTTGAGCCTTACTCTGCTGGAGTAGCAGCAGGCTTCTTGCCGAAAGCACCAAAGCGATCTGCGAAGCGCTGTACACGGCCGCCGGTGTCCAGAGTTTTCTGCTTACCGGTGTAGAACGGGTGGCACTCGTTGCATACGTCAGTACCCAGTGGCTTGCACAGGTTCGAGCGAGTTTCGAACTTGTTGCCGCAGCTGCAGGTCACTTCGATGGTTTCGTACGCTGGATGGATATCGGCTTTCATGGTGACTTCCTCAGGCTAGCGTGCCGCCACTCGACACTATTGTCGAATACCGCACGTAATTAGGCCGCGGATTCTACCAGACCTTTTTAAACGCGCAAGCGGCGACACCCGTCGCGTGTCAACATAAAAGCACCTTTCATCAGAAAACTGGCGGCTACCCCAAGCCTCCCGCTGTCTGCTAGGCTCCCGCCCCTGCGCCACCGCCTGCCTTTATATGAGACTCCCCGCGTGCCCGACGCCATTTTGCGCCTAGCCCTGCCCTCGCCCCTGCGCCGCCTGTTCGACTACCGGGCTCCGGCCGGTGTGCTGCGGGCGCAGTTGCAGCCAGGCATGCGCGTGCGCGTGCCGTTTGGCCGCCGGGAGATGATCGGCATTCTGGTGGAAGTCGCCGACCACAGCGAAGTGCCGGCCGAGAAGCTCAAGCCGGCCATCGCCATGCTCGACGCCACGCCACCGCTGCCGCCCGCACTGTTCAAGCTGTGCCTGTGGACCGCCCAGTATTACCAGCACAGCCTCGGTGACACGTTGAGCTGGGCATTGCCGGTGCTGTTGCGCCAGGGCGAACTGGCCGAAGCGCGTCAGGAACGCTTCTGGTCGACGGTGCCCGGCGCACGCCTTGACGACCCGCGCATCGCCCGCGCCCCGCGCCAGCGGGAAGCCCTGGCGACCCTGGCCCAGCATCCCCATGGCGTCGCCCATCAGCTATTGAGCAAGCTGATGCTGAGCAAGGACAGCCTCGACCTGTTGCTGGCCAAGGGTTTGGTGCAGGTGGAAATCCGCAAGCACGCCCCCGACCCGCGTCACGAACACTGGCTGGCCCAGCCCGAACTGCCGCTGAACCCTGAACAACGCGCCGCCTATGAAGCGATTCACGCAGGTGCAGGCAGCTTCCATGCGTTCCTGCTGGCCGGCGTCACCGGCAGCGGCAAGACCGAAGTCTATTTGCAGCTGATCCGCGAAACCCTGCAGGCCGGCAAACAGGCACTGGTGCTGATCCCCGAGATCAACCTGGGCCCGCAGACCCTGGCGCGCTTCGAACAGCGTTTCAATGCGCGCATCGCCCTGGTGCACTCGGCGATCAATGACCGTGAGCGCCTGGAGTCGTGGCTGGCGGCGCGGGATGGCGAAGCCGACATTATTATCGGCACCCGCTCGGCGTTGTTCACGCCGATGAAAAATCCCGGGCTGATCATCATCGACGAGGAGCACGACGGCTCCTATAAGCAACAGGAAGGCCTGCGCTACCACGCCCGCGACCTGGCACTGGTGCGCGCGCGCCAGGAAGACATCCCGATTGTGCTGGGCTCGGCCACACCCTCCCTGGAAAGCCTGCACAACGCCTACACCGGTCGTTACGGGCTCCTGCGCTTGAACGAGCGGGCAGGCGGCGCCAAGCAACCCCGCTTCCTGCGCCTGGACGTAAAAAGCCGGCCTCTGGACAGCGGCATTTCCGGGCCGATGCAACAAGCTATCGGCCAGACACTGGCGGCCGGCCAGCAGGTCTTGGTATTTCTCAACCGCCGAGGCTTTGCACCGACGCTGCTGTGCCATGACTGCGGTTGGATGTCCGAGTGCGAACGCTGCGATGCGCGCATGACCGTGCACCAGCGCCATGGCGAGCTGCGTTGCCACCATTGCGGCCATGTGGAGCGTGTACCGCGCCACTGCCCGCAGTGCGGCAAGGTCGACCTGCGCCCGGTGGGCGCAGGCACCGAGCGCGCCGAGGAGCGCCTGGGCATTTTGTTCCCGGACTACCCGGTATTGCGGGTCGACCGCGACAGTACGTCGCGCAAGGACGCGATGAACCAGCTCTTCGCCACCATCCAGAAGGGCCAGCCGTGCATCCTGGTGGGTACGCAGATGCTCGCCAAAGGACACCACTTCCCACGGGTGACCCTGGTGTCGATCCTGGATGCCGACGGCGGCCTGTTCTCCGGCGACTTCCGCGCCAGCGAACGCATGGCGCAGTTGATCGTGCAGGTCGCCGGCCGCGCCGGGCGTGCCGAAGAGCCGGGCAAGGTGATTATCCAGACCCACCTGGCCGACCATCCGCTGCTGATTCAACTGACAGAACAAGGCTACTTCGCCTTCGCCGAACAGGCGCTGAGCGAACGCCGCTCCGCCGGCCTGCCGCCCTTTGCACACTTGGCGCTGCTGCGCGCCGAAGCCCATAAACCGGGGCAGGCCGAGGGCTTTCTGGATGAAGCCTGCAGCGCCGCCGAACGCTTGCTCGGCGAGCTGGGGCTGAGCGGCATCGAGCTGCTTGGCCCGGTGCCAGCGCCCATGGAACGTCGCGCCGGGCGTTATCGTGCTCAGCTACTGTTGCAAGCGACATCCCGTGCACCGCTGCATCGGCTATTAAGTAGCTGGTTGCTTGCGCTGGAGCAAATGCCGAGTGGCCGCCAGGTGCGATGGTCGTTGGATGTAGACCCGGTAGATTTGTATTAAGCCTGGCCACAGGTCCTGCGAAGGTTGGCAAGCCCGCCCTCGCCACGGATAATGCCCAGCTTTTCCACCTGCGCATCGCGCGCCGCCGCTTGCGGTCGAAAGAGAACACCATGAAAGACACCATTCGCCAGCTGATCCAACAAGCCCTCACCCAACTCGTCAACGAAGGTGTGTTGCCTGAAGGCCTGACGCCGGCGATCCAGGTGGAAAACACCCGCGACAAGACCCACGGCGACTTCGCCAGCAACATTGCGATGATGCTGTCCAAGCCGGCCGGCATGAAGCCGCGCGACCTGGCGGAGAAAATCATCGCCGCGCTGCCCGCCGACGAGAGTGTTACCAAGGCCGAAATCGCCGGCCCGGGCTTTATCAACTTCTTCCAGAACACCCAGGCCCTGGCGTCACGCCTGGATGCAGCCCTGGCCGACGCCAGGATCGGCGTGCGCAAGGCCGGTCCGGCTCAGCGCGTGGCCATTGACCTGTCGGCGCCCAACCTGGCCAAAGAGATGCACGTCGGCCACCTGCGCTCAACCATCATCGGCGACGGCGTGGCGCGGGTGCTGGAATTCCTCGGCGACACCGTGATCCGCCAGAACCATGTGGGCGACTGGGGCACCCAGTTCGGCATGCTGATGGCTTATCTGCAGGAAAACCCGATCACCAGCAACGAGCTGTCGGACCTGGAGAACTTCTACCGCGCCGCCAAGAAGCGTTTCGACGAATCCGAGGAGTTCGCCGATCGCGCGCGCGGCCTGGTGGTCAAGCTGCAAGCCGGCGACAAGGAATGCCTGGAACTGTGGGGCCGCTTCCGCGAGATCTCGCTGTCCCACTGTCAGGAAATCTACGAGCTGCTCAACGTCAAGCTGACCATGGCCGACGTAATGGGCGAAAGCGCCTACAACGACGACCTGATCAACGTGGTCAACGACCTCAAGGCCAAGGGCCTGCTGGTCGAGAGCAACGGCGCGCAGTGCGTGTTCCTCGAAGAATTCAAGACCGCCGACGGCGAGCCGCTGCCGGTGATCATCGTCAAGGCCGATGGCGGCTACCTCTATGCCACCACCGACCTGGCGGCCGTGCGCTACCGCAGTGGTGTACTCAAGGCCGACCGTGCGCTGTATTTCGTCGACCAACGCCAGGCCCTGCACTTCCAGCAGGTGTTCGAAGTGGCACGTCGCGCCGGTTTCGTCACCCACCCGATGCACATGGAGCACATGGGCTTCGGCACCATGAACGGCGCCGACGGCCGCCCGTTCAAGACCCGCGACGGCGGCACCGTGAAGCTGATCGACCTGCTCAACGAAGC
Organism: Pseudomonas sp. B14(2022); assembly: GCF_012030485.1. Taxonomy (NCBI): domain Bacteria; kingdom Pseudomonadati; phylum Pseudomonadota; class Gammaproteobacteria; order Pseudomonadales; family Pseudomonadaceae; genus Pseudomonas; species Pseudomonas sp. B14(2022). The sequence goes on from NZ_JAAUVM010000006.1 coordinate 239,365, forward strand.
CCAGGACCGTGCCTACAACCTGGTGAAGGAAAAGAACCCGGAGCTGGCCGAAGCCGACCTGCGCAACATCGCCCGCGTGGTGGGGATTGGCGCGGTGAAATACGCCGACCTGTCCAAGCACCGCACCAGCGACTACAGCTTCAACTTCGAACTGATGCTCAACTTCGAGGGCAACACCGCGCCGTACCTGCTGTACGCCTACACCCGCGTGGCCGGTGTGTTCCGCAAGCTGGGCAAGGACTTCAGCGAAGTCGAAGGCCGGATCGTGCTGGACGCGCCCCATGAACAGGAACTGGCCGCCAAGCTGGCGCAATTCGGCGAAGTGCTGAACAGCGTCGGCGAGAAAGGCACGCCGCATATCCTCTGCACCTACCTGTACGAAGTCGCCGGGTTGTTCTCCAGCTTCTACGAGAACTGCCCAATCCTCACTGCCGACGACGAAGCCCAGAAGCAAAGTCGCCTGCGCCTCGCCGCACTGGCTGGACGGACCCTCAAGCAAGGCCTGGAACTGTTGGGCCTGGAAACTCTGGAGCGTATGTAAGTTGGCTGCCAAGAAAAAACCTGCACCCAAGCGCGGCGCCAGCCGCTACCAGGCCCCGGCGAAGAAGCCGATCCCGGGCTGGTTGTGGATGGCCATCGGCCTCACGGTTGGCGCGTTTATCGTGTTCCTGATGAAGCTGGACCCAGGCCAGGGCGATGACGTCAAACGCGTCAAGCAGGAACAGCAGAAGGCCACGAAAATGGCTGAAGCCAACAAGACTGCGCCGAGCCCAACGGCACCCGTAAAGCCGAAGTACGACTTCTATACGCTGCTGCCGGAATCGGAAGTGATCGTGCCACCTGACGCCGTGCCGGAGAAAACCCTGCCGACGCCGCAAGTGCCGACCACCCCGGTAACCCCGGCAGAAGCAGCGAAAATCGACACCGCGCGGGCCCAGGCAGCACTGGCCGGGATTACTCCGCCGCCAGCACCACCGGTGGCGGAGACCAAAGCCGCCCCTGTGACCAAGTTCTTCCTGCAAGCGGGCTCCTTCCCGAAACAGGCGGACGCGGATCGCGTGCGTGCGCAAATCATTCTGCTGGGCCAGACGGTGACGGTGGAGTCCGGCACGGTGAAGGACGCGACCTGGTATCGCGTACTGGTGGGGCCGTTCAGCAACCGCGAACAGCTGACCGTGGCGCAGAAACAATTGGCCGGGGCCGGGTTTAGCAACCTGTTGTTACAACAGCGCCAGAGCCGCTGATTCGGGCTCAACTTCGATCAAAATGCGGGAGGGGGCTTGCCCCCGATGGCGGTGTATCAGTCACCAGATTCATTGACTGCCACTCCGCTATCGGGGGCAAGCCCCTCCCACATTTGGTTCTGCAGCGCTCTGAAATGTGTGTCAGACCGATAAACACCACTCGTCCGCCATAAACCCCTATGGTTGAAATCCCCCCCGCCACCCCCATATGAGTTTCCATCAGGGCATTTTCGCCCCGCTGCGTGGAGACTCTCCCCTTGACCACCATCGTTTCAGTACGTCGCCACGGCAAAGTCGTCATGGGCGGCGACGGCCAGGTTTCCCTGGGCAATACCGTGATGAAAGGCAACGCGAAAAAAGTGCGTCGCCTGTACCACGGCCAGGTCCTCGCCGGGTTTGCCGGTGCCACCGCCGACGCATTCACCCTCTTCGAGCGTTTCGAAGGCCAGCTGGAAAAACACCAGGGCCACCTCGTACGCGCCGCTGTCGAACTCGCCAAAGAATGGCGCACCGACCGCTCCCTCAGCCGCCTGGAAGCCATGCTGGCCGTCGCCAACAAAGATGCGTCCCTGATCATCACCGGTAACGGCGATGTGGTTGAGCCTGAACATGGCCTGATCGCCATGGGCTCCGGCGGTGGTTATGCACAAGCCGCAGCCAGCGCACTGTTGAAGAAGACCGACCTGTCGGCCCGCGAAATCGTCGAGACTGCCCTGGGCATCGCCGGCGACATCTGCGTGTTCACCAACCACAACTTCACCATTGAGGAGCAGGACCTCGCCGAGTAAGCCGTAGGCTTATTCCCGCTTGAGGCCGCCAAACACTATGTCCATGACTCCCCGCGAAATCGTCCATGAACTCAATCGCCATATCATCGGCCAGGACGATGCCAAGCGCGCCGTTGCCATCGCGCTGCGTAACCGCTGGCGCCGGATGCAACTGCCCGAAGAATTGCGCGTTGAAGTAACGCCGAAGAACATCCTGATGATCGGCCCGACCGGCGTCGGTAAAACCGAGATCGCGCGACGCCTGGCCAAGCTGGCCAACGCGCCGTTCATCAAGGTCGAAGCCACCAAGTTCACCGAAGTCGGCTATGTGGGCCGCGATGTCGAGTCGATCATTCGTGACCTGGCCGACGCTGCCCTCAAGCTGCTGCGCGAACAGGAAATGACCAAAGTCAGCCACCGCGCCGAAGACGCCGCCGAAGAACGCATCCTCGACGCCCTGCTGCCACCGGCGCGCATGGGCTTCAACGAAGACGCAGCACCGGCCTCGGATTCCAACACCCGCCAGCTGTTCCGCAAGCGTCTGCGTGAAGGCCAGCTGGACGACAAGGAAATCGAGATCGAAGTCGCTGAAGTCTCGGGCGTCGACATCTCCGCACCGCCTGGCATGGAAGAGATGACCAGCCAGCTGCAGAACCTGTTCGCCAACATGGGCAAGGGCAAGAAGAAAAGCCGCAAGCTCAAGGTGAAGGAAGCGCTGAAGCTGGTGCGCGACGAAGAAGCCGGGCGCCTGGTGAACGAGGAAGAACTCAAGGCCAAGGCCCTGGAAGCGGTTGAACAGCACGGCATCGTGTTTATCGACGAGATCGACAAAGTGGCCAAGCGCGGCAACTCCGGCGGCGTCGATGTATCCCGCGAAGGTGTGCAGCGCGACCTGCTGCCGCTGATCGAAGGCTGTACCGTCAATACCAAGCTGGGCATGGTCAAGACCGACCACATTCTGTTTATCGCTTCGGGGGCGTTCCACCTGAGCAAGCCAAGCGACCTGGTGCCCGAGTTGCAAGGTCGACTGCCGATTCGCGTAGAGCTCAAGGCGCTGACCCCGGGCGACTTCGAGCGCATCCTCAGCGAACCGCATGCGTCGCTCACCGAGCAATATCGCGAGCTGCTGAAAACCGAAGGGCTGGGCATCGAGTTCCTGCCGGACGGTATCAAGCGCCTGGCGGAGATTGCCTGGCAGGTCAACGAGAAGACCGAGAACATCGGTGCGCGTCGCCTGCACACGCTGCTTGAGCGCCTGCTTGAGGAAGTGTCCTTCAGCGCCGGCGACATGGCAGGCTTGCAGAATGGCGTAGCGATCAAGATCGATGCCGACTACGTCAACAGCCACTTGGGCGAATTGGCGCAGAACGAGGACTTGTCGCGGTATATTCTGTAAGCCTCACACAGAACTGCTTTGCTTCAAATGTGGGAGGGGGCTTGCCCCCGATAGCGGTGGATCAGTCAGCTTATCTATAGCTGACCCACTGCCATCGGGGGCAAGCCCCCTCCCACGTTTTTAAGCCGGTTTATTCAAGAGCACCTCATATGGCCAAGTTTCCTACCGCTGTAAACCTGCACAAAACCTCCAACACCCTAGGCCTCACCTACGGCCCCGACGAGGTTTACCAGTTGCCCGCCGAACTGCTGCGGGTGCACTCGCCTTCCGCCGAGGTCCAGGGCCATGGCAAACCTATCCTGCAGTTCGGCAAGCTCAACGTGCGCCTGACCAAGATCGAACCGGCCGGCCAGTACGCCCTGAAATTGACCTTCGACGACGGGCATGACAGCGGACTGTTCACCTGGGACTACCTCTACCAATTGGCCGTGCGTCAGGATGCGTTGTGGGCCGATTATCTTGCCGAGCTCAAGGCGGCCGGAAAAACCCGCGACCCGAGTGAATCGGTCGTGCGGCTAATGCTCTAGTTCAAGCCTCTTGCTCTTTAGAGGGCATTTTCTAATTTCATCTGCTTGAATGCCCTGTCGCGTGGCCAACGATTGGCCCGCTTGCGAAAAAAATTAAACTCGGGTAACCAATGGAACTGGCAAGTTCCCTGCATTTGACGATGCGGTATCAACGGTCACCCGAGTCGCAGTACCTGGCTTGTGTTGTGTATCGAAACCTGGTGCGCAGCGGTACCCGGTACTCGTCTTTCGGACAATGGAGCGTCGTAGATGAGTAACAAGAACAACGATGACTTGAAACGCCAGGCCTCGGAAAACACCCTGGGGCTCAACCCGATCATCGCGTTACGTAAAAAGGATTTACTGACCTCGGCCAAGATGGTGCTGACCCAAGCCATCAAGCAGCCGTTGCACAGCGTCAAGCACGTCGCCCACTTTGGCGTTGAATTGAAGAACGTGATGTTCGGCAAATCGCAGCTGCAGCCCGAAAGCGATGACCGTCGCTTTCACGACCCCGCCTGGAGCCAGAACCCGCTCTACAAACGCTACCTGCAAACCTACCTGGCGTGGCGCAAGGAACTGCATGACTGGATAGGCGACAGTAACCTGTCGGAACAGGACATCAGCCGCGGCCACTTCGTGATCAACCTGATGACCGAAGCCATGGCGCCCACCAACAGCGCGGCCAACCCGGCGGCGGTCAAACGCTTCTTTGAAACTGGCGGCAAGAGCCTGCTCGACGGCCTGTCGCACCTGGCCAAGGACATGGTGCACAACGGCGGCATGCCGAGCCAGGTCAACATGGGCGCGTTCGAAGTCGGCAAGACCCTGGGCATCACCGAGGGGGCGGTGGTATTTCGCAACGACGTGCTGGAGCTGATCCAGTACAAGCCGATCACCGAACAGGTGCACGAACGCCCGTTGCTGGTGGTACCGCCGCAGATCAACAAATTCTACGTATTCGACCTGAGCCCGGAGAAGAGCCTGGCGCGCTTCTGCCTGCGCAATGGGCAGCAGACCTTTATCGTCAGTTGGCGCAACCCGACCAAGGCCCAGCGCGAGTGGGGCCTGTCGACCTATATCGAGGCGCTCAAGGAAGCGGTCGATGTAGTCACGGCAATCACCGGAAGCAAGGACATCAACATGCTCGGCGCCTGCTCCGGCGGCATCACCTGCACCGCCCTGCTCGGCCACTACGCGGCGCTGGGTGAGAAGAAAGTCAACGCCCTGACCCTGCTGGTGAGCGTGCTGGACACCACCCTGGACACCCAGGTGGCGCTGTTTGTGGATGAACAGACCCTGGAAGCAGCCAAGCGCCACTCCTACCAGGCCGGCGTGCTGGAGGGCCGCGACATGGCCAAAGTGTTCGCCTGGATGCGCCCCAACGACCTGATCTGGAACTACTGGGTCAACAACTACCTGCTGGGCAATGAGCCGCCGGTGTTCGACATCCTGTTCTGGAACAACGACACCACGCGCTTGCCGGCGGCGTTCCACGGCGACCTGATCGAGCTGTTCAAAAACAACCCACTCGTGCGCGCCAATGCCCTGGAAGTGTGCGGCACGCCGATCGACCTCAAGCAGGTCACGGCCGATATTTACTCACTGGCCGGCACCAACGACCACATCACGCCATGGCAGTCGTGCTACAAGTCGGCTCAGCTGTTTGGTGGCAAGGTGGAATTCGTACTGTCCAGCAGCGGGCATATCCAGAGCATCCTCAACCCGCCGGGCAACCCCAAGGCGCGCTACCAGACCAGCGATGGCTTGGCAGGCAAGCCGTTGGAGTGGCAGGAGAATGCGACCAAGCACACCGATTCCTGGTGGCTGCACTGGCAGGCATGGCAGGCGGAGCGAGCGGGCAAGCTGAAGAAGGCGCCGACGACTTTGGGTAACAAGACCTATGCCGCAGCGGAAGCCGCCCCAGGGACTTACGTACACGAACGCTAAATTGAAATGCGTTCAAATGTGGGAGGGGCTTGCTCCCGATTGTGGCGTGTCAGGCACAACATCTGAAACTGGCACACGGCTATCGGGAGCAAGCCCCTTCCCACACTGACTGCATTCCAGCTGTAACACTTCACAGGGTCTGAGCATGCCGCAACCGTTCATCTTCCGTACCATCGACCTGGATGGCCAGACCATCCGCACGGCGGTACGCCCAGGCAAGCCCCACTTGACGCCGTTGCTTATCTTCAATGGCATCGGCGCCAACCTTGAGCTGGTGTTTCCGTTTGTCCAGGCCCTGGACCCGGACCTGGAAGTGATCGCCTTCGATGTGCCGGGCGTGGGCGGTTCCTCGACGCCCAACCGGCCTTATCGTTTTCCCGGCCTGGCCAAGCTCACTGCACGCATGCTCGATTACCTGGATTACGGCCAGGTAAATGCGGTGGGCGTGTCCTGGGGTGGCGCCTTGGCACAGCAGTTTGCCTACGACTACCCGGAGCGCTGCAAGAAGCTGATCCTGGCGGCGACCGCGGCCGGTGCCTTTATGGTGCCGGGCAAGCCGAAGGTGTTGTGGCTGATGGCCAGCCCCCGGCGTTATATCCAACCGTCCCATGTGGTGCGCATCGCACCGATGATTTATGGCGGTTCGTTCCGCCGCGATTCGAAACTGGCGGCCGAGCACGCGAGCAAAGTGCGCTCGGCCGGCAAGCTGGGCTATTACTGGCAGCTGTTCGCTGGGCTGGGCTGGACCAGCATCCATTGGCTGCACAAGATCCGCCAGCCCACCCTGGTGCTGGCCGGGGACGACGACCCGCTGATCCCGCTGGTCAACATGCGCATGCTGGCCTGGCGCATTCCCAACGCACAGTTGCACATCATCGATGACGGCCACCTGTTCCTGATCACCCGGGCTGAAGCCGTGGCACCGATCATCATGAAGTTTCTCGAGGAGGAGCGCATGCGGGCCGTGATTCACCCGCGACCAGCGGTGTAAGGACCACACCGCCGCGCAACTTGCCCAGAACCGACTATGGTTCTGAATTGGCGTGCCTGTTGATGGCTTGACGAAGGAGTGTTGGCTCATGCGAGAAAGACCCGTGACGAACCCGGCGCCCACCCCTGCCGCGTTCATCAACGCACAAAGCGCGATCACCGGCCTGCGCGGTCGGGATTTGCTGTCGACCCTGCGCAGCGTTGCCGCCCACGGCTGGCGCAACCCGGTGCATACCGCCCGTCACGCCCTGGCCCTGGGCGGTCAGCTGGGGCGCGTGCTGCTGGGTGAAACCGTGCACGAGCCCAACCCACGGGACAGCCGCTTCAGCGACCCGACCTGGGCGCTCAACCCGTTCTACCGACGTAGCCTGCAAGCCTATTTGAGCTGGCAGAAGCAGACCCGCCAGTGGATCGATGACAGTTCACTGAGTGACGACGACCGCGCGCGGGCGCACTTTGCCTTCGCCTTGATCAACGACGCCGTGTCGCCCTCCAACACCCTGCTCAACCCCCTGGCCGTCAAGGAGCTGCTCAACTCCGGCGGCAACAGTGTGGTGCGCGGCGTGAGCAACCTGTTCGATGACCTGCTGCACAACCACGGCCTGCCGCGCCAGGTGAGCAAACAGGCCTTCGAAGTCGGCAAGACCGTGGCCACCACCCCAGGCTCGGTGGTGTTTCGCAATGAGCTGCTGGAGTTGATCCAATACAAGCCCATGAGCGAAAAACAGTACGCCAGGCCACTGCTGATCGTGCCGCCGCAAATCAACAAGTACTACATATTCGACCTGAGCCCGGCCAACAGCTTCGTGCAGTACGCCCTCAAGAACGGCCTGCAAACCTTCATGGTGAGTTGGCGCAACCCAGACGTGCGCCATCGCGAGTGGGGTTTGTCCACCTATGTGGCGGCGCTGGAAGAAGCGCTCAACGTCTGCCGGGCCATCACCGGCGCCCGCGAGGTCAACCTGATGGGTGCCTGCGCCGGGGGCCTGACCATCGCCGCCCTGCAAGGCCACTTGCAAGCCAAGCGCCAGCTGCGGCGCATCTCCAGCGCCAGCTACCTGGTGAGCCTGCTGGACAGCCAGATCGACAGCCCTGCCACGTTGTTCGTCGACGAGCAAACCCTGGAAGCAGCCAAGCGCCGTTCCTACCAGCAAGGCGTGCTCGACGGCCGCGACATGGCCAGGGTGTTCGCGTGGATGCGCCCCAATGACCTGATCTGGAACTACTGGATCAACAATTACCTGCTGGGCAAGGAACCGCCTGCGTTCGACATCCTTTATTGGAACAACGACAACACGCGCCTGCCCGCCGCGCTGCATGGCGACCTGCTCGATTTCTTCAAGCACAACCCCCTGAGCCATCCCGGTGGCCTGGAGGTGTGTGGCACGCCCATCGACTTGCAGAAGGTCACGGTGGACAGCTTCAGCGTGGCCGGGATCAACGACCACATCACGCCGTGGGACGCGGTGTATCGCTCCACGCAATTGCTGGGTGGTGAACGGCGCTTTGTGCTGTCCAACAGCGGGCATATCCAGAGCATCCTCAACCCCCCGGGCAACCCCAAGGCCAACTACGTCGAAAACCCCAAGATGAGCAGCGACCCACGCGCCTGGTACTACGACGCCAGCCACGTCGAAGGCAGCTGGTGGCCACAGTGGCTGGCGTGGATCCAGCAGCGCTCGGGCGTACAGCGCGAGACCCTCACTGCCCTGGGCAACCAGAATTACCCACCGATGGAAGCGGCGCCGGGCACCTACGTGCGCGTGCGCTGAGCTCAACGATCAGATTAAGAAGACTGGATGAAGACCCGCGACCGTATCCTTGAATGTGCTCTGCAGTTGTTCAACCAGAAGGGCGAACCGAACGTGTCGACCATGGAGGTGGCCAATGAAATGGGGATCAGCCCCGGCAACCTCTACTACCATTTCCATGGCAAGGAACCGCTGGTCATTGGCCTGTTCGAGCGTTTCCAATCTGAGTTGGCGCCGCTGCTCGACCCACCGGCGGACGCGCAACTGCAGGCCCAGGATTACTGGCTGTTCCTGCACCTGATCGTCGAGCGCATGGCCCAGTACCGGTTTTTGTTCCAGGACCTGTCGAACCTGGCGGGACGTCTGCCAAAGCTGGCCAAAGGCATTCGCAACCTGCTCACGGCGCTCAAACGCACCCTGGCATCCTTGCTGGCGAGGTTGCAGGCGGCCGGGCAAGTGGTCAGCGATACTCAAGCGCTGGGGCAACTGGTGGAACAGATCACTATGACCCTGCTGTTTTCCCTGGATTACCAACGCATTCTTGACCGTGAGGGCGAGGTTCGGGTGGTGGTGTACCAGATCATGATGCTGGTAGCACCGCACCTGCTGACATCGGCACGGCTGGCGACTGAACGGTTGGCGCTGCGTTATCTGGAGGATCAGGATTAACTACCCAAGCTGCCCGAACTGGTGAGTAAACTTGAACAGTTCACTGTCGTTCCTGATCCCCAGTTTTCGATAGGCTGATTGTTTTTGCGTACTGATCGTACTTGCACTACGCGAAAACTTTTGCGCAATTGAATTCACGGACATACCGTCCAGAAAACAACGCAATACTTCCTGCTCTTTAGGCGTCAGACACTCGTTGACCCGCAGTGGTATTGAAAAATCTGTTTCCGATTTAATCTTTCCCCCCTCCAACACGGACTGTACACCCTGCAACGCGGGCACCATACAAAGCTGCAGGTAGATCCGTCCCTGGGCGACCGTTCGGATAGCCGTGATCAACTCCGTCAGGTTCTGGCTTTTCCCCATAATCCCCCTGCATCCCGCCTTCAACGACAAAGAAACAATGGCCGGCGTGTAGTGCGAACACACAATCAAGAGCCTGCAGGTGCTGAAGCGCCGGTGCAGTACCTGGATCAGGCTGAGGCCATCGCTGTCCGATGGTGCGAGGATAAAGTCCATCACCACGACATCGGCCGGCCGCTGCTTAAGGGCTTCCAGCAGTTCCCTGCCTGTTCCGAAGGAACCGATCACAGCGAGGTCGGCTTCTTTGCTCAACCCCAACTCGATGCCCTGCCGAACCATCTCGTGGTCATCCAACAGCATGACGGTATGCGCAGTGGATATTGAAGTAGCCATAATTACACCCATATAAGTGAATACAGCACCGCCCCCATAATCGCTCTGGTTAAATACACGGTATACCCAGTTACAGCCCAGGATCAATACGACAACTCAGCAAGTTAAAGTCCTTCAGTCATAACTTACAGACAATTCCCAGGACTACAGAAAACACCTACATAAGTTGAAAGCAACTTATCGAACGATCACGAGATGAGTCTCGTTAGTTCGCTATAGATGCCGCTCGGCAAACGCGACAAATTAGGGCACCCCGCCAGTCGAGAGATCAGTGCTTTCAACTGCGATGGGCCATACCTATGAATCACGACTGGGAACACCATGAAAGTTAACCTCCTCTCCACGGTTGCGGCCATCCTGGTCTTGACCGCCGTCGCCTCACAATCGGCATACGCAGCAGATGGCATTATCAAGTTCAGCGGTCTTGTGACCGACCTGACTTGCACGGTAGAAGGTGCGGCACCCGGCTCTGGCGCAATCGTCAAGGACGTCAACCTGGGCGGCGTCTCGGCGGCACGCCTGGCAAGCGCTGGCAGTCGCGCCAACCCGACAGGCTTCACCATCCGTATCGGAGCGCCAGGCGAAGGCAGTTGCACCAACGGGCGCATCGCCATGGTTGCCTTCGATCCGACCAGCCCGGCCATTGATGTGGCGACCGGGCGCTTGAACATCGACGGCTACGACGACCCGACCGACACCAGCAGCGCCAAGAACGTACAGGTGGAAGTGACTCAGCGCGATGGCACGCCGATCAACGTCTACACCGAGAAATCGGCAGGCGCGGTGATCGTCGACAACCAGGCAGTCATCCCACTGGCGGCGCAGATGTACGCAAGCGGCCCCGCAACCGAAGGTAAGGTCAACACCCGTGTGGGCTTTTTGATCGAGTACGCCGAGTAAGGCATTCCAGAGGCCTGAAACGATGAAAAGAATCGCCTGCCTGATGCTGGCTGCTACCGCTGCTTGCGCGTGGCTCTCGCTGCTGCCGCTTCCTGCTCGGGCAGGCGTGATCATCCATGGCACACGCGTGATCTACCCCATACAGCAGCAGGAAGTCGTGGTGCGCCTGGAGAACAAGGGGCCACTTCCGGCGCTGGTGCAAACCTGGCTGGACACGGGCGACCGGCATTCGATACCGGCAACAGCACACACACCCTTCATTCTTTCGCCACCGATCTTCCGCATTGAACCGCGCCAGCAACAAGCCTTGCGCCTCCGCTATGTTAGAGGCGCCTTGCCGACCGACCGCGAAAGCCTGTTCTGGCTGAACGTGCTGGAAGTACCTCCGCTCGCCGCCGACGCCGCGCAGAAAAACCAGATTGAATTGTCGTTCCGCACCCGTCTGCGTGTGTTTGTGCGTCCGCAGGCATTGCCCTACCCAGTCGACAGCGCCGCCGAAAAGCTGCAATGGAAGCTGGTAGCCCATGAACAGGGGTTCGCCCTGCAAGCCACCAATCCTACGCCGTACCATATTTCCCTCGCCTCGATTGAGTTGCTGAGCGGCGGCAAGCGGTTCAGTAAAGCTGCAAACAAAGCCGTCGATGACAGCCTGCTGATGCCTGCTGGCGACGTGAAACTGTTTGTGCTGCCCCTGCTACGCCATCAGCCGGTCGATACGCCTACGGTCGAGTTCAGCACCGTCAGCGATTTTGGCGCCCGAGTACCTCACTCGGCCCGCCTTACCCTTCATCCGCAGGATGATCGATAACATGCCGGCCACCACCCGCTCACACTTACCGCTGCAGTGCATGGCGTTGATGCTTGCGCTGTTGACCACGCTCACCGCGCAGGCGAGCGTGATCATCAACAGCACCCGAATTGTTTACCCGCAGGACGACAAGGAGGTGAGCATCAGGCTGCACAGCAAGAACCAGGCACCGGTGCTGATCCAGGCCTGGCTGGACAACGGCGATGAGTATTCAACGCCGGATCTGGCGACAGCGCCCTTCATTCTCACACCGCCGATCTTTCGCATGGAGCCAGGCAAGCAACAGGTTGTACGCCTGGCCTACACCGGCGAGGCCTTGCCGTCGGCACAGGAAAGCCTGTTCTGGTTCAACGTGCTGGAAGTGCCCTCACGATCGCATGGCGGCCAACCGGGCGATCAGTTGCAATTCGCCTTCCACTCACGCATCAAGTTGTTTTGGCGCCCGTCGAACTTGCCTTACGGGGTCGAGGCAGCGCCTGGAAAGCTGCTGTGGCGGTCTGTCTCGACCGAACAGGGCCTGGCGCTGGAAGTCCTTAATCCCACGCCTTACCACGTGACATTCGAACGCATCGAAGTGCGGGTGGCAGGGCGGCGTCATGTCCGAGAACCCGCAGCGTCGAGTGCCGAGAACATGGTGACGCCAGGTGGGCGCGCCCGCTTTGAGTTGCCTCGCCTGTCCCCCCCGATGGGCAGCGCTGCAAGCGTGGAGTTCCAGACGCTCGACGACTTTGGGGTCAAGACCCGCCACAGCGCAGAGGTCTCTCCATGACAACCGTTCTTATGTAGCAATCCCGCTGCGCCTTATTGAACACACCTTAGGTTGATGCCCATTCAGTGGGCAGGGACGCCCTGTGCCGAGATTCGGGGAGCCCGGTTTATGGAAACGTGAAAAATGAGTTTGTACCCGCCCGCCAGGCTCGCAAGCCGGCCCCGTTTAAAGCAGACGATGCGTAGCTTGCTGCTGGTGAGCGGCGCCCATGCCATGGCCGCCAATAGCGCAGAACAGGTCGAGTTCAACCCGGCTTTCTTCGCGGGTGGCCGGGCCAGCCTGCAGATCGATATTGCAAAGTTCGGCCAAGGTAACGTCGTGCTACCTGGCAACTATCGCACCGACATTCATCTCAACGGCCAGTGGATCGGGCGTGAAAACCTAACCTTCAGCGCGGTCGAAGGACAGCAAACGGCGCAGCTGTGCCTGGAGCGCGATGCGCTGCTCAGGTTTGGCATTGACCTGGATTCCAATGAGCTCAATCAGGCCTCCCACATGCCGTTTGCGCGCTGTGCGCAGATCGGGACCTATCTGCCGGGTGCCAGCAGCCAATTCGATTCAGGCGAAAACCGCCTCGACCTGCAAGTGCCGCAGGTTTACCTGGCGCGCAAGGCGCGGGGCTATGTCGACCCGCAGCACTGGGACAGCGGGATCGACGCCGCCTTTGTACGGTACAACGCCAATACGTTCGCCACCCAGGCCGGTACGCGCACACTCGGCTCCAGCTACCTGGGCGTGAACACCGGACTCAACCTTGGCGATTGGCACTGGCGCCATACTGGCAGCTACAGTCATTCAGAGGTCGCCTCGGGTTATCAAAGCAGCGCCACCTACGTGCAACACGAAGTGAGCCGGTTGCAGTCACAGCTGATGGCGGGTGAGATCTACACACCGGGGGAACTGTTCGATAGCGTACGTCTGCGCGGTGCCAGCCTGTTCAGCGATGATCGGATGCTGCCCGACTCCCTGACCGGGTTTGCGCCGGTGGTACGTGGCGTCGCCGAGACCAACGCGCGGGTCAGCGTGCGCCAACGCGGCGTGCTATTGGACGAAGTATCTGTAGCGCCCGGCCCGTTTGTCCTCAACGACCTGTTCCCCACCGGGTATGGAGGCGACCTGAGCGTCACCATTACCGAGGCCGATGGCCGCCAGCGCGAGTTCATCGTGCCGTTCGCCGCCAACGCCAACCTGCTGCGCCCCGACCACCGCCGCTACGCATTGAGCGTTGGCCAACTGGATGAAATAGGTCTGCATCACCCTCCCACGTTGATGCAGGCCACTTATCAGCAGGGCCTGAGCAACCTGCTGACCGGGTACACCGGCGCGACGATTGGCGAGGACTACCAATCGCAGTTGCTGGGTACCGCGTTCAATACCTCAATGGGTGCGCTGTCGTGCGACCTGACCCATTCGAACGCCCATGTACCAGGTCACGGGTCACGCCAGGGGCGAAGCGTACAACTGCGCTACAGCAAGAATTTCACGGACACCGGCACCCATTTCGCCCTCGGGGCTTACCGCTACTCCACTGAGGGGTTCCTGAATGTGGGCGATGCGGCACACGTTCGTGACTTGGCCATCGACGGGCTGACCCCGGATAACCTGTCGCGGCTACGCAACAGGATGGACATCAGCCTCAACCAGAACCTGAGCAACGGCTCCGTGTACCTGACCGGTTCTTCGCAACACTATTGGAATCGCGACCATGGCAACCTGACCTTCACCACCGGGTACAGCGGCACGTGGCGGGGCCTTCACTATCTGCTGAGTGCACAGCGCAGCCGTGATCTGCGCAGTGAACGCGTGGACAAGCAACTGGAACTCACCTTGAGCCTGCCATTGGGCAGCCACGCCCACTCGCCGACCTTGACCACCACGGCCTATCGAGGCGGTCAAGGCAGCGGTGAGCGCGTCAGCCTGGGTGGGAGCGTGGGCGAGCGCGGTGAGTTCAGCTATAGCGTCAGTGCCAACCGGACCCAGGACAGCAACAACGCTACCAGTGCCGACATGAAATACCAGACCAGCCAGGGCGTACTGTCCGCCAGTCATGGTAAGAGCAGCGCGTACCGCTCCACATCGCTTGGCATGACCGGCGGTATTGTCGCCCACGCAGGCGGTGTGACCTTCGCCCCAGAACTCGGCGATACCCTCGGCATCGTCCAGGCGCCTGACGCCCAAGGCGCACAAATCAATGGCAACCACAGCGCGAAAATCGGGAAAAGCGGCTTCGCGGTGGTGCCCCACCTCACACCCTACCGCCAGAACATCGTGGAACTGGACCCGAAGGAATTGTCCACCGACGTGGAACTCAAGACCGCCGCCCGGAATGTCGCCCCGCGCGCCGGTGCAGTGGTGCAACTGCAGTTCGAGACGCTCAGCGGCCAGGCCTTGTTGATCACGGCACGGCGCGAGGATGGCAGCCCGCTGCCGTTTGGTGCGGATGTGTTCGATGAGGACGGCGCCAGCGTCGGGGTTGTCGGGCAGGGCGCCAAGGCCTTCGTCCGGGTGTCTCGCCCGCGGGGGAAGTTGACGGTCAAGTGGGGGAGCAGTAATTCGGCGATGTGCCGGATGCGCTACGAAGTGGAAGCAAAGACGCCAGCCAAGGACTCAGCTCGATTACTGCAACTGGACGGGGGCGCTTGCGAGGTCGTTGGCGATCTCATCGTGCAGCCATTTGCCAATGATCTGGCCAACTTGCGCTCATCGTGGAACTGAAAAATGAAGCACTCTATTCAATTCATTTCGACCCTATTGGTGTTCAACCTGCCCATCGCTGCTCAAGCGGCGTGTGACAGGTATCAGAACGCCACACTCACACTCACCCTTCCTTCCACAATCACCGTGCCGGACAGTCTCCCGGTGGGCGCTGAAATTATCATTCGGGAATTCAGTGGTACGGCGCCCGCTTTTACCGCGTATTGCAGCTCCACTTTACTTACGATCATCGGGCGATACCAAGCAAGGGTTGCAGGTTACCCAAACATCTATCAGACCGAGGCTTCAGGTGTGGGCGTACGCTTGCGCATCCGAGATGCAAGCGGACTCTATCCTTTCTTTGCCATGATTAACCAACAAGTCCCATACAGCGGCCCCTACACCAGCTTCACGGCCGCGGAGCTGAGGTTCCATAAAGTCGGGCCGGTAACAGACCAGACAGTGCCCGCCGGAAACATTTGGGTGAGGCGATGGGATAACCACCCAGAGAGTTTCACCCTGAGACTCGGCAACCCCGTGCGCTTTGTCAGCCCCGCCGCCACCTGCGACCTGGCGACTGGCGACGTCAACCGCACGATCACCCTCGACCCCGTTAAAGTCAGCACGCTTCAAGACGCCACTTACGCAAACCAACGTAACTTCGAACTTACTGCAAACTGCGCACACGCATCCAGCGTCACTTTTCGTTTTTCCGGAACCCCCGCACCGGGCAATGACCGGCTCTTCGCCAATACGGGCACTGCCGGTGGCGTTGCCCTGTGGCTGTATTCGCGCATTGGCGGGGGTATCCAGAACATTCTCGCCGACGGCACCGAAAACACGCGCACGGTGCCGGTCTCGGGCGGCCGCGCCGTGTTGCCGCTCGGCGCGGCCTATCACCAGAACGGCACGGTCAGACAAGGCACGCTCATCGCCACCACCACCGTCAGCATCACCTACAACTAAAAACCTGAGGATCATGGAATGAGGATTCGAGCCCTGCCCCTGCTGCTGGTAATCACCGCGAGCCTGGCCACCACTGTGGTCCATGCCGCGACTACGGGCACCTTGCGCTTTACCGGCCAAGTCAATGCCGGTACGTGCAACCTGGCTGCCGGCGACGAAAACCGTACCATCACACTGCCGACTATCAAGATTTCCGACTTTGGCGCGACTTCCAGCGCGGGCGCGTTCGATTTCGAGATCTCTGCCGATTGCGAATCGGATTTACGCAACGTGATTTTCCTGTTCGCAGGCACCGCCTCAACGGGGAACGCCGCGCTGTTTTCCAATACGGGGACGTCAAAGGGTACTGCCCTTCAACTACTGCACCGCGCCTCTCCCGCTTATGCCATTCCTGCCAACGGTACCCCCGCCCAGCGCAGCCGGACCATTGCAACGAGCAGCAACAAGGCCGTGATCCCCCTGACAGCGGCGTATCACAGAACCGGCGCAGCGATCACCCAAGGCACCCTGGCCAGCGCAGTTACCGTTTCGATCACCTACAACTGACCGAGCTTGGGCCCACGATCACAGGGTAAGCGCGCAAAAAAATGCCCAGCCTTTGCAGGCCGGGCATTTTTACGTGTCCCGGAAAAGTCAGGACTGACTGGTTGGCGTCGGGGTTACCGGCGTTGCAGTCGGGGCAGCAGCAGGCGTCGGTGCCGACACCGAGTTGGCTGTCGAAGCAGAAGGCGCCGTGGTTGCGGGCTTGGCGGCAACAGCTGGCTTAGGCGCTGCTGGTTTTTTCGCTACAGCTGGCTTCTTCGCAGCAGCAGGTTTTGTTGCCGGCTTGGCCACCGGCTTCGCGGCAGCAGGCTTGGCTGCAGATTTAACAGCGGCTGGCTTGGCGGCTGCGGTTTTGGCCGCGGGCTTAGCGGCCGGTTTTGCGGCGGCCTTGGCTGCTGGCTTAGCCGCAGGTTTGGCAGCCGCTTTCGCAGCCACGGGTTTAGCGGCAGGCTTGGCAGCCGGTTTGGCCGCTGCAGTTTTGGCGGCGGGTTTAGCAGCCGCTTTTGCCGGGGCCTTGGCCGCTGGTTTTGCAGCTGGCTTGCTGGCAGCTTTCACCAACGGTTTGGCGGCCGTTTTGGCCGCAGGTTTGGCAGCGGCGGTTTTAGCGGCAGGCTTGGCAGCTGGTTTAGCGGCAGCCGCTTTCACTGGAGCCACTTTGGCACCGGTGAGTTTTTCGATTTGCTTGGTCAGGGTATCGACCTTGCTGTGCAGGGTCTTCAGCTCAGCTTTACTTGGCACGCCCAGGCGCGAAATAGCACTGTTGAGGCGCTTGTCCAGAGCCCCTTCGAGTTCGCCCCAAGTACCCAATACCTGCTTCTTCGCATCACTGATGCGCGAACCGGCAGTCGCTTTAGCAGCGCCTACTTGTTTACCCACTGCGCTCTTGGTCAACTTCTCGGCCTTCTCGCCGTCTTTAACCAAGGTCTCGAAGAGTTTGCTGCCGTCACTGTCGATCTTCGAGTAAACGCCTAAACCAGCCAGCCAGATCTTGCGGGAATATTCTTCAACTTTCCCGACCCACGAGCTGCCTTCTTTCTGAGTAGTCTTTTTAACAGCCATCCCGATGTCTCCTTAGTGTTTACGCGCGACACGTTCGAGCAATGCCGTCAGCTCTTCGAGCTTAGCAGAGAGTGTCTCCACGTCATGTTTAGACGCAATGCCAATTCGATTCAAGGCACTGGCAACGCGAGTATCAAAAGCTTTTTCAACTTTATCCAGCTGAACTTCTACCAGACCTTTGACCGTGGAGACATTACTCTTTACTTGATCAATCTGACTGTTGGCCGCATCAAGTTGTTCCACTGCAACTTTTTTGCCTTTACTTTCAATATGTTGACCCGCTTTAACCAGCTCTTTGAAGTAGTCGCCGCCCTCGCTGCCGACCTTCGCGTAGGCACCAAGACCCGCTAACCAGATCTTGCGGGCGTAGGTTTTAACGTCACTCAAAGCGCCGGTCTGAGCATCGATTTTTTTCTTCAGGATAACTTTGGCCATGGTGCACCTCACGCAAAATAGGGGGGAGGAACGGCCCGCAGGAGTTGAGGGCTTGGGCACAAAGTAGGCTGGAAAATTAGAATCGGCACCCTAAGTACTCGCGGATCAGGCCAAGGCTTTATCCAGGGCTTTCTCGATTTCGGACTTGATGGTGCCACTCATGGCCGACATCAACAGGCCCAGTTCCACATCAATGCGCAGCGAATCCTCCGCCACTAATACCGTGCCTTTAACCCCTGACCGCTTGAGGTTCAAGGTATCGCCAGACCACGAAGGCTCCAGGCCATATTGCTCCTGGAGTTTGTGCGCCAACTTTTCGGCCTTTGCGCGTGCCGCTTCTTTACCCAGGGAATGCGCACGCTCAACGGTTATACGGGCCATTGCAATGACTCCTCTTTAATAGGGATTTGAATACCTTGAATGCGGCAAAAGGTCTCGGTGCCCGCCTATCTTACCTGCAGCCTTGCCAAGACAAAGCAGGCCTTGGGGATTATCATGTCCCGCATTCTCTTTTGGTGACAGCGATATGACTGATCAGCGCAAAGGCAGCGATGCCGAACCCACCACTCACTTCGGTTTCAAGAACGTCCCGGAAAGCCAGAAAGCGGAAAAAGTCGCTGAGGTGTTCCACTCCGTGGCGGCCAAGTACGACCTGATGAACGACGTGCTCTCCGGCGGCATGCACCGCCTGTGGAAGCGCTTCACCATCGAGCTGTCGGGTGTACGCACCGGCAACCGCGTGCTGGACATCGCCGGCGGTACGGGTGACCTGGCGGCCAAGTTCTCCAAGCTCGTCGGCCCTACCGGCCAGGTGGTGCTGGCGGACATCAATGGCTCGATGCTCAAGGTCGGCCGCGATCGCCTGCTCGACAAGGGCGTGGCCGGCAATATCGAATTCGTCCAGGCCGACGCTGAAAAGCTGCCGTTCCCCGACAACCATTTCGACTGCGTGACCATCGCCTTCGGCCTGCGCAACGTGACCCACAAGGAAGACGCGATCCGCTCGATGCTGCGCGTGCTCAAGCCGGGTGGCCGCCTGTTGGTACTGGAGTTCTCCAAGCCGACCAACGCGCTGATGTCCAAGGTCTACGACACCTACTCCTTTGCCTTCATGCCGTTGATGGGCAAGCTGATCACCAATGATGCCGAGAGCTACCGCTACCTGGCCGAATCGATCCGCATGCACCCCGACCAGGAAACCCTGAAGTCGATGATGGTAGAGGCCGGTTTCGACCGTGTGACCTACCACAACATGACCTCGGGCATCGTCGCCCTGCACCGTGGCATCAAGCCCTGATGCTGCTCAAAGGCCTTCTCGCCAGCGTCGAACACGGCCTCAACCGTGTACTGCGCCTGGACAGCACCGCCCTGGCGCGGCTCGCGCACTTGAACGGCAAGGTCATCGCCGTGGACTGCACCAGCCCCGCCCTGCAGCTGTTTATCCTGCCCAGCGATGAAGGCCTGTTGCTTGCCACTCAATGGGCCGCTGAAGCCGACTGCACCCTGCGTGCACCGGCCACCAGCCTGTTGCACCTGGCGCTGAGCCGCAACAAGACCGCCATCCTCCACGGCCCCGAAGTGCACCTGGAAGGCGAAAGTGCGGTACTGATGGACTTGGCTGCCGTACTCCAAGACCTGGAACTGGACTGGGAATACGAGCTGTCACGCTGGATCGGCCCCGTCGCCACCCAGTTGATCAGCGGGCACCTGCGCAGCCGCACGCGCTGGTACCAGCAGGGGTTCGCCAGCCTCAACCAGAACCTCGCCGAATACCTGAGCGAAGAATCGCGCACCCTGGTCGGAGAACGCGAAGCGCAAGCGCGCTTTCGTGAACTCGACAAGGCCAAAATCGACCTGGAACGTCTCGAGGCCCGCTTCGAGCGCCTGAGCCGTTCCCTTGATCCAAGCGATAACGCATGAAGCTGCTCGCCGTCCGCCGTTTGTTCCGTATCCAGCACGTCGTAATCCGCTACCGCCTCGATGACCTGCTGTTCGCCCTGCCTTTGCCATGGTTCCTGCTGGCCGTGCGCTATGTACTGCCGTGGCGCTGGTTCCCGCGCAAGCAACTGGAGCTGAGCCGGGGCGCGCGCCTGCGCCTGGCGCTGCAGGACCTGGGGCCGATCTTTATCAAGTTCGGGCAGATCCTCTCCACGCGCCGCGACCTGCTGCCCGAAGACATCGCCGACGAACTGATGCTGCTGCAGGATCGCGTGCCGCCGTTCGATTCGCAGCAGTCGATGAAGCTGATCGAAGAGCAACTGGGCAAGAAGATCAGCGAGGTGTTCAGCCGCTTCGACGTTGAACCGCTGGCTTCGGCCTCGGTGGCGCAAGTGCACGCCGCGCAGTTGAAGACCGGCGAAGAAGTGGTGGTGAAAGTGATCCGCCCGGGCCTCAAGCCGATCATCGGCCAGGACCTGGCGTGGCTGTTTATCCTCGCCCGCGCCGCCGAACGTTTCTCCGCGGATGCGCGCCTGCTGCACCCGGTGGATGTGGTTGCCGACTACGAAAAAACCATCTACGACGAACTCGACCTGCTGCGCGAGGCGGCCAACGCCAGCCAGCTCAAGCGCAATTTCGAAGGTTCGCCGCTGCTGTACGTGCCGCAGGTGTATTGGGACTGGTGCCGCCCGAAAGTGTTGGTGATGGAGCGCATCTACGGCGTGCAGGTCACCGACCTCGCGACCCTGGCCGACCAGCGCACCGACATGAAGATGCTCGCCGAGCGCGGCGTGGAGATCTTCTTCACCCAGGTGTTCCGCGACAGTTTCTTCCACGCCGACATGCACCCCGGCAATATCTTCGTCAGCACCGTCAACCCGTGGAGCCCGCAGTACATTGCGATCGACTGCGGCATCGTCGGCAGCCTGACCCCGGAAGACCAGGATTACCTCGCGCGCAACCTGTTCGCCTTCTTCAAGCGCGACTACCGCCGCGTGGCGCAGTTGCACATCGATTCGGGCTGGGTGCCGGCGGAAACCAAGCTCAATGAATTCGAAGCGGCGATCCGCACGGTGTGCGAGCCGATCTTTGAAAAACCACTGAAGGATATCTCCTTCGGCCAGGTGCTGATGCGTCTGTTCCAGACCGCGCGGCGCTTCAATATGGAAGTGCAGCCGCAGTTGGTCTTGCTGCAAAAGACCTTGCTGAACATCGAAGGCCTGGGTCGTCAGCTGTACCCGGACCTTGACCTGTGGAACACCGCGCAGCCTTTCCTGGAGCGTTGGATGCGCGAGCGCATGAGCCCCAAGACCATGCTGGGCAACTTGCATAGCCAGATGGAACAACTGCCCCACCTGGCCAACATGACCCGCGACCTGCTGGAGCGCATGTCCCAGCCCCACGCCAAAGACCCGGAACCGCCATGGCGCAAGCGCAAGGACGATTGGTTCCTGCGCCTGCTGGGTGCCGCGCACCTGGTCGGTGGCGTGATGCTGGCCATTGGTGGGCCGCTGAACCAACTGGGCCACTGGCCGGCCGGCATCATGGTCGCCGTGGGTGTTTATCTGATCGTGCGTCGATAGCCCATCCGGTTATACACTGTCGCAAATTGCCGGAGCCGAAGATGAAAGACTGGCTGGACGAGATCAAGTGGGACAGTGACGGCCTGGTGCCGGCCATTGCCCAGGACTACAAGACCGGGCGCGTGCTGATGATGGCCTGGATGAACCGCGAGGCCCTGAGCCTCACTGCCACTGAGCAGCGCGCCATTTACTGGTCACGTTCGCGTGGCAAACTGTGGCGCAAGGGCGAAGAGTCCGGGCACGTGCAAACCCTGCACGAGATGCGTATCGACTGCGACGCCGACGTGGTGATCCTCAAGGTCGAGCAGATCGGCGACATCGCCTGCCACACCGGCCGCCACAGCTGCTTCTATCGCGTGTTCGAGAACGGCGAATGGAAGGTTGTAGAGCCGGTGCTCAAAGACCCGCACGCCATCTACTCCGCAGGACACTGACCATGAGCGATACCCTGAACCGTGTGGCCCAGGTGCTGGAGGACCGCAAAGGTGCGGACGCCGACAGCTCCTACGTCGCCAGCCTGTACCACAAGGGCCTGAACAAGATTCTGGAAAAACTCGGCGAAGAGTCCATCGAGACCATCATCGCTGCCAAGGACGCACAAATCAGCGGCGATTGCAGCGATGTAATCTATGAAACCGCTGACTTGTGGTTCCATAGCCTGGTCATGCTAGCCCAACTGGGGCAGCATCCACAGGCCGTGCTGGATGAACTGGACCGTCGCTTCGGCTTGTCCGGGCATGCCGAAAAGGCCTCGCGCCCGTCCGCTTGAATAACTTTTACTAGAGGATTTGCAGCATGGGCATTTTTGACTGGAAACACTGGATCGTCATTCTGGTGGTGGTGGTACTGGTATTCGGCACCAAGAAACTCAAAAACCTCGGCACCGATGTGGGCGAGTCGATCAAGGGCTTCCGTAAAGCCATGAACGACGATGAGAAGCCTGCCGACCCGGCCGCCAATCCGGTGCCACCGGCCCAGCCTGTACACCCGCAGGCCACCCAGCCGATCACCGAGCGTCGTACCTTCGACGTGCAGGCTGAAAAAGTCGAAGAGCCGACCCGCAAAGACTCGTGAGCACTGACTAATGTTTGGTATCAGCTTCTCTGAACTGCTGCTCGTCGGCCTTGTTGCCTTGCTGGTACTGGGGCCGGAACGCCTGCCCGGCGCCGCGCGCACAGCCGGCCTGTGGATCGGGCGCCTGAAACGCAGTTTCAACGCCATCAAACAGGAAGTTGAACGGGAAATCGGCGCCGACGAGATTCGCCGCCAACTGCACAACGAACATATTCTGTCGTTGGAGCAGGAAGCCCGGAAGATTCTGTCCCCGGTACAGGAACCCACCAAACCGGTGGAGCCTGTCGCCGAGCACAGCATCGCGCCCGCGGTTGAAACTACGCCCGCCACCCCGACCCCGACCGCTCCAACCGAGCCTGCGCCGACGCCTGTTGCGTCGCCCGCGCCCCATGATCCTACATTGCCGCCGCGAGCCCCATGAGCGCTGATAAACCGGAAAACGACCAGCATATGCCGCTGGTCTCGCACTTGACCGAGCTGCGGACCCGCCTGCTGCGTTGCGTGGCGGCGATCTTCGTGATCTTTGCCGGGCTGTTCGCCTTCACCCAGCAGATCTACACCTTCGTCTCCACGCCACTGCGCCAGTACCTGCCGGCCGGTGCGACGATGATTGCCACCGATGTGTCATCGCCGTTCCTCACGCCGTTGAAGCTGACCATGATGGTTTCGCTGTTCCTGGCGATCCCGGTGATCCTGCACCAGATCTGGGGCTTTATCGCGCCAGGCCTGTACAAGCATGAGAAGCGCATCGCGGTGCCGTTGCTGGTGTCGAGCATCCTGCTGTTCTACACCGGCATGGCCTTCGCCTACTTCCTGGTATTCCCGTTGATCTTCAAGTTCTTCGCGGCCGCCACTCCGGCCGGCGTGGAGATGATGACCGACATCACCAGCTACCTCGACTTCGTGATGACGCTGTTCTTCGCCTTTGGCGTCGCGTTCGAAATCCCGGTGGCCGTGGTGCTGCTGGTGTGGATCGGCGTGGTCAACGTGCAGTACCTGAAGAAGATCCGCCCGTATGTGATCATCGGTTGCTTCGTGGTCGGCATGATCCTCACGCCGCCGGACATCTTCTCCCAGACCCTGCTGGCCGTGCCGATGTGGATGCTGTTCGAGATCGGCATCCTGTTCAGCGGCTTGATCAGCAAGCGTGGCGATCACCCGGATGACCAACCCGCCGACGACGACCAGCCGCCAGCGACCCAGCCGTGAACCTGCTGTTGCTGTTCGATGCCGACTTTATCGCGGCCGATCGAGTGATCCTGCGTGATCGGCGCCTGGTGCATATGCAGGAAGTCCACCGCGCCGCCGTGGGCGACAGCCTGCGGGTCGGGCGCCTTGGCGGGTTGATGGGCAACGCGCAACTGCTGCGCCTGGAAGCCCGCGAAGCCGAACTGCAAGTAAGCTTCGACCAACCGCCACCGGCCAAACTGCCCCTGACCCTGCTGCTGGCCTTGCCACGCCCGAAAATGCTGCGCCGGGTGCTGCAAACCGTGGCAGCCATGGGCGTGCCGAAAGTAGTGCTGGTCAACAGCTACCGGGTGGAAAAAAGCTTCTGGCAAACCCCCTTCCTGGAACCCGACGCCGTTCGCGAGCAACTGATCCTCGGCCTGGAGCAGGCGCGGGACACGGTGCTACCGGAAATCGTTATCGAAAAGCGCTTCAAACCTTTCGTCGAAGACCGCCTGCCAACCATGACCGAAGGCACCCTTGGCCTGATCGGCCACCCCGGCGACTACCCACCCTGCCCCCGTGGGCTGGATGAGCCCGTCACCCTGGCCATAGGCCCGGAAGGCGGCTGGATCCCCTACGAGGTAGACCTGCTGGCCAAGGCCGGCTTGCAGCCGGTGCAATTGGGCGCCCGCATCCTGCGCGTCGAAACGGCCGTCACCGCCCTGCTCGCCCGCCTGTTCTGACAACACCGCGGTCGGGGCTTGCTCCCACATTGGTACCGCGTCGCTACAGAATCCCGTGGGCAGGCCGATAACTCCTGAATAAGTCCAAGCCTTGTTCCAAGGGAGTTTGCAGCATGTATCGTTGGTTAGCCGAAAAACTGGGGAATGTCAGCGTCAAAACCAAGCTGGCCGTAGGCTTTGGCCTGGTATTGCTGTTGACCCTGATGATCACCTTCACTGGCTGGACCGGCCTGGGTGACGTGATCAACCGCGGTGACAAGCTGGGTTACATCTCCAGCCTCAACGGCCTGACCAAAGACCTGCGCCTGGCACGCCTGGACTATGAGATGCGCCGTGGCGAACAAGGCCCGACCGCGGTCAACGAATTGCTGAACCAGCTGGACAGTGGCTTGAAGACCGCACGCACCCTGATCGAACAACCCGCGGACACGGCCCTGGTCGATGAACAATTGGCCGCCGTGGACCAATACAAACGCGCGTTCAACGAGATGGTGCAGGCCGGCGCCAGCCGCGAAAATGCCCGCAGCAAGCTCGGCGACACGGCCGACAATGCAGTACTAAAGGTCGGCGAAGTGGAGAAATCCCTGCTGCAAGGCGACAGCGTCACGTTGTTCAACAGTGTGGTGGACCTGAGCAAGCTGATCCAGCAAGCACGCTTTCAAGTGCGCGGCTACACCTACAGCGGCAAGGTCGAAGCCGAGCAGCCGGCGCTGGATGCCATCGATAACGCCCTGAAAAAAATCACCAACCTCACCAGCCAGGTGCCTGATCAATATTCGGCCAACCTGCAACAGGCCAGCGTCTCGCTGCAAGCCTACCGCGCCGCTGTCAGCCAATACCGCGACTCTCAGGTGGCCAGCGCAGCGGCGCTCAAGACCATGTCTGCGCAGGGCGATATCCTGCTGGGCCACAGTGACAAACTGACGGTATCCCAGACGGCGGTACGCGATACGGATGCCGCGCAAGCCAAATACTTCCTGCTACTGGCTGCCGGGCTGGCGCTGATCTTCGGCCTGGTCGCGGCCTGGGCGATCACCCGTCAGATCATTATCCCGCTGAGCCAGACCCTCGAAGTTGCCGAGCGCGTTGCCTCGGGTGACCTGAGTCACAACCTCATTTCACTGCGCCAGGATGAATTGGGCCAACTGCAACGCGCCATGCAAAGCATGACTGTGGGCCTGCGCGAGTTGATCGGCGGCATCAGCGAAGGTGTCACCCAGATCGCCAGCGCCGCCGAGCAACTGTCGGCCGTGACCGAGCAGACCAGCGCCGGGGTCAACAGCCAGAAAGTCGAGACCGACCAAGTGGCCACCGCCATGAACGAAATGGCCGCGACCGTGCAGGAAGTGGCGCGCAATGCCGAAGAAGCGTCCGAAGCCGCCGCAGCGGCTGACCAGCAGGCCCGCGAAGGCGACAAGGTGGTCGGTGAAGCCATCGCCCAGATCGAACGCCTGGCCACTGAAGTCGGCAATTCCACCGTCGCCATGGCCGATCTGAAACGCGAAAGCGACAAGATCGGCAGTGTGCTCGACGTGATCAAGTCGGTGGCACAGCAAACCAACCTGCTGGCTCTCAACGCCGCGATTGAAGCAGCGCGGGCCGGTGAAGCCGGACGTGGCTTCGCGGTGGTGGCCGATGAAGTGCGCAGCCTGGCCCAGCGCACCCAGAAGTCCACCGAAGAGATCGAGGAACTGATTGCCGGCCTGCAAAGCGGCACCCAGCAGGTAGCGAACATCATGGACAATAGCCGTGGCCTCACCGATAGCAGTGTCGAGCTGACGCGCCGCGCCGGCAGCGCCTTGGAAAACATCACACGAACGGTATCGACCATCCAGGCGATGAACTCCCAAATCGCCACCGCTGCCGAACAGCAGAGCGCCGTAGCGGAAGAGATCAACCGCAGCGTGCTGAACGTGCGCGATGTGTCGGAACAAACGGCTGCCGCCAGCGAAGAGACCGCCACGTCGAGCACCGAACTGGCACGCCTGGGCGCCCATCTGCAAACACTGGTCGGCCGCTTCCGGGTCTGACCCCCTCCCCGCGCGGCGACCTGTCCTGGGTCGCCGCCTGCGACCTCTGAAATTTCCTACACGTTTATCAGCCCCACCTCTGCGTCAAGAGAACTAGCGTTCAATTCAGCTCAATGTGCTTGCGCATGTCGAGAACGCCCATTGTTCACTTGTCGGAGGTTAATCATGCTTCGTCGAATGACTCATCTGTTGGGTGACGCCAGTGTCACCCTCAAACTCGCCCTGGGTTTCTCCTTGGTACTGGCCCTGAGCTTCGTGATTGCCGTGACCGGCTGGCAAGCCCTGGCTGCGTCCCTTTACCGCTCGCAAACGCTGACCGTACTCGCGCAACTGGCGGTGGCTGGCGAAGAACTGCGGGCCGACAGAATCATTTACCGCACCCTGGACGACCCCACCAGCTTCAATCGATTGAGTGTGAGCACGGTAAAGATCGACGGGCTTCTGGTGGAGCTTTCCAGCCGGCTCAAAGTGCCAAAATCCATTGGGTATCTGTAGGAAATGGCCCGCATCAATGCAACGTTCAAAACCACCCTCAAAGACGTACCCTCACTGGTTGAGAAACGCGAAAACGCCCGAGAGCAACTGAAGCAGACCACCACGCGGACCGGTGATGTCCTGGCCCAACTCGCAAGCGATCTCCCGGACCAGGACGATACAAAGGCCCTGGATGCCATCGAAGACCTGCGCCAAGCCATCGAACAGGCCGAAGATCGTGCCCAGAGCCCTGCCTGGGCCGCCAGTTCGCTGGATGCCTACGCCCAGGCCGTCAGCGACGCCGAGCGCAGCCTCGAACTCGCCCAGGCAGCCGTGGCAAAACTGCCGGTCGATAGCGGCGTGCTGAAAAACGCCGTGCTCAGCATTCGCACCCACCTGACACGCCTCAAGGACACCCAACTCGCCACCGAAAACACGCAAAACCAGTTGGAGCAGCAGTTGGATCAGTTGCTCGGGCAGAGTGATCTCTTGAGCCAGGACCAGACCCAACGACGCGACAGTGAAGCCGAGCAGGCCCGCACCCAAACCCTGGGCATTACTGCTGCTGCGTTGCTCTTCGGCGCCCTGGCTGCCTGGGTGATTGCCGGGCAAATCGTCAAGCCGCTGCGTAGGGCGCTGACAGTCGCCAATCGCATTGCCGAGGGCGACCTGAGCCAAGATGTGCAGACCCGACGCCGGGATGAGCTGGGCCAGTTGCAAAGCAGCATGACCCAAATGACGCTTAGCCTGCGGGGGCTGATTGGCAACATCAGCGACAACGCGAGGCAAATCGCCAGCGCTGCCGAAGAGCTTTCCACCGTGACCGAACAAACGCGTGCCGGGGTGAACAATCAGCGCGATGAAACCGAGCAGGTCGCAACCGCGATGAATCAGATGCTCGCCACCGCCCAGGAGGTTGCGCGCCATGCCGAGCAGGCATCGATCGCTGCCGGCCAGGCCAATCAACAGACTGAACTGGGCGATCAGGTGGTGACGGATGCCGTGGCGCAAATCGAGCACCTTGCCCATGAAATGGCGCGCGCAGGCCAGGCCATGATAGGACTGCAACGGGAAAGCCAGAAAATCAGCAGCGTGCTGGATGTGATCAAGTCTGTGTCACAGCAGACCAACCTGCTGGCGCTCAACGCCGCGATAGAAGCCGCTCGCGCCGGCGAGGCCGGTCAAGGGTTCGCGGTGGTCGCCGACGAGGTGCGCGGTCTCGCCCAACGGACCCAGCAGTCCGCCGAGGAAATCGAAGAGCTGATTGGAGGCCTGCACAGCGGTACGCAACAGGTGGCCGACATCATGGACTACAGCCGCACCCTGACCGACAACAGCGTCGGCCTGGCCCGCAACGCCGGGGACTCCCTCACGGAGATCGCCCGCACGGTGTCGGTCATTCAGGAAATGAACCCGCAGATCGCCGCCGCCGCCGAGGAGCAAAGTGCGGTGGCCGAAGAGATCAATCGCAGCGTATTGAAAGTGCGCGACGCCTCGGAGCAAGCCGCCGCCGCCAGTGAACAGACGGCAGCGGCCAGTATCGAGCTGGCGCGGCTGGGAACGGATTTGCAGCAGTGCGTGGGGCGGTTCAAGGTATGAACGCCCCGCGCCCTATAGCACTTGACGCAGGAACGCCTGGGCGCGCGGGTCTTTAGGCGCCGCGAAGAACTCGGCCGGGGCCGCATCTTCGAGCAACTTGCCATGATCGAAGAACAGCACCCGGTCCGCCACTTCACGGGCAAAGCCCATTTCGTGGGTGACGCAGACCATGGTCATGCCTTCCAGGGCCAGGGTCTTCATTACATCCAGCACTTCACCAACCATTTCCGGGTCCAGGGCCGAGGTGGGCTCGTCGAACAGCATCACCTTGGGTTCCATCGCCAACGCCCGGGCAATCGCCACGCGCTGTTGCTGTCCGCCGGAAAGCCGTGATGGAAACTCGTTGGCTTTCTGCGCAATGCCGACCTTTTCCAGGAGTGCCAGGGCCTTGGCTTCGCGCTCTTTCTTGCCGCGCTTGCGCACGACTTTTTGCGCCAGGCACAGGTTCTCCAACACGGTCATGTGGGGGAACAGGTTGAAGTGCTGGAACACCATGCCGACTTCACGCCGATAGGCGTTCACATCGGTTTTCGGGTCGGCCAGTTGCAAGCCATCAATGCTCACCGAACCCGAATCGAACTCTTCCAGGCCATTGAGGCAACGCAGGAACGTGGACTTGCCGGAACCGGACGGGCCGATCACCACCAGCACTTCGCCCTTGGCCACCTGAGTGGTCACATGGTCCACCGCGCGCACCACGTGCCCGCGGGTATCGAAGACTTTTACCAGATCGCGGACTTCAATCACTTTGGGCGAGCCTCCGCTCAAGCCGGCTGGCCATTTTCGACAGCGGCAGGTTGATCAGCAGGTACAACCCTGCAACGCAGAACAGGATTTCAAACGGCGAGAACGAGGTGGTGATCACTTCGCGACCGCTTTTGAGCAGCTCGGTAATGGCGATCACCGAGACCAGCGAGGTGTCTTTCACCAGACTGATAAATTGCCCGGCCAGCGGCGGCAGCACGCGCTTGAAGGCCTGCGGCAGCACCACATGGCGCATCGACTGGCTGGCGCTCAGGCCCAGGGAGCGAGCCGCCTCGTTCTGGCCACGGGTGATGGACTGGACACCCGCGCGGACGATTTCCGCCACATAGGCGCCGTTGAACAGCGACAGCGCGGCGATCCCGGCAAACTCCCGGGACAAGTTGAGCACCGTGCCGATAAAGAAATAGAAAATGAAGATCTGCACCAATAGCGGCGTACCACGCACCAGCTCGACGTAGATCGTCGACAGATCGCGCAGGGTCGGGTTAGTGGACAGTCGGCATAACCCGGTGGCAAGCCCAATCGCCAGGCCGAGGATCCCGGACACCACCGACAGCCACAACGTGGTCCACAAACCCCACATCAACGGGCCCAACGCCCAATGGCGGTTAACACCGATGACATCGCCTTCGGACACATCATCGCCGCGCGCCACTTGCAGGCTGTTGTCGGCCACACTCACGCGTTGTTCGACGCCGGCATCGTTGCGCAGGGTGACTTCGGCCACATCGCCTTTGCGGGCCAGCTCGACGACAGTCGAGATGTCTGCGGCACGCTGGGCCTCTTCGGCCTGGTAGGCGAAGTATTGCGGCACACGGTTCCAGCGCCATTCGTAGGACATCAGCGAGGTGGCGTAATACAACGCGCCGGCCAGGCCAACCAGCACAACCACGGTCAGCAGGTGCCAGGGCCATTGGGCTTTTTTCTGTTTCATTTACTCAGCATCCAAAAGAATCGTGGCACGCACACCTGAGGTGGCGAGCGGGCTTGCCACATCAAGCCCCCTCACAACAGAAAACAGTCCCGCTTTATTCCATGTCCTTGAGCCACTCGGAGCTCTTGAACCACTTGTCATGGATGCGATCGTAGGTGCCGTCGTTCTTGATCTGGTGCAGGAAGTTATTGATGAAGTTGATGCTGTCGTAGTCACCCTTCTTCAAGCCGAACGCCAGCGGTTCAAAGGTGAAGGGTTCTTCGAGGAACACCAGCTTGCCGTTACCGACTTTTTTCTCGGCGACCACGTTGTACGGCGCGTCATACACAAAGGCATCGGCCTTGCCGTTGACCACGTCCAGCACACCTTCCTGCTCGTTGTCATAGCCGTGGTACTTGGCCTTGGAGATCAGCTTCTTGGCGACCATCTCACCGGTGGTGCCGAGCTTGGAGGTCAGGCGGTATTTCTCGTCGTTCAGGTCTTTGTAGGACTTGATGGTGCCTTCCAGCTCCTTGCGGATCAGCAGGGTCTGGCCGACTACGATGAAGGGTTCGCTGAAGTTCAGGCGCAGGTTGCGTTCCTGGGTCAGGGTCATGCCGCTGCCGATCATGTCGAACTTGCCGGTCAGGAACGCCGGGATGATGCCGTCATAGCCGGTGGACACCAGCTCCAGCTTGACGCCCATGGACTTGGCCATGGCCTTGAGGATGTCGACTTCGAAGCCGATGATTTCCCCGCGCTTGTCGGTCATTTCAAACGGCATGTAGGTCGGGTCCATGCCGACTTTCAGCGTGCCGCGCTTGACCGCATCGTCGATGGCACCGGCCTGGGCGGCATTGGCCGCGACCAGCGCGGTGACGCCGAGCAGCAGCATCGAAAGATACTTTTTCATCATCAAGTCCCCTGAACGATTCTTATAAGGTCGGCGCGCAAAAGGGCTGCACCAATTCGGGGTGCGATCCTAACCCACTCATTGCCCGTCACAAAGGTTTCACGGGTAATTGTTATCTGCGTATGTCGGAAAAGCCCCACAACGGTGCGGCCAAATGCAGGGATAGACACTTGCGTCGGCCACATCGGCAACGGATTGATGTGTAAGAAGTTATGACTTCCAGTCAACCTCAACCATCCAGTCCATGTCCTTGAACCACTTGTCGTGCAAGCGATCGTAGGTCCCGTCCTGGGCGACCTGATTGAGGAAATGGTTGATCCAATTAAGGCTGTCAAAATCGCCTTTCTTCACGCCAAACGCCAAGGGTTCAAAGGTGAACGGCTGTTCAAGCGCCAGCAGCTCACGGTTTTCCGGCAAGCTCAGGGCAATCAGGTTATACGGCGCATCATAAATAAAGGCATCGGCGGCGCCGTTCACCACTTGGCGCACGGCTTCCTGTGGCGTTGCAAAAGCGCTCAACCGCGCCGCCCCCAGGAATCGTTGCGCCGCTGCCTCGCCAGTGGTGCCTTGGACGGTGGTGACCCGGTAAGTGGCGTCGTCCAGGTCTTCAACACTGGTGACCTTGCCCCTCAGGCTGGGGTGCAGCAACACGGTTTGCCCCACCACGATAAAGGAGTCGCTGAAATTGAGCTTCAGGTTGCGCTCCTGGGTAACGGTCATGCCGCTGCCGATCAGGTCGAACTTTTTCGCCTGCAGCCCAGGCAGCAGTTCGGTGTAGGGCACGCTGACCAATTCAAGCTCGACGCCCAGGGCCTGGCTCATCACCTTGAGCAGGTCGATTTCAAAGCCAACGATACGCCCCTGTCTATCGGTCATTTCAAAGGGGATGTAGGTGGGCGTGGTGCCAACTTTCAGCACACCACGCCGAACCGCGTCGTCGATGGCACCGGCCTGCACCAGACCCCCGTGAATCAATGCAATAACGCCGATCAGCAATGCCGAACAATACCTTTTGATCATGAATCCCCCTGTGACCGAGTCAAATTTGGGGGGCGATCCTACCCCACTCACGGGCACGTAAATACGCCTCGAACAAGGGTCTTTTGTTTCGAAATAACAAGGAGTTAGGGCGATAAAGAAGAAGATGGAAACGCTGTAGGACCAGCGCTTCGAACGCCCCCGAAGTGAACCCTCGGGGGCGCCTGAATCAGGCCGGTTGGGCCTGGGATGACAGCGGTTGCAGCGGCAGCAAAGGCGCGTGCGGGTCGGCCTTGATCGAATCACGCCAGGCAGCGAGCCACTCGGCATGCCCTTCGCTCCAGATCTGCTCGTGCAAGCGGGCCAGGGCTACCGGGTCGCTGAGCAACGCCAGGCGTTCGCCGTTGTTGAGGCCGGCAGGGCCGACTTTCAACGCGTGGCGCACACGTTCGGCACGCAGGTACTCGATCGGCTCGGCCTGACCGTGACGCGAGGTGGCCAGGGCACAGGCCAGGGCGTTCTGCTGCGGGTCGACCACCGAGCGCACAAAGCCATCTTTCAGCGCGTGCCAACGGTTTTCGTGGGTGTACTTGTCGGTGGACAGCAACGCCTGCGGCGGATTGTATTCCTCAGGGATCAGGAACAGGCTCTCGTCGCGGGACTTCAAGCCGAGGTTGACCCGGCTGGAAATCACCGACACCGGGATCGACAGCATCAACGAACCCACGATCGGTACCAGCCACCACAGGAAGCTCGGGTTCAGCCACACCACCAGCAGCGCCCAGAAGAAGCCCAGCAAGGTCTGCGTGCCGTGACGCTTGATCGCTTCGCCCCACGGCGTGGAGTCGTCGTCCCGCTGCGGCGAGTTCCAGGTCGCGGCCCAGCCGAGGAACGCGGCGAGCACGAAACGGGTGTGGAAAATCATCCGCACCGGCGCCAGCAGCATGGAGAACAGCATCTCCAGCAGCATCGACATGGTCACCTTGAACTTGCCGCCGAACTCTTTAGCGCCCTTGGCCCAGATCAGGATGATGCTCAGCAATTTCGGCAGGAACAGCAGCACGATGGTGGTGGAGAACAGCGCCACCGCCTTGTCCGGATGCCATTGCGGCCACAGCGGGTACAACTGGCGTGGCGCCATGAAGTACTGCGGCTCCATCAGGGTGTTGACCGCCAGCAAGGCCGTCGACAGCACCAGGAACAGGAACCACAACGGTGCCGACAGGTAGGACATCACGCCGGTCAGGAACACCGCGCGGTGCACCGGGTGCATGCCCTTGACCAGGAACAGGCGGAAGTTCATCAGGTTGCCGTGGCACCAGCGACGGTCACGCTTGAGTTCATCCAGCAGGTTCGGCGGCAGTTCTTCGTAGCTGCCCGGCAGGTCGTAGGCAATCCACACGCCCCAGCCGGCACGGCGCATCAGCGCCGCCTCAACGAAGTCGTGGGACAGGATGGAACCTGCGAATGCACCTTTACCCGGCAATGGCGCCAGGGCGCAGTGCTCGATAAACGGTTTCATGCGGATGATCGCGTTGTGACCCCAGTAGTGGGATTCACCCAGCTGCCAGAAGTGCAGGCCGGCGGTGAACAGTGGGCCGTACACGCGGGTGGCAAACTGCTGCATGCGCGCATACAGGGTGTCCATGCCCGACGCACGTGGCGCGGTCTGGATAATCCCGGCATCCGGCGTGGCTTCCATCAGGCGCACCAGGCTGGTCAGGCATTCGCCGCTCATCACGGAATCGGCGTCGAGAACGACCATGTACTTGTAGTCACCGCCCCAACGACGGCAGAAGTCGTCGAGGTTGCCGCTTTTACGCTTCACGCGACGGCGACGGCGGCGATAGAAGATCTTGCCGAAGCCACCCGCCTCACGGCAGACGTCGAGCCAGGCTTGCTGCTCGGCGATGCAGATGTCGGCTTCGTTACTGTCGCTGAGCACAAAGAAGTCGAAACGATCGAGATCACCGGTAGCGGCCACCGATTCGAACGTCGCGCGCAAACCGGCGAATACGCGCGGCACGTCTTCGTTGCAGATCGGCATGACCAGCGCGGTGCGCGCGTCTTTCGGGATCGGCTCATCGCCAGCACTTTTACCGGAAATCCGGTATTTATCGTGGCCGGTGAGCAGTTCGAGGAAGCCCATCAATGCGGTCCAGAAACCGGCCGAGACCCAGCAGAACAAGATCCCGAACATGATCAGGATGCTGGTTTGCAGGGCGTAAGGCAGCACCTGAGTGGCGGTTTGCAGCAGGGTCTGGCTGCGGATCTCGTCGAAGTCGACCAGCGACCAGCCTTGGTACGGCATGATGCCTTTCATGTACCAGCCAGCCACGATGGTCTGGCCGAGCATCAGCACCAGCAGAATGTAACGCCGAATCGAACCCACGGTACGCCAGCGGGCTGCCGGCAATACGCGCTCATCCTTCGGCGGGGCCGGCGGATTGCTGCGGCCGGTGATCCGACGCCAGCCGCGCACCAGGATATTGGTGCGCCAGGGTTCAGGCACCACGCGGGTACGCCGAATCGGCGGCGTGGCTTTGAGGCACACGCGGCCACTGGCGTCGAGCCCCAGCATTTCAGCGTCTTGCAGCTCTTCAGCCGTACTGAGGGTCAACCGGCGACCCACCGACGCCTGGGCGGCGTCGACAGGCGCATCAAACACTTTGGACGACAAGCGCTCATGCAACTCGGTGAAGGATGTGCAGCCCGCCAACTCGGCGCGCTGCTCAGCGGTCATCGGAAGATGCGCCAGGTACTCGGACAGAGTCTCTGGCTGGATTTGAGAATTACTCATCGGCAGGCAACTGATAGCTCCAGGTTTCGGTCAGGACTTGCTCGGTCTTGATCGGCTCCGGTGTGGCTGGGGCAGCTTCTGGCTGCTTGGCTTCCTTGTCTTTCGCGTCTTTCTTGGCCTGTTTCTCGTGTTGCTTGGCCAGGACCTTGTCGGCCTTGAGCACTTGAGTCGAAACCTTCTCGGGCTCGGGCTGCACGATGTCCTGCACCAGCGACGCACGCATCTCGGTAGGCTTGCTTGCGTCCTTGATCTTCAGGCGCAGGGTCAGGCGCCAGCCTTTGGTGTGCTCGTTGTAACGCACGCTGTTTTCTACCAGTTCAGCGTTGTCACCCACGCTCACCTGGCTGCGCACCGGGGCGTCCGGCAGCAGTTTTTTCAGGGCCGGGCCTTCGAAGTCCACCAGGTACGCGACGCTGCCATCCGGCTGACGGATCAGGTTGGATTGCTTCACGTCACCGGTGGAACGCAGGGTCTGCTTGACCCAGGCGCTGTCCGGCGAGTGGAACGCGGCGTCGTCGAGGGTCCAGTGCAGGCGATAGGCTACGTCGAGGGGCTTGCCGACTTCCGGCAGTTCGGCCGGGCTCCAGAATGCAACGATGTTGTCGTTGGTTTCATCGGCAGTCGGGATCTCGACCAGGTCGACGGAGCCCTTGCCCCAGTCGCCTTCAGGCTCGATCCACGCGCTTGGACGCTTGTCGTAGTTGTCGTCGAGGTCTTCATAGTGGCTGAAGTTGCGACCGCGTTGCAGCAGGCCGAACCCACGCGGATTCTCCACGGTGAAGTTGCTGACCGACAGGTGTTTAGGGTTGTTCAGAGGGCGCCAGATCCACTCGCCATTGCCGGCATGGATCGACAGGCCGCTGGAATCGTGCAACTCGCGACGGTAGTTGAGCACCTTGGACGGCTGGTTGGCACCAAACAGGAACATGCTGGTCAACGGGGCAACGCCCAGCTTGCTGACCTTGTCACGCAGGAACATCTGGGATTTCACATCGACAACCGTGTCGGTGCCCGGACGCAGGATCAGGCGATAGGCACCGGTGGCGCGTGGCGAATCCAGCAAGGCGAAGATCACCAGGTGCTTGTCACCCGGTTTTGGACGCTCGATCCAGAACTCGGTGAAGCGCGGGAATTCTTCACCCGACGGCAGCGCGGTATCGATCGCCATGCCACGGGCGGACAGGCCATAGACCTGATCCTTACCGACGACGCGGAAATAGCTGGCGCCGAGCATGGTCATGATTTCGTCTTGCTTGTCGCCCTTGTTGATCGGGTACAGCACACGGAAACCGGCATAACCCAGCTGTTCGGTGGCTTTAGGATCAAACTTCACGCCGCCGAAATCGAAGCGAGCCGGGTCGTATTTGATTTCCTGGACGCTGTCGGCGGTCACTTCGTTGATTTTCACCGGTGTATCGAAATGCATACCCTGGTGATAGAAGGACAACTTGAACGGGGTGTTTTGATCGGCCCATTCGGCTTTTTCGTTGCGGAAACGAATCTTTTGGTAGTCCGCGAACTTCATTTCGCGGAATTCGTTCGGCAGATTGCTGCGCGGAGCTTCGTATTTCTGCCCGGCCAGCTCTTTTGCCTTGGCCGACACATCGTCCAGACTGAATGCCCACAGTTGACCCGCGCCGAACAGGCAAAACAGGGCAGAGCCCGTCACCAGTGCGTTTCGTAACCGTTTGGCAGACAATTTTGGTGCATTACAGGGACTAACAATCACGAGCAACCCTCGCCGAAAACAGATCAAAAAACCAACGGCCAGCTATCTATATGCCAGGTTGGCGAGCATTGTTCCGACTCCCCTGGGGCAAAATGATTCCCCTGAGGCCGTCGGACAAGTCTCTACCTAAGTCAAAAATGGACCAAACAACGCTGATCCCCGTAGCGCGCGATTATCTAGTAGCCCGCGAAACAACGCATCAGGGACAACGAAGTATTTGTAGCGAAACCCTACGTTTTTAGGCATTAAAGTCGTTTTTAATACATTCATGTCTGCAAGAGAAAGGTCACAGGGCCATCATTGACCAAATGCACCTGCATATCTGCGCCAAAACGCCCCGAGGCCACCTTGCCATGCAATTGTTGCGCTTGTAACAGCAAGTGATCAAAAAGCGCCGCTCCCAGGGCCGGCGGCGCGGCGGTGGAGAAGCTTGGCCGCAGGCCGCTCTTGGTATCCGCTGCCAGGGTGAACTGCGACACCAGCAGCAATCCCCCATCGATATCCTTCAACGACAGGTTCATCTTGCCCTCGTCGTCGCTGAACACCCGGTAGTTAAGCAGCTTGTGCAGCAGTTTGTCGGCGCTCTCGGGCGTATCTGAAGGTTCGACGGCCACCAGCACCAGCAAACCCTGTTCGATCGCCCCGACAATTTCGCCCGCCACTTCGACCCGGGCGCCGCGCACCCGTTGCAGCAGGCCCTTCATGCTTCTTCTGGCGGTAGATCAAGCAGGCGCCGTGCCATTTCGCCGGTCGCGCGTACCAGTGCATCGGTAATACCAGGCTCGGACGCCGCATGGCCCGCTTCACGGATGACCTGCAGCTCGCTGTTCGGCCATGCCTGATGCAGCTCCCAGGCGTTATCCAGCGGGCAGATCATATCGTAGCGGCCATGGATGATTACGCCAGGCAGATGGGCGATCTTGTGCATATCGCGAATCAGCTGGTTGGGCTCCAGGAAGGAGTTGTTGGTGAAGTAGTGGCACTCGATACGCGCAATGGACAGCGCACGCTGAGGCTCGGAAAAACGCTCCACGTGCTGCGGGCTCGGGCACAGGCCCAGCATGCGCCCTTCCCAGCCGGACCAGGCCTTGGCGGCGTGCATCTGGGCGATCTGGTCGTTGCCGGTCAGGCGTTTGTGGTAGGCCGCGATCATGTCGTGACGCTCATCGGCAGGAATCGGCGCGATGTAGTCCTGCCAGTAATCCGGGAACAGGCGGCTGGCACCAGCCTGGTAGAACCATTCGATGTCCTGCGGGCGGGCGAGGAAAATACCGCGCACGATCAGGCCATGCACACGTTCAGGGTGGGTTTGCGCGTAGGCCAGGGCCAGGGTCGAGCCCCAGGAGCCGCCGAACAGCACCCATTTGTCGATGCCAAGATGTTCGCGGATGCGCTCAAGGTCGGCGACGAGGTCCCAGGTGGTGTTGTTTTCCAGGCTGGCGCGCGGGGTGGAACGGCCGCAGCCACGCTGGTCGAAGGTAACGATGCGGTACAGGTTGGGATCGAAATAGCAGCGGCTCTGGGCATCGCAACCGGCGCCAGGGCCACCGTGGATGAATACGACAGGCAAGCCTTCGGGGGAGCCACTTTCATCGACGTAGAGCGTGTGGGTGTCATCGACGGCCAGATCGTGCCGGGCGTAGGGTTTGATCTGCGGGTACCAAGTCTGCATTGCGCGCTCCGTAGGGGGTCGGGTTCATCCCTGGGGGGACGTCTTTTATTTTGCCGTCTGGCACTATAAACCCGAATTGTGCAATGAGCATGTCCTTGAGCGCTTAGACCTGTGTCAGCCCTTCACTCCTCAGGTAATTCAGCAGATAACCGTACAGCCGATCCACCTCCGGGGCCTGGCCGCGCGCGCGTAAACAGCCGTGGACCAGGCCTTTGCCCGGATACAACAGCGCAGGCACGCCAGCCTGTTGCAGGCGCTCGGCATACAGCACGCCGTCGTCGCGCAGCGGGTCGAATTGGGCCACGGCGATCAAGGCCTTGGGCAAACCACTGAAATCCTCGGCCAGCAGCGGCATGGCATAGGCTGACGCCGTGCCCGAACCACGCAGGTAAAGCGCGAGGTAGCCATCGGTGTCGGCACTGCTGAGCAGCGGCGCGTCCCTGCAGTCACGGCGCGATGGCAAATCGGCCGGGCCGCCCAGTCCGGGGTAAATCAGGACCTGTACGCGCGGCATAGGCTGGCCATCATCGCGCAAGCCCAGGCACAACGCCGCCGCCAGGTTACCGCCCGCACTGTCACCCACCACCGCCAGGCGTTGCCGGTTGATGGCGTGCGGGCACTCCCCTGCCTGGATCGCCTGCCACACCGCGCGGCAGTCGTGGTATGCAGCCGGGAATGGGTGCTCGGGTGCCAGGCGGTAGTCGATGGCAATCACCAGGACCTGAAGTGCAGTGGCCAACTCGAAGCAGATAAAGTCGTGGGAATCCAGGCCGCCGACCACCCAGCCACCGCCGTGTATATAGAGGAGGCATGGCCAGCCATCGGCGGGCGGCGTTGTGGACGGCAGATAGCTGCGCGCGCCCACACCGGCCAGGGTGAAGTCCGCGAGCTGCAAGCCTCCCGGTTTGGGCGGGGTGAATGCCTGGCACATGCGGTCGTAACTTTGGCGCAGGCCCGCCGGGGAAGAGTCGTTGCCGGCGAAGGACGTGGTTTTTTCGATGAAGGCGGCGAGTTGCGGGGATAGTGGGTACATACGCAATGATCTCTGGCACAGCAGGTTCAAGGCCTGCGGGGGCTTGCTTGCGATTGTGGTGGATCAGTCACCGGATAGGGTGTGAGGCATGGCGCTATCGGGGGCAAGCCCCCTCCCACCGTTGGGGCTGCATTTGGCTTAGGGTTTGAGGTAGGCCTGGAGCGACGCCAAGCCATCGCTGCCATCAAATGCTGTAACCCCGGCCAACCAGCGCTGCAAATCCTCGGGGTGGTCGCGCAGCCATTGCCTGGCCACGTCCTGTGGTGACTGGCGCTCCATGATCGGCACCATGA
Organism: Pseudomonas sp. B14(2022); assembly: GCF_012030485.1. Taxonomy (NCBI): domain Bacteria; kingdom Pseudomonadati; phylum Pseudomonadota; class Gammaproteobacteria; order Pseudomonadales; family Pseudomonadaceae; genus Pseudomonas; species Pseudomonas sp. B14(2022). The sequence continues at coordinate 279,215 of NZ_JAAUVM010000006.1, forward strand.
GCTGGCTTTCCTGGGCGGCGGTGAAGGTCAGGTTTTCCAGAAGCCGGTTCGCATTCGGACAACGCTCGGCAAAATCCGGTGCAGTGACGGTGGAGACCGTGGCGCGCCCTTCGTCAGGACCGAACACATCTTCGCTGCCCGTGAGATAGGCCATTTTCATGTTGATGTTCATCGGGTGCGGGGTCCAGCCGACAAACACCACGAACTCCTTGCGGTTCACCGCGCGTTGCACGGCGGCCAGCATGCCCGCTTCACCGGAGGCCACCAGCTTGAAGCCGCCCAGGCCGAAATGGTTGGTGTCGATCATTTTCTGAATATCGGTATTGGCGCCGCTGCCGGGCTCGATGCCGTAGATCTTGCCGCCGAGCTTGTCCTTGAAGCGGGCAATATCGGCAAAGGTCTTCAGCCCGGCGTCGGCCACGTATTGCGGCACGGCCAGGGTGGCCTGCGCGTCGGCCAGGCTGGGCCTATCAAAGACCTTGACCTGCCTGGCGGCCAGGAACGGCGCGATGTTGTTGTCCATCGCCGGTTTCCAATAGCCGAGGAACACGTCCAGGCGTTTGTCGCGAATGCCGGCGAAGATGATCTGCTGCACAGCGCTGGTCTGTTTGCTGTCATAGCCCAGGCCGTTGAGCAGCACGTCGGCCATGCCCGAGGTGGCGACCACATCGGTCCAGCTGACCACGCCCATGCGGATGGATTTGCAGGAGGCCGGCTCGGCGGCCAGGGCTTGGGCACTGAGCAGTGCCGCGGCGGTGAGGGTCAACAGGTAACGGTTGAACAGTCTTTTCATGAAAGAGGTCTCACTCGGCAGCTTTTATTGTGGGAAGTGGCGTCTGGTGCGCCGTATCCACAACCTTACCGAGCGAGGCCTCTCTCAACACGACCTGTGGCGACTGTGAGTTGCACAGAGGCGACCGTTCGTCACCCGTAGCGCTTGCGCCCCCACGCCAGCAAGCCTTCCAGCAACTGCTTCAACACCACTTGCGTCGGCTCGGCCAGATCCGGGCGATAGCGGAACGGCTCGAACTCCTCCATATACGTGCTCTGGCATAACTCCAACTGCACGGCATGGATATCCTGCGCCGGGTTGCCGTAATGGCGGGTGATATGGCCGCCCTTGAAGCGCCCGTTCAAGACGTGGGTGTACTGAGGATGGGTGGCGCAGATGGCCTCGAGCTGGCTGGCCAGTTCCGGATCACAGGCGGCGCCGTTGAAGGTGCCCAGGTTGAAGTCCGGCAGTTTGCCGTCGAACAGGTACGGGATCACCGAGCGGATCGAGTGCGCATCGAACAGCAGCGCATAACCGAACTCGGCCTTGAGCCGTGCCAGTTCTTCTTGCAACGTGCGGTGGTAAGGGCCCCATATTTTTTGCAGGTAGCTGGCGCGTTCGGTCTCGCTCGGCTCCAGCCCCTCGCGGAACAACGGCACGCCGTCGAACAACGTGGCCGGGTACAGACCGGTGGTGGCGCCTGCATACAATGGCTTGTCGTCGGACGGACGATTCAAGTCGATGACGAACCGCGAATACTCGGCCGACAAGGTGCTGGCGCCCAGTTCATCGGCGAAGTCATACAGCGTGGGGATGTGCCAATCGGTGTCCGGCAGGCTTTGCGCTTCGGGGATCAACCCGGCTTCCACCGCAGGCGTCAGGCGCAGCCCGGCGTGGGGCATGCTGATCAGCAGCGGCACACGGCCTTGTTTGAAGTTCAGAACCTTATCCACAGCAATGCTCCTTACACAGTGACGTCGACGCCGTGGCGCACGACGCGTTTATCCAGCTCGCCACCCAGCCAGTAGGCCAGGTCGGCGGGGCGATCAATCTGCCAGGCGACAAAGTCAGCGACCTTGCCCACTTCCAGGGACCCGTGGGTGTCGCCCATGCCAAGGGCGGTGGCCGCATGTTGCGTGGCACCGGCCAGGGCTTCTTCCGGGGTCATGCGGAACAGGGTGCAGGCCATGTTCAGCATCAGGCGCACCGACAACGCTGGCGAGGTGCCTGGGTTGAGGTCGCTGGCGATGGCGATCTTCACGCCGTGCTTGCGCAGGGCGTCCATCGGCGGCAGCTGGGTTTCGCGCAGGAAGTAGAACGCGCCCGGCAGCAAAACGGCGACGGTGCCGGCAGCGGCCATGGCGATGGCGTCTTCTTCGGTCATGAATTCCAGGTGGTCCGCCGACAGCGCGTGGTAACGCGCCGCCAGGCTGGAGCCGTGCAGCGACGACAACTGCTCGGCATGCAGCTTCACCGGCAGGCCGAGTTGCTGGGCGACCTTGAACACGCGCTCGACCTGCTCGGTGGAGAACGCCAGGTATTCGCAGAACGCATCCACCGCGTCCACCAGCCCTTCCGCCGCCAAGGCCGGCAGCATCTCGGCGCAGATGTGCTCGATGTAATCGTCGGCGCGATCCTTGTACTCCGGCGGCAATGCATGGGCCGCCAGGCACGTGGCGCGCACGCTGACCGGCAGCGCGTCGCCAAGGCGCCGAGCCACCCGCAACATCTTGCGCTCGTTGGCCAGGTCCAGGCCGTAACCGGACTTGATCTCCACCGTGGTCACGCCGTCGCGCAGCAGGCTGCGCAAGCGCTTGTGGGCGCTGGCGAAGAGTTCATCCTCCGTCGCGGCACGGGTGGCGCGCACGGTGCTGGCAATACCGCCGCCCTTGGCCGCAATGTCGGCATAGCTTACGCCTTCGAGGCGCTGCTCGAATTCGCCGCTGCGATTGCCACCAAACACCGTGTGGGTGTGGCAGTCGATCAGCCCGGGAGTGACCCACGCGCCTTGCAGGTCATGCGCCTGGGCGTAATCCGCCGTCGGTACTTCGCTGCGCGGGCCGATCCACTCGATGAGCGAACCTACGGTGACCATGGCCGCATCCTCGATGATCGAGTATTTGCCCTGGGCCATGGTTGCGACGTGGCAGTGCTGCCAAAGGGTTTTCATCCGACACTCCTAGGGTTACAGGCTCGGCAGCAACTTGGCCGGCACCAGCTCATTCAAGCAGCGGCTGGCGAGCAGTTCACTGGCGGCGATGATGTCCGGGGCGAAGAAGCGGTCCTTGTCGTAGAACGCCACTTTGGCACGCAGGATGCCACGGGCTTTTTCCAGTTTCGGCGAGGTTTTCAGGCCTTCACGCAGGTCCAGGCCCTGGCACGCAGCCAGCCATTCCACCGCAAGGATGCCGCGCGTGTTCTCGGCCATTTCCCACAGGCGCTTGCCGGCTGCCGGGGCCATCGACACGTGGTCTTCCTGGTTGGCGGACGTCGGGATGCTGTCGACGCTATGGGGATGGGACAGTGCCTTGTTCTCGCTGGCGAGTGCTGCAGCGGTCACCTGGGCGATCATGAAGCCGGAGTTCACCCCACCATTGCCCACCAGGAACGGCGGCAGTTGCGACATGTGCTTGTCCATCATCAGCGAGATACGACGCTCGCTCAGGGAGCCGATTTCAGCGATGGCGAGGGCCATGTTGTCAGCGGCCATGGCCACCGGTTCGGCGTGGAAGTTGCCACCGGAGATCACGTCCCCCTCAGCGGCAAATACCAGCGGGTTATCGGACACGGCGTTGGCTTCGACCACCAGCACCTCGGCCGCCTGGCGCAACTGAGTCAGGCAGGCGCCCATGACTTGTGGCTGGCAGCGCAGGGAGTACGGATCCTGCACCTTGTCGCAGTTCTGGTGCGACTGCGACACCTGGCTGCTCTCACCCAGCAGGTCACGGTAAGCCGCAGCCGAATCGATTTGCCCACGTTGACCGCGAGCCGCATGAATACGTGCGTCGAACGGCGAGCGCGAGCCCAGCACCGCTTCCACGGTAAGGCCGCCGCACGCCAGGGCACCGGCGAACAGGTCTTCGCCTTCGAACAGGCCACGCAAGGCATAGGCGGTGGACACCTGGGTGCCGTTGAGCAGCGCCAGGCCTTCCTTGGCGGCGAGTGTCAGCGGCGTCAGGCCGGCGACTTTCAGCGCGTCGGTGGCCTCCAGCCATTCGCCCTTGTAGCGCGCCTTGCCTTCGCCCAGCAGCACCAGGGACATGTGGGCCAACGGCGCCAAGTCACCGGAAGCGCCCACCGAGCCTTTCAACGGAATATGCGGGTACACCTCGGCGTTGATCAGCGCGATCAGCGCGTCGATCACCTGCCGGCGAATCCCGGAGAACCCACGGCTGAGGCTGTTGACCTTGAGCACCATGACCAGCCGTACCAGCGCATCGCTGATCGGCTCACCGACGCCGGCGGCGTGGGACAACACCAGGGAACGCTGGAGGTTTTCCAGGTCTTCGCTGGCGATGCGGGTCGAAGCCAGCAGGCCGAAACCGGTGTTGATGCCATAGGCGGTGCGGTTCTCGGCGAGAATCTGCTCCACGCAGGCGACACTGGCTTCGATCTGGGCCGAGGCACTGTCATCCAGGCTGAGGGTTACCGGCTGCTGGTAGATGGCCCGCAGTTGGGCGAGGCTCAGTTGGCCTGGAATCAGGTTTAGCGCAGTCACATTTATACTCCTTGTGAATTATTCTTTTGAAATACGTGTTCAGTGCAGATTCGGTAATGCGGTGTCCTTGAGCACCTTGGCGGCAGCCGCAATATCCGGCGCCAGCCAACGGTCCTGCTCATAGGCGGGTACCACTTCACGCAGCAGGCGCCAGGCCCTGTCGGTGCCCGCCCCGAAGCGTTGGTCTTTCAAGAATTCGAAGGCCTGGGCCGCCAGCAGGTACTCGATGGCGAGGATCTGGGTGACGTTGGCCAATACCTGGTGCAGCTTGAGCGCGGCGTTGGTGCCCATGCTCAGGTGGTCTTCCTGCAGCCCCGAGGTGACGAAGTTGTCGAGCACCGCCGGTTGCGCCAACTGGCGGTTCTGTCCGCACAGTGAAGCGGCGACGTACTGCACGATCATCATCCCGGAGTTGACCCCGGGGTTGCTCACCAGGAACGCCGGCAGGCCGCTGACGTGCGGGTTGATCAGGCGGTCGAGGCGGCGTTCGGCGACCGAGCCGATTTCGGCCATGGCAATCGCCAGCATGTCGGCGGCCAGGGCGACGGACTGGCCGTGGGGGTTGGCCTGGGACACCACGCGGTAGTGGTCCGGTGTGCCGAGCACCAGCGGGTTGTCGGTGGCGCTGTTGAGTTCGGTCTCGATCTGGAGCGTCGCGTGTTCCACCTGGTCGCGCGCCGCGCCGTGGATCTGCGGGATCGAGCGCAGGCTCAGGGCGTCCTGGGTGCGGATACCTTTGCTGCTGGCGATCACTTCACTGCCATCGAGCAACGCACGCAGGTTGCTGCCGACATGCTGCATGCCCGGGTGCGGCTTGAGGGCGATTATTTCTTCGTCGAAGGCGTCGATCTGGCCGCGCTGGGCCTCAAAACTCATAGCGCCGATCACGTCGGCCCATTGCAGCAAATGATGGGCGTCGGCCAGGGCCAGGCAGCTCAGGCCGGTCATGCACGGCGTGCCGTTGACCAGGCACAGGCCGTCCTTGGCGCCGAGCACGACCGGCTGCAAACCTTCTTCGTCCAGGGCCTGTTGCGCCGGGACGATCTGGCCGCGATAGCTCACATCACCGACACCCAGCAGCGCCACGCCGACATGGGCCATATGGGTCAGGTAACCCACCGAGCCCTGGGACGGTACTTGCGGCGTGATGCCGTGGTTGAGCAGTGCCAGCAGCGAATGCACCACCTGCGGATGCAGGCCGGATTTGCCGTGGCTGTAGTTGATGACCGCCGCGCAGATAATCGCGCGGGTCTGCTCGTCGCTGAGGACCGGGCCGACGCCGCAGGCGTGGCTCAACAGGGTATTGCGCGACAGCTGGCTCAGTTGCTCGCCTTTAAGCGACACGTTGCACAAGGCGCCCAGGCCGGTGTTCACGCCGTAGGCACGTTCGCCGCTGGTGACGATGCGCTGCACGATGGCCTGGGCATTGTCGATACGCGCCCAGGCCTGGCCCGAGAGTTCAAGCACCGCGCCGTGACGGGCCACGGCGACCACGTCCTGCCAGCGCAGGGGGGTGTCGGCGATGATGATTTTTGCTGCCTGGGACATTGTTGACCTCTTCATATTCTCTACAGCTTCGCCGGCCTCATCGGGGGCAAGCTCCCTCCCACTGGGGAATGCATTCAAAATGTGGGAGGGAGCTTGAGCCTCACCACAGAACCTGGGTCAGACCACCGCCGCGCGCCGCTGAACAAACCGATCCACATACTCATCCGCCGGCGAATGCAGGATCTCCCGCGGCGTGCCGACCTGGATCAGCCTGCCGTCCTTGAGGATCGCGATGCGGTTGCCGATGCGCACGGCCTCGTCGAGGTCGTGGGTGATGAACACGATGGTCTTGTGCAGGGTCTTTTGCAGCTCAAGCAACTGGTCTTGCATTTCGGCGCGGATCAGCGGGTCGAGGGCGCTGAACGCTTCGTCCATCAGGATGATGTCGGTGTCAGCGGCCAGGGCGCGGGCCAGGCCTACACGCTGGCGCATGCCGCCGGAGAGCTGGTGCGGGTACTTGTTTTCGTAGCCCTTGAGGCCCACGGTTTCGATCCAGTGCAGCGCGCGTTCAGCGCAGACCTGCTTGGTTTCGCCACGCACCTTGAGGCCGTAGGCGACGTTGTCGAGCACGCTCTTGTGGGGCAGCAGGCCGAAGCTCTGGAACACCATGCTGATCTTGTGTCGACGGAATTGGCGCAGGGCGTCCATGTCCAGTTGCAGGATGTCTTCGCCGTCCACCAGGATCGCGCCGCTGGTGGGGTCGATCAGGCGGTTGAAGTGGCGCACCAGCGTGGATTTACCCGAGCCTGACAGGCCCATGATCACGAAGATCTCACCGGTGCCGATGCTCAGGGACAAATCGTTCACGCCGACCACGCAACCGGTCTCGGCTAGCACCTGGTCCTTGGTCTTGCCCTGGCCAACCATCGCCAGCGCCTCCTTGGAGCGGGCGCCAAATATCTTGAAGACGTTTTTAACTTCGATTTTGCTGACAGTAGTCATTTGCTCGCCTCATGCCGTGGACGACCATAGGCCTGGGTAATGCGGTCGATGACCACTGCGAGAATCACGATCGCCAGCCCGGCTTCGAGGCCACGGCCGACGTTGAGGGTCTGGATGCCGACAAGCACGTCTTCACCCAAGCCACGGGCGCCGATCATCGAGGCGATCACCACCATCGACAACGCCATCATGGTGGTCTGGTTGATACCGGCCATGATGCTCGGCAGCGCCAGCGGCAATTGCACGCCGAACAGCTGTTGCCAGCGGTTGGCACCGAAGGCGTTGATAGCCTCCATGACTTCGCCGTCGACCTGGCGAATCCCCAGGTCGGTGAGGCGAATCAGCGGCGGCGCGGCGTAGATCACCGTGGCGAAGATCGCCGGCACCTTGCCCAGGCCAAACAGCATCAGCACCGGGATCAGGTACACGAAGCTGGGCATGGTTTGCATGATGTCGAGCAACGGCATCAGCACCGAGCGCAGGCGATTACTGCGCGCCGACAGGATGCCCAGCGGGATGCCGATCAACACCGAGATCACCGTGGCGACCATCATCAGCGCCAGGGTCTGCATCAGCTTGTCCCACAGGCCAACCGCGCCCACCAGGAACAGCAGACCGACGATCACCGCCGTGGTCACCACCTTGCGAGTGGCATGCCAGGCAACACCGCCGACGATGGCCAGCATCAGCCACCAGGGGGCTGCACGCAGCAACCCTTCCAGGTTGACGATGGCCCACAGCAGGGTGTCGGAGATTTGCCGGAACACATCGCCGTAGTTGGTGACCAGTGAATCCACCCAACCGTTGACCCAGTCGGCGATGGAAAACGTAAAACTCTCAGGAAACATAGCGTGCTCTCGATCCAATGGGTTGTAGCCAGGCACCCGGCCACCCCTCAGGGTAGCCGTGCACACTTGACCTACAAGGCCGCGTCGATTTTCTTGGCTGCGTCTTCACTGACCCAGGCGTGCCAGACTTCAGGATGTTCCTTGAGGAAAATTTTCGCCAGTTTCGGCGACTCAATGCGTTCCTTGGCCATGCGCCCCAGGTTCTGGTTCAGCAGGTCGATGGGCAGGTTGACCTTTTCCAGCACGGCCACCAGTTCCGGGGCTTGTTCGTGGAAGGTCTTGGACAGGCCGACCTTGATGCTCACGGTCTTATCCACACCGGGTTTTTCTTCCAGCTTGACCAGGTCGACCTGGCCCATCAACGGGGTTGGCGACCAGTAGTAGAACAGGATCGGCTCGCCGCGCTTGTAGCTCGACAGCACTGCCGCATCCAGCGCCGGGCCGGTGCCTGGGCGGAAGTTGGTGTAGGTGCTTTCCAGGCCATAGCTCTTGAGCATTTCGCTGTTGTCCAGCTCGCAGGTCCAGCCGGCCGGGCAGTTGTAGAAACGGCCCTTGGACGGTTCTTCCTGGTCCTTGAACACCGAGGCGTACTTGGCCAGGTCGGCGATGTTTTTCAGGCCCGGCGCCTTGGGTTCAAGCTTGCGCTTGGCGTCGCCTTCGATCACGTAGCGCGGTACGTACCAGCCTTCGATAGCGCCCACCACAGGGGCACCGACACCGACGACTTTGCCGGCCTTCTCGGCCTTGTTCCAGACTTCGCTGCGGCCGACCCATTCTTCGGCAAACACTTGGATGTCGTTGCTGCTCAGGGCGTTTTCCATGGTGATGGAGTTGCCTGGCAGGCTGTCGGTTTTGCAGTCGTAGCCTTTTTCCAGCACGGTTTGCAGGATGTCGGTGAGCAACATGCCGCTTTCCCAGTTCAGGCCGGCGAATTTCACCGGTTTGCCGGATTCACACCAACCGGCCGCCTGGGCGCCAGCAGTGGCCAGCAAGCCCGCAGAGAATACGGTGGCCAACAGGGTCTTATGCATTTTCATTGTTGTGACGCTCCCAATCATGAAATGGATTACGGCAGTCAGTAGGCATCCTGCCCTGTCCACGTCCCCTCAGGCCTGTGCAACCAGCCCGTTTGTCGTCGTTGGTACAGCGCCCTGCTCTTTCGGCAGGATCAGGTGTTCAGGGTGTGCGGCGGGCCACTTTTTCGCAGCCCAGTAGTAAAGCGCGGCGGGGACTACCAGGCCGATGATCCAGGAAATATCCACATCACCCAGGGCCGCCACCAGGGGACCGGTGTAGAACTTGGTGGAGATGAACGGCAATTGCACCAGCACACCGAAGACATACACGCTGATACCAAGCAGGTTCCAACGGCCATAGCGCCCGTTTGGATCGGCCAGCGCCGGTACGTCGTAGCGATCACGGGTGATGCAGTAGTAGTCAACCAGGTTGATCGCGCTCCATGGCGTAAAAAACGCCAGCAGGAACAGGATGAAGGACTTGAACGCCCCCAGGAACGAGTGCTGCCCGAGCAAGGCGATCAGAGTCGCCGTACCGACGATGACCAGCACGAAAAACAGCCGCTGCAAGCGCGTGACCTCCAGGCGACCGCGAAAGCCGCTGATGATGGTGGCAATGCACATGAAGCTGCCGTAGGAGTTCAGCGTGGAGATAGTGACTTTGCCGAACGCGATGCTGAAATACAGCAGAGCCGCAGTGGCCCCCGTACCACCCAGGCCCACGATGTAGGCCACTTCGTGGCCGGCAAATTGCCCGTTGGACATGGCCGCGGCAAACACGCCGAGGATCATCGCCACCTGTGCACCCACCACCGAACCTGCACCTGCGGCAAGAAAGGTTTTGACCGAGGACGTCGTGCTCGGCAGATAGCGTGAATAGTCCGCCACGTATGGGCCGAAGGCGATTTGCCAGGAGGCCGCGAGCGACACCGCCAGCAGGAAGCTGCTCCAACTGAAGTGACGGATTTGCAGGAGTGCGCCCACGTCGGCCTGGCTCATCAGACGGCTGAACAGGTAGACAAAGGCAATCACGCCAATGACGCTGGCAACACGGCCGATGAAGTGGATCACCCGGTAACCGAGCACCGTGACCAGCACGATGACACTGGCGAAGATCAGGATCCCGACGCTGTCGCTGACGCCAAACAACTGGCCCAGGGCCTGACCGGAAAGCACGGTGCCCGTTGCGGTGAAACCGAGGTACATCAAGCAGACCAGTACGATCGGGATCGCCGCGCCGTACACACCGAACTGCACCCGGCTGGAGATCATCTGCGGCAGGCCCAGCTTGGGCCCCTGCGCCGCATGCAACGCCATCACGCCGCCGCCCAGCAGTTGACCGATCAACAGACCGATCAACGACCAGAACACATCACCGCCCAGCACCACGGCCAGGGCCCCGGTGACGATCGCGGTGATCTGCAGGTTGGCACCCAGCCACAGGGTGAACTGGCTCAATAGACGACCGTGTCTTTCCGCTTCCGGGATGTAGTCGATCGAACGTTTCTCGATCAACGGGGTGGTGCTTGCACGCGCGTCACTTGCAGCCATGGGTGTTCAACCTCTGATGGATTGTTTTGGGGGTCGCCGCCGCTCAACTGTGGAAGGGGGCTTGCCCCCTCCCACATGGGTTACTTGATCATTGGAAGATTGAGGCCCTGCTCTTTGGCGCAGTCGATCGCGATCTGGTAACCCGCGTCCGCATGGCGCATCACACCGGTGGCCGGGTCGTTATGCAGCACACGGGCAATGCGCTCGGCCGCTTCGTCGGTACCGTCACAGACGATGACCATGCCGGAGTGCTGGGAGAAGCCCATGCCAACGCCGCCGCCGTGGTGCAGCGAAACCCAGGTCGCGCCGCTGGCGGTGTTGAGCAAGGCGTTGAGCAGTGGCCAGTCGGACACGGCGTCGGAACCGTCCTGCATGGATTCGGTTTCGCGGTTAGGGCTGGCGACCGAACCGGAGTCCAGGTGGTCGCGGCCGATCACTACCGGTGCCGACAACTCGCCGCTGCGCACCATCTCGTTGAACGCCAGGCCGAGCTTGGCGCGTTGGCCCAGGCCAACCCAGCAAATACGCGCCGGCAGGCCCTGGAAGCTGATGCGCTCGCGCGCCATGTCCAGCCAGTTGTGCAGGTGCGCGTCGTCGGGGATCAGTTCTTTGACTTTGGCGTCGGTCTTGTAGATGTCCTGCGGGTCACCCGACAGCGCAGCCCAACGGAACGGGCCGATGCCACGGCAGAACAGCGGGCGGATGTAAGCCGGTACAAAGCCTGGGAAGTCGAACGCGTTTTCCACGCCTTCTTCCTGGGCCATCTGGCGGATGTTGTTGCCGTAGTCGAAGGTCGGGATGCCTTGTTTCTGGAATTCCAGCATGGCTTTGACGTGCACGGCCATGGACTGCTTGGCGGCCTTGATCACGGCAGCCGGTTCGGTCTTGGCGCGGGCGCGGTATTCGTCCCAGGTCCAGCCGGCCGGCAGGTAACCGTTGAGCGGGTCGTGGGCGCTGGTCTGGTCGGTGACCATGTCCGGGCGCACGCCACGCTTGACCAGTTCCGGCAGGATTTCAGCGGCGTTACCCAGCAGCGCGATGGAGATGGCCTTGCCTTCCTTTGTGTACTTGGCGATGCGGGCCAGGGCGTCGTCGAGGTCGGTGGCTTGCTCATCCACGTAGCGGCTGTTGAGGCGGAAATCGATGCTGACCTGCTGGCATTCAATGTTCAGCGAGCATGCGCCGGCGAGGGTTGCGGCCAGAGGCTGGGCACCGCCCATGCCGCCGAGGCCGGCGGTGAGGACCCAACGGCCCTTAAGGTTTGAATCGTAGTGCTGGCGACCGGCTTCAACGAAGGTTTCGTAGGTGCCCTGGACGATGCCTTGGCTGCCGATGTAGATCCAGCTGCCGGCGGTCATCTGGCCGTACATGGCCAGGCCCTTGGCATCCAGTTCATTGAAGTGCTCCCAGCTGGCCCAGTGCGGCACCAGGTTGGAGTTGGCGATCAGCACGCGCGGGGCATTGCTGTGGGTCTTGAACACGCCGACCGGCTTGCCGGATTGCACCAGCAGGGTTTCATCGTCATTCAGGTTGGTGAGGCTCTCGACGATCTGGTCGTAGCACTCCCAATTGCGCGCTGCACGGCCGATACCGCCGTACACCACCAGTTCTTTGGGGTTCTCGGCCACTTGGGGGTCGAGGTTGTTCATCAGCATGCGCAGCGGCGCTTCAGTCAGCCAGCTTTTGGCGGTGAGCTTGTTACCGCGGGCGGCGCGGATTTCGACGTCACGGTATTTTGTAGGCTTGGTCACAACAAGAACTCCTCGGCGATCGATGCGCGAACATTGATGGTGCGAAGGAGAGTCTTACGCACACATCTTTACTTGTACATACAAGCATATGCAATCAAGCGGCCAACTTTCTGGGCTAGGTGATTGGATTTTTTTGGAAAGCGTGTGCGAGCCTCGGAAATTAAGGCTTCGAGGCATGATGAAATTTCTTACGAAGGCGTTTTATAGCGAGGGAGGTTTGTCACGACAGCGCGGTTTTGCGCCACGCTGGGGCGTTCGGTAACAAATTGGTGCGAGAGCTGGAAACAGATCGCAAGAACAGTGAGAAACAAATGTGGGAGGGGGCTTGCTCCCGATTGCGGTGTGTCAGCCCAGGATATACCCACTGATCCACCGCTATCGGGAGCAAGCCCCCTCCCACATTTTTTAACCCTGCGGGGTCAGTTCGATGATGCAGCAGCGACCCGTGACGGAAATATCCAGCAGACCGCTGTTACCGTCCACTTGCAGGCAATCGTGATGGCCCAGTACCTCGTCCAGTACCTTCACTTCATCCGCCACGCTGAACACCAGCACCGTCTGCGCCGTGCTGAAAAACCGCTGCACACCATCCACCCACTGCAACCGCGCATGGTAACGCTGAGGCGAGTAGATCAGGTTGAAGTCGCGGATCGGCCCGGTAATCAGGCGGCATGACACCTGGCTGTCGCCCTTGAAGGCGAACGGTTGCAGCGGTAATAGTCCGCGCTGTTCCTCGCCATCCACGGTCAGCACCATGCCTGCGCCTTTGATCACGGTGATCACGCGCTGGTAGCCGGCGAAGGTGGAAAACCCGCCAGACTCACCGATATCGGCAATCGACAGGCGCCAGCCGAAACCTTCCAGGCCCTCGCCCGCATCGCGGGAGATTTCTTCGGTGCTGCCGCCGCCGTTTTTCCACGGCATGCGCACGTAATCAGCGGCGCGCCAGACTTTCACTGCACTCATTTACTGAACCGTCCTTCCAGGCTGTGGCGTGAACCGGGGTGGATCAAACGCGCGGCAGTCACCGGCTGACGGCCGGACCAGGTGCGCCGACGAATCAACAGGCACGGCTCGCTCGGCTCGATCTGCAGCAACTCGCACTCGGCAGCGTCGGCGAGAATCGCTTCGACCACGTGCTCGCCTTCGGTCAACGGCGCCACTTGGTTGAGATAGGCATAGGGGGTTTGCAGGGTGAAGTCCTGTTGCAGGTATTCCGGCGCGACCAGGGCGTTGACGAAACGGTCCTCAATTTGCACGGGAATATCGTTTTCGTAATGCACGATCAACGAGTGGAACACCCGCCCGCCTTCGCGCATTTCCAGGGCGACGGCGCGCTCGGAACCGGCGGCCTCTTCGCCCAGGTGGATGACGCGGCACGTATGCCGATGACCGCGGGAGGCGATCTCATCGGCAATGTTGTGCACTTCAAACAGCGCTGACTGGCTCTTGGGCTCGGCGACGAACGTGCCGACGCCTTGCATGCGCACCAGCAAACCTTCGGCGGTGAGCTCACGCAGGGCGCGATTGATGGTCATGCGGCTGAAGCCCAACTGGCTGACCAGTTCGCTTTCCGACGGTACGCGGTAATGGGGTGGCCAGTTGCCGTTGAGGATCTGCTGGCTGATCATCTGTTTGACACGGGCGTACAAGGGCGCCGGACTTTCGTCCATGTGGGCAGCCAGTGAAGACTTGGCGGGCGGAGTCGGCACAGGGAATCCTTGCAGGGGGAAAAGATGCATAGATTGCCGGAGTTTACCGAGCAGGCAAACGTCTGTATATGTATATACAAATAAACACACGACCGGGGTGCTCTAATCATGTCCGCTTTCTTTGCCGAACGCGCGCTGCTGCCTAATGGATGGGCCAACGATGTACGTCTTGAAGTCAGCGCCGATGGCCTGCTGACACAGGTTGAGGCCAACGCCAGCGCAGACGGTGCCGAACGGCTCAGGGGCCCGGTGCTGGCGGGCATGCCGAACCTGCACTCCCACGCTTTCCAGCGCGCGATGGCAGGGTTGGCCGAAGTGGCCGGCAACCCGAATGACAGTTTCTGGACCTGGCGCGACCTGATGTACCGCATGGTCGGCAAGATCAGCCCGGAGCAACTGCAGGTGATCGCCCGCCAGCTGTACATCGAGATGCTCAAGGCCGGTTACACCTCGGTGGCCGAATTTCACTATGTGCATCATGACGTCAGCGGCCAGCCCTACGCCGACCGTACGGAACTGTCCCGGCAGATCAGCCAGGCGGCCGCAAGCAGCGGGATTGGCCTGACCTTGGTGCCCGTGCTCTACACCCACTCTGGTTTTGGTGGGCAGGCGCCGAACGAAGGCCAGCGACGGTTTATCAACAGCACCGAAAACTACCTGGACCTGCAGTCGCGCCTGCAACCGATCCTTGCGGCACAACCGGCGCAGCAACTGGGTTTGTGCTTCCACTCCCTGCGCGCTGTCACGCCACAACAAATCAATGAAGTACTGGCTGCCAGTGACAAGACTTGCCCGGTGCATATCCACATTGCCGAACAGCAAAAGGAAGTCGACGACTGCCTGGCCTGGAGCGGAAAACGCCCATTGCAATGGCTGTATGACAATGTCGAGGTCGATGAGCGCTGGTGCCTGGTGCACGCCACCCATGCGGATTCTGAAGAAGTGACGCGCATGGCCAAGAGCCGCGCGATTGCCGGCTTGTGCCTGACCACCGAGGCGAACCTGGGCGATGGGATTTTCCCTGCCGTGGATTTCCTCGCCCAGGGCGGACGCCTGGGCATCGGTTCCGACAGCCATGTGTCACTGAGCGTGGTGGAAGAACTGCGCTGGCTGGAATACGGCCAACGCCTGCGCGATCAACGGCGCAACCGCTTGTATCGCAGCGACCAGCCGATGGTCGGCCGTACGTTGTTCGATGCGGCGCTGGACGGTGGCGCACAGGCGCTGGGACAGCCGATAGGTCGACTGGAAGTGGGCAAGCGTGCGGATTGGATCGTGCTGGACGGTAACGACCCTTACCTGGCGACAGCGACAGAAGACGGCATTCTCAATCGCTGGCTGTTTGCCGGCGGTGACCGGCAAGTGCGCGATGTGCTGGTCAACGGCAAGTGGGTAGTGCGCGATGGGCGGCACTCCGGCGAAGAAGAAAGCAGCCGGGCGTTTACGCAGGTCTTAAGAGAGTTACTCGGTTAAAAAATGTGGGAGGGAGTTGCCCCTCCCACAATTGGATTTGTGGCTATCCAGAATTATTGCGAGGTCTTCGCCATCTGCTTATCCGACGTACGCCAGATCAAACGCGTGGTGTCATACCCTTGCTGCCGCGCCCTGCTCAACAGGTCTTCACGGGTGTCCGCACTGACCGTCGGCGTGCGTGACAAGATCCACATATAGCGCCGGCTCGGGCTGCCGACGATGGCGGTCTTGTAGTCGTCGCTGACATACAGCACCCAGTAGTCGCCCTTGGCGACGCCAGGTAGCAGTGACGTAAACCAGTTATTGAATTCCACCCAGAGCTTGTCGGTCTTGCCAGGCACCTGCGGCGTGGCCGTGCCCTTGGCTTCTTCCCACTTCCACTCGGTGGTGAGGCAGCGGTTGAATACCGACATATCGCCATCAGGCAGCAATGTGTAGCGGGCTTCGGACTGCGCGCAGTTGCGCTGGAAGTACATCGGCAATCGAGCCAACTCATACCAGGTACCCTGGTAACGCTTGAGGTTGACGTTGCTCGCTGTCTTGGGTTGCAGATCATCGCCAGAATGGCTGGCGCAGCCCGCCAAAAACAGGCTGGCGCAAAGGAACAAAACAAAACGCATCATTCTTCTTCTCCCGCAGGCTCTCGCCCCGGTTTACTTCAGGCCTTGCCCGGAAAACATCAGAACTTTGTCACCGGCATATTGAACGCTGATAAAGCTGTTTTTATCGCCCCACGTGCAGCTGGACATGCCCAGTGCGCCTGAGCAATCGGTCGGCTTACCCAACAACGACTCGACTTCTGTCTTGGCCATGCCAGCCGACAATTTTTCGTAGTTTTCTTGATTGACCTTGCTGCAAGCGGCCAACAGCACGCAAAAAGCCAGCAAAGCGAGACGGCGTAACGACATGGAATAACTCCTGGAGGGACGAAGCAGCCTGGGTATCTGCCAGAAGCTTAGAAGGGAAAAGAGGTGTCTGGTTCCCGACGAACGAAAACAAAAAAGCCCCGAAAACGCTGAAACGTTTCGGGGCTTCTTTAAGGGTGAACCGGCTCACAACAATGCCGTTCACTTATCGCAGCAGGTTACTTCTTGTGGTAAGCGGTCACACGCTCAACTTCTTCCTTGGACCCCAGGAACACCGCCACACGCTGGTGCAAGCCGTCGGGCTGGATATCGAGAATGCGCTGGTGACCGTCGGTGGACGCACCACCCGCCTGTTCTACCAGGAAGGACATCGGGTTGGCTTCGTACATCAGGCGCAGTTTGCCCGGCTTGGACGGCTCGCGGCTGTCGCGTGGGTACATGAACAGGCCGCCACGGGTCAGGATACGGTGCACGTCGGCCACCATCGCGGCGACCCAACGCATGTTGAAGTTCTTCTTCAACGGGCCTTCTTCGCCTTCCATCAACTCGTTCACGTAGCGCTTGACCGGTTCTTCCCAGTGACGCTGGTTGGACATGTTGATCGCGAATTCCTGGGTGGAAGCCGGGATGGTGATGTCTTCATGGGTGAGGACGAAGCTGCCCATTTCACGGTCCAGGGTGAAGCCTTTGACGCCATCGCCCAAGGTCAGCACCAGCATGGTCTGTGGGCCGTAGATCGCGTAGCCGGCAGCGACCTGCTCGGTGCCTGGCTGCAGGAAGGCCTTTTCGTTCAGGGCTTCGTTCTGGCTCAGGTATTCGCTCGGGCAACGCAGTACCGAGAAGATGGTGCCAACCGGGGCGTTGATGTCGATGTTGGACGAACCGTCCAGTGGGTCGAACACCAGCAGGTAGGCGCCCTTCGGGTATTTGCCCGGGATCTGGTAGGCATTGTCCATTTCTTCGGACGCCATGCCGGCCAGGTGACCGCCCCATTCGTTGGCTTCGAGCAGGATCTCGTTGGAGATCACGTCGAGCTTCTTCTGGACTTCGCCCTGCACGTTTTCAGTGCCCATGCTGCCCAGGACACCACCCAATGCGCCTTTGGATACGGCGTGGCTGATTTCCTTGCAAGCACGCGCCACCACTTCGATAAGGAAGCGCAGATCGGCAGGCGTGTTGTTGCTGCGGGTCTGCTCAATCAAATAGCGACTCAAGGTAACGCGGGACATGGAAGGCTCCGATGAATGGGGGGGGCTAAAAACCCGCGCAGTTTAACGCGAGTCGGGGCGTATTTCCTCCTATCAGAGGATTAAAACCCAATAGAGTTCATGGACTTTATTTAACGTGCCACCGGCGGCTTGCGCAGCAAACTGTAGGCCATGGCTCCCAGTGCAGCGACGCCGAGCAGTAACACGGCCCAGAGTCCGAATGTTTTCCAGTTCGGCCCGCTGTCGACAGCCGCTGTGACCACCGGCGAAGTGACCGCGACGGCCCCGGCCACCTTGGCCTGACCCATCGTGTTGAGGCGCTCGGCGTTGTAATCGGGGATCAGCGTCGACAGCGGCAGGTTCGCCGCCTTCGCCGAGGCATTCCCCAACGCCAGCGTGAACGGTGGCTCGCCCCGCGCCAGGAACACCAACTGCGTGGCGCGCACCGCGAAGTGCAGGGCCGGCGCTTCGACGCCCAGGCCGCCGCCGCGCTCGTCGACCTGCAACTTGAGTTCGGTGACCGTCTGGCCGGGCAGCTGCAATTCGTCCTGCACCACGTCCTGGCCATTCTGGGTCAGGCGATACAACACGCCATTGCTCAACGGCTGCCAGGCCTGATTGCCATCGCGTCGCCCCGCCAAGGTCACCGGCGCCAGCGTATTGGGCTGCTTCAACTCGATACGCAAGCGCTCGACACCCAGCCCGGTGGGCAGCTTCCAGCTGTACTCGCCCGCCTTGAGCCGCGTGCCCGAGAGCGGCTGCGACCATACCAGCGGCATCGGCAGGCTGCTGCTGGTTGCACTGGCCAACTTGGCGGATGTCAGCAACGGCGCCGCTTGCCCCTTCCACACCAGGCGCAGGTAACGCGCGGATTGCCCCGGCAAGCTGACGTCATGCTGCTCGACCCGCTCGTCGGCAAACGACAAACGCGCGACTTGCCCATCCCCCCAGGATTCCCAGTGCTGCAAGTCATCACTGGCTTCAATGCTGAAGCGCTGGAAGCCCTCTTGCTCGTGACTCCAGTCCAGGCTCAACTGCTGCAACGGTGCCTTGATCCTACTGGCGTCAAGCACCCAGCCGCGCAGCACCTGCTTGCCCGGCTTCGGTGCGGTGGACGGCTTGATTTCCACCAGGGTGCCTTCGGCCGTGGTTTTCATCACGACACCGGGCAAGGTTGCCTGGGTGTCGGCGGCGTACAGCGGGAACCACTTCACGTCGGTGACTTCACGACGTTCGGTGCGTTGCGACGTTTGACGCGACAGCGCGTAGGCCTGGGGTTCACCGGCAGCGTTAAACACGCGCACATCGCTGAGGTCAGCCTGGCGCGCATTCAGTTGCACGGCCAACGGCAACTCTAGGCGATACCAGGGGCCGTTGCCGCTGACGCTCAGCGGCACCTGGCTGCTGAAGTCGGCCGGAGTTTCCTGCGCCCACACCGACAACGTCGTACACATGCCCAGCACGACCACGCTCAACTTACCGATCAAGAGGATGCTCCTTCAGTTTCCAACACAGGTTCGGCACGCTTGGGCGGCAGCGGCGCAAAGTAGCCCACCACCAGCAACAACCCACCCACGCCGATAAACGACACGATCCGCGCCAGGCCGCCACGGTTGCTCAGCTCGACAAAGAACAGCTTGGCCACCACCACCGCGATCAGCGCCGCGCCGATCAGCCACACTTCGCGGCGATGGCGCAGGTGGCCGCCGATCATCAGGCCGAGGGCGATCAAGGTCCAGACAATCGACAGGCCCGCTTGCACCAACATCGACTCCAGCAACGCATCCAGATGGAACGGCACGCCGCCCCAGTGGTGTGCGGTGCGCATCACCAAGGCCGTAAAGAACGCGAACAGCGAGATACCCGCAATGCCTTGGGCGATCAATTCAGCGCGCGGCCCTCGCTGCGGCGCCACGCTGCGCGACCACAGGTACACGCCCAGCAGCGCAAACAGCAAGCCCAGATCCAGCGGGTTGAGCAACGGCACATAGGGCAACGGCTTGGCCGTGCCGTCGCTGAAGGTATTCGCCAGCCAGAACCAGCCCAGCATCAGCACCGCCAATGGGAGTGCCGCCAGCACTCGATATTCCCGTGGATACGCCGACACCGGCCACGGCCAGTTGCGCGGTGCAGCAGCCAGCACCAGATACAGACTTGGCAGGATCGCCCAGCCCAACCAGCGCCAGGCGTTGTATTCGCTCGACAGCAACAACAGGGCGTAGCGCAGTTCCAGCGCCAATACGCCGATCAACATCCAGCAACCCAACACGTGAGCAACGCTCAGAACGTTGGCCGGCACCACCGTCGCCAAACGCCGCAGCGCGATGAAATGCACGCCAAATACTGCCAACCACGCCAGCCAGCCGTACTGCGCCGCCGGGTGGTAATAGTGATGCGCGGACACCAGCAGCACCAGGCCCGCCGCCGGCATCAACAAGATGCACAACACGCCCAGCGATGCCCAGCGCAGCCGCGTCGCGAGCAGCGCCCAGATCGCCACGCTGACCGCCGCGATACCCAGCAGGAACGAGCCCTGGAGCTCGTCGGGAATAAACCGCAGCACTTCAGCGATCAGCGCCAACGCCCACCACCCCGCGCCCCACACCAGCAGCAGGTCAGACAGGCGTTGCAGCTTGAGTACCACAAACACCGGCGCATGAGGCTCACGTTGCAAGCGCCAGGCGCCGATCAAGGCGGCCAGGCCCAACACCATCGGCGTCCAGAAACCGCTATGCCCCAGAGGACGCAAACCCTCGCTGCTCAGGGGCCCGAGCAGCTCCGGCACCGCCAGCAGGAACGACGCGCCGCCGATCACTTGCAGCAGTAACCCGAACACGAAACTGACGCGCTGTTGCAGGTACAGGCTCAACCAGATGATCAACAACCCACTGGCCGCCCACACACCACTGGCGCTTTCCCATGGCAGTACAAACAACACGGCGAGATTGATCAGCACCAACCCGGCCAACAGCACCACGGACAGCCCGCGCAACAGGCGCACATCGCTGCGTACCATGTCGTCACGCGCCGCCAGCAGCATGCCGCCGATCAACGCCAGGCCGACCAACGACGCGGTGAGCAGGCCGTTCCAACCGGCGTTGAATACCGCTGCCGAGTCGCCGCCTTGCAGGCGCAGCAGGAACAACGCCCCGCCCAGCAGTTGTACGGCAAACGCCGTGAACAGGAAGGTGCGCGAGCCAATCCGCAAGCCGATAAACAGTGTCGCCAGACCCGCGAGCGCCCAACTGATGGCAACGCCTTGAGTCAGCAACAGCAGCGGCGCGAGCAAGTACACACAGGTCAGGCCGAGGCTGGCCAGAACCGGCAGGCCCTTGCGCTCCCAGTCTGCCGCCTGCTCCATCGCGGCCTTGCGCAGTTGGTCAAAGCTGAACAGCAACGCCGCGCCCAACAACAGCGCCCCCAAGGGCGCCCCCTCAAGCAGCGTGTGTTCGCCGATGCGCAGTTCACTGAGAAACGCCAGCGCCGAGCCCAATTGCAGCAACAGGCCAAATGCCCGCGCCAACGGCCGCTGCTGACGCAAGCCGAGCCAGAAGATCCCGGCGCCCTCCACGGCCCAGGCGGCTGCAGTCCAGCGTGCATCGAGGCCCAGGGGAATCGCCAGGCTGGCAAAGATCACCCCCAGGGCCAGGCAGGTTTCCGCCAGCAGCAAGGCGCGCCCGCCACTGAGCACACGGGCCAGGCCCATGTAGAGGATGCCCAGGCCCAGTGCGCTGAACGCAGCGGCGAACTCAAGGTGCTGCACCAGCGCGAACTGCAGGCCAAAACCCACCAGCGGCGGGCCGAACAGCATACTGCCATCGACGTAATCGCCTTTGGATGCCGACCAGCGCAACAACGCATCACGGCCTTCGGGTGCATCGCCCATCTCCCGCAACTTGCGCCGGGCGAACAACAGGCCGATAGCCAGGTACATCAGGAAGAACAGGATCAAGAACGGCTCGGTACTCCACAGCAGTTCCGGCGTGTAGGAGCGCATGCCCCAGGCAAAGCCGATACCGAAGGTGCCGACAAAGCCGATCAGGTTGAGCAAGCGCCAGGCCTTGAACCACGCGATAGCAAGGATACCGGCGTTGAGCAGGGCAAAATAACTGAACAGCGCGACGTGGCTGCCGGCGCCGGTCGACGTCAGGATCGGTGCCGCGAAACCGCCGAGCGCTGCCGCACAGGCCAGTCCCAACGCATCCTGGGTAATCGCCAGAATCGCCGAGAACACCGTGACCGCCACCAACAGGCCCAGCGCCGCACTCGGGTCGATCAACGGGTGCAGGCGCATCGCGGCAAACACCGTCAAGTACAGCACCGCAATGCCGGTGCCTTGCAGCATCAAGCCGTAGTTGCTGTTGCGCAGCCGCAGCCACCAGCCAAGGCCCAGCAGGCCAAGGGCCGCTGCAGCAACCCCGGCGTAACGCAGCTCGATCGGCACCACCATGCCTTCGGTGGCGTAGCGCAGCAGGAAGGCCAGGCCGAGGAACAGCAGCACCACGCCGACACGCAGCACGGTATTGCCACCAAACAGCCAATTGCGTGCGCCGCTGATGGCACGTTCGATCAGGTTGGGGCCACGGGGAGCGACAGGTTCTTGAGGCGGGCGTGGCGTCGGGGCAGGCGCCCAGACGTCATCCGGCAGTGGTTGGCTCGGTTCGGCGACCATCGCGACAGGCGCCAATTCAGCCGGCAGCTCCCACACCAGTTCGGGCACCTTGGCGACAGGTGCCGGCTCAGAGACAGGTGTTTCGACAATGACAGGGCTCGTCGACGTGGGTACTTCCAGTTGCCGCAGGCGCTCACCCAGGGCGATCAGCGCCTTCTGCGTGGTTTCCAACTGAGCAGCCTGCTGCTGCGCCTGGGTCGCCAGCTTGGACAGGCGAATCGCCTGGCCAATGCCCAACCCCAACAGCGCACCGATACCCGCATCGTAGAACGACTCATCGAGCGTCCAGCCGAGCACCAGGCCAATCAGCATGAAAATCCATTGCATGGTCGATATTCCCTAAGCAAACCGGCGCTCAGTATATCGACGCGCAACCAATGTGGGAGGGGCTTGCTCCCGATAGCGGTGTACCAGTCGACATATCTGCAAACTGACACTCTGCTATCGGGAGCAAGCCCCCTCCCACATTTGCTATCGCAGTGTTTAGTCCAAGGCTTTCCAGATCTCGGTTGCGTACTCGCGGATCGTCCGGTCCGACGAGAACCAGCCCATCCGTGCGGTATTGAGCACCGCCGAACGCCACCACGCCTTGGAATCATGCCAATGCGCTTCGACCCGCGCCTGGGCATCCCAGTAGGAATCGAAATCGGCACAGACCAGGAAGCGGTCGTAGTCGATCAACCCGTCGATCAAGCCCACATAGCGGCCCGGATCATCCGGCGAAAACACCCCGCCCCGAATCGCTTGCAGCACGTCGTTCAGACGGTGGGACGCAGCAATGTCGGGCCCGGCGTTGAATTCACCGGCATGTTTACGCGCCTCGACCTGCTGGGCGCTGAGGCCGAAGATAAACATGTGATCGGCCCCTACGCGCTCGTGCATTTCCACGTTGGCGCCGTCCATGGTGCCGATGGTCAGCGCGCCGTTGAGGCCGAACTTCATGTTACTGGTGCCCGATGCTTCAAAGCCGGCGGTGGAGATCTGCTCCGACAAGTCCGCCGCTGGGATGATGCTTTCCGCCAGGCTGACGTTGTAGTTGGGCAGGAACACCACCTTGAGCAAGCCGCGCACGGTCGGGTCGTTGTTGACGGTGCGCGCGATGTCGTTGGTCAGCTTGATGATCAACTTGGCCTGGTGATAACTGGCCGCCGCCTTGCCCGCGAAGATCTTCACCCGTGGCACCCAGTCGGTGCCCGGCTCGGCACGGATCGCCTGGTACAGCGCCACGGTGTGCAGCAGGTTCAGGAGTTGGCGCTTGTATTCGTGGATACGCTTGACCTGCACGTCGAACATCGCCGCCGGGTTCACCGAAATGCCCAGGCGCTCATGGATGATCTCGGCCAGTGCACGCTTACTGTGCAGGCGCTGGTCGGCGAAGGCTTTGCGGAAGGCCTGTTTCTCGGCGAAGGTTTCCAACTCGCCCAGGCGGGTTTCCATGTTGTCGAGAATGTCCGGGCCCAAGGCGTCCACCAGCATATCGGTGAGCTTGGGGTTCGCCTGGTACAGCCAGCGGCGGAAGGTAATGCCGTTGGTTTTGTTGTTGATGCGCTCCGGGTAGAGCTTGTGCAGTTCGGAGAACACTGTGCTGCGCATCAGTTGGGTGTGCAGGCCGGACACGCCGTTGACGCTGTGGGAGCCGAGGAACGCCAGGTTACCCATGCGCACACGGCGGCCGTTGTCTTCTTCGATCAGGGAGACGGCGCGCAGCACGTCGAAGTCATGAATACCCTTGGCGCGCAGCGCATCGATGTGCTGCGCGTTGATCAGGTAGATGATCTGCATGTGCCGGGGCAGCATGCGTTCCATCAGACCGACCGGCCAGGTTTCCAGGGCTTCGGGCAACAGAGTGTGGTTGGTGTACGACAGGGTTTCGACGGTGACATCCCACGCGGCTTCCCACGGAATGTCGTGCAGGTCGACCAACTGGCGCATCAACTCGGCCACGGCGATCGAGGGGTGGGTGTCGTTGAGCTGGATCGCCGCGTGTTCACCCAGGCTCAGGACCGAGCCGTGCATGTTCTTGTGGCGACGCAACAGGTCCTGCAAGGAGGCGGCGACGAAAAAGTATTCCTGGCGCAGGCGCAGTTCCTGCCCCGCTTCGGTGCTGTCCGCCGGGTAAAGCACTCGGGAGATGCTCTCGGCGCGGGCCACTTCGGCGACGGCGCCCAAATGGTCACCGGCGTTGAAGCGCTCCAGGTGCAGGTCTTCCACCGCACGGGCACGCCACAGGCGCAAAGTATTGACGCTGGCGCCGCGCCAGCCGACCACCGGGGTGTCGTAGGCAACGGCGCGCACGGTTTCGTTGGGCGTCCACACCTGGATCTGCTTGCCGGAGGCATCCGGCAGGGTCTCGACGCTGCCGCCAAAGCCAATCGGGTAAATCACCTCGGCCCGTTCGAATTCCCACGGGTTGCCGAAATCCAGCCAGCGCTCGGTCTGCTCCTGCTGCCAGCCATCGACAATCGCCTGACGGAACAAACCGTGCTCATAACGAATGCCATAGCCGTGGCCGGCGATGCCCAAGGTCGACATGCTTTCCATAAAGCACGCCGCCAGACGGCCCAGGCCGCCGTTGCCAAGCGCCGCATCGGGCTCGAGCAGGCGGATGCGCTCGAGGTCCACACCGAGTTCAGACAGCGCTTCGCGAGCGATCTCCAGCACGCCAAGGTTGCTCAGGCTGTCGTAGAGCAGGCGGCCGATAAGAAATTCCAGGGAGAGGTAATAAACCCGCTTCTGGCCTTTGCGGTAGATACGCCGCGTGTGGTCCATCCAGTGGTCGACCATCTGGTCGCGGGCGGCCAGGGCAATGGCTTCGAACCAGTCGTGGTCGAAGGCATGGTCCGGGTCTTTGCCCACCGCGTAGGTGAGTTTGGTCAAGACAGCATCGCGGAATGCGGCTACCTCTACTTCTCGTGCAAGCGGTTCCTGAGACATCGGTGCGACCTCGGGCGAGATTGAAGGAGTTGCTAGAGCCTAGTCGGTCTGACAGACGGTAGACGCTCTGGTTCGGCAGTTTTTTAACTCATTCACCTTTACAGGCATTTGATGCAGGGGTCGTGCCCGATCTGCCCATGTCCAAGCCTTTGAGCTGAAATACGCAAAATATTGTTCAAAAAAACACCAATCCCGGTATTATCGCGCGCCCAGATACAGCCCCACCTTTTGGAACCCCGATGAAGCCTCAACTGATCGCCGCCGCGGAACTCGACCGTCTCGAGACTTGGCAGAAATATTCCGCCCATATGTGCGGCGGCTGCGTGTCCAGCTGCTGCACACTGCCGGTTGAGGTGAAGATCAAGGACCTGATCCGCATTGGCATCGTCGATGAGTTCGAGCGCGGCGACCCGCCGAAGAACATCGCCAAGCGGTTGCAGAAGGAAGGCATCGTCGAGCGCTACAACAACAAATCCGAGATTTTTACCCTGCAGCGCATGAGCAACAACGACTGCCTGTACCTGGATCGTAAGACGCGCTTCTGCACTATTTATGACAAGCGCCCGGATACCTGCCGCAACCACCCGAAAATCGGGCCGAGGCCGGGGTATTGCGCGTACAAGCCGAAGGAAGTGGTGCGCGAGACCAAATTCAAGACCCTCGATAAGTTCTGATTCGGGTTTTGTGGGGCTCTCAAGGGTCCTATCGGGGGCAAGCCCCCTCCCACATTTTGATCTGTGAACACATTCAAAGGTGGGAGGAGGCTTGCCCCCCGATGAGGCCAGTACAACCACCACCAAAACTGCAGGCATAAAAAAACGCCCCCGGCCTTTCGACCGGGGGCGTTTTTCATTCAGCCTGAGTTAACTCAGTTCTTGGATTTCTTGGCAGCGCGGGTACGCTCGCCTTCGTCCAGGATCTTCTTACGCAGGCGGATCGACTTCGGCGTCACTTCGCACAGCTCGTCGTCCTGGATGAATTCCAGGGCCTGTTCCAGGGTGAAGCGAACAGGTGGAACCAGGGCGATGGTTTCGTCTTTACCCGAAGCACGCATGTTGTCGAGCTTCTTGCCTTTGGTTGGGTTGACGCCCATGTCGTTGTCACGGCTGTTCAGACCAACGATCTGACCGTTGTAGATCTCTTGACCGTGTTCAACGAACAGCTTGCCACGCGCCTGGAGGGTTTCCAGGGAGTAGGTCAGTGCCTTGCCGGTTTCTACCGAGACCAGAACACCGTTCTGACGGCCGGACATGTCGCCGGACTTCATGGTGTCGTAGCGATCGAAGATCGAGGTCAGGATGCCAGCACCGTTGGTCAGGGTCAGGAACTGGTTACGGAAACCGATCAGACCACGAGCAGGGATGTTGTATTCCAGACGCACACGGCCTTTGCCATCCGGCACCATGTTGGTCAGGTCGCCCTTACGCAGGCCCATCTCTTCCATGACCTTGCCCTGGGATTCTTCAGGGGTGTCGATGGTGACGTTTTCGAACGGTTCCTGCTTCACGCCGTCAACCTGACGGATGATCACTTCTGGACGACCAACGCCCATTTCGAAGCCTTCGCGACGCATGGTTTCGATCAGTACCGAGAGGTGCAGCTCACCACGGCCGGAAACCTTGAACTTGTCAGCCGAGTCGCCTTCTTCAACGCGCAGTGCAACGTTGTACAGCAGCTCTTTGTCCAGACGTTCCTTAATGTTACGGGAAGTCACGAACTTGCCTTCTTTACCGCAGAAAGGCGAGTCGTTTACCTGGAAGGTCATGGAGACGGTTGGCTCGTCAACGGTCAGAGGCTTCATCGCCTCGACAGTGTCCGGCTGGCACAGGGTGTCGGAGATGAACAGCGAGTCCATACCGCTGACGCACACGATGTCGCCGGCGAAGGCTTCTTCAACGTCGATACGGTGCAGGCCGTGGTGACCCATCAGCTTCAGGATACGACCGTTACGCTTCTTGCCGTCGGCGCCGATAGCGACAACCGGGGTGTTCGGCTTGACGCTACCACGGGCGATACGGCCAACGCCGATAACACCCAGGAAGCTGTTGTAGTCCAGTGCCGAGATTTGCATCTGGAACGGACCGTCACGGTCAACCTTCGGTGGTGGAACGTGGTCAACGATCGCCTGGTACAGCGGGGTCATGTCTTCCGCCATGGCGGTGTGTTCCAGACCGGCAATACCGTTCAGGGCCGATGCGTAGATCACTTGGAAATCAAGTTGCTCTTCGGTGGCGCCCAGGTTGTCGAACAGGTCGAAGATCTGGTCCAGAACCCAGTCCGGACGCGCGCCTGGACGGTCAACCTTGTTGATGCACACGATCGGACGCAGGCCGGCTTCGAAAGCCTTCTTGGTCACGAAACGGGTTTGCGGCATAGGGCCGTCTTGAGCGTCAACCAGCAGCAGAACGGAGTCAACCATCGACATTACGCGTTCTACTTCGCCGCCGAAGTCGGCGTGGCCCGGGGTGTCCACGATGTTGATGTGGTAGCCGTTCCAGTTGATAGCGGTGTTTTTAGCCAGGATGGTAATACCGCGCTCTTTTTCCTGGTCGTTGGAGTCCATCACGCGCTCGTCGTTGAGCTCGTTGCGCTCCAGGGTGCCGGATTGACGCAGGAGTTTGTCTACCAGGGTGGTTTTACCATGGTCAACGTGGGCAATGATGGCGATGTTACGTAGATTTTCGATCACTTGTGTATCTCGATCAGAGGATTCGGTGTGCTGACAGGTCGTGGCAGCGATTAACAGTAGAGTCAGGCCTTGCCGTTACAGCTTGACGGCAGAGTCGGGGGGCCGGTGACGCAGGCCACAGGCAAACAGCCCCGGGCTCTTAGCTCGGTCGATAAACGCGCACATTGGCATGCCCCTCACTGAGCAAATGGTGGGCATGCAGGCGACTCATCACGCCTTTGTCGCAATACAGCAGGTACTGACGGCTGTTATCCAGTTCCTTGAAACGCGCGTTCAATGCATAGAACGGCAGCGTTTGTACGTCGATGCCGGCGACTTCCAGCGGCTCATCTTCAGCGGCATCCGGGTGACGGATGTCGATGACGATCTGACCGGCCAGGGCTTCGCCAACTTCTTCGATCTGCACATCCTGGCCCAGCTCGTCGATAACACGATCGATCGGGACCAGCTTGGCGTTCTGGATCGCACGCTCCAGAACCGCCATATCAAACTGTTGTTCTTCGTACTCCACGCGGTTGCGCTTGGCGTGGGTCTTGGGGTTCACCGAAATGACCCCGCAGTATTCAGGCATGTGCTTGGCAAAGTCGGCGGTGCCGATTGCTTCTGCCAAGTCGATAATGTCCTGCTTGTGGCTGGCGATCAGCGGGCGCAGCACCAGCTTTTCAGTCACGCAGTCGATCAGCGACAGGTTCGGCAGCGTCTGGCTGGAAACCTGGGAAATCGCTTCACCGGTCACCAGCGCGTCGATCTGCAACTGATCGGCGATTCGGGACGCGGCGCGCAACATCATACGCTTCAAAACTACGCCCATATGACTGTTATCGACTTTACCGAGAATTTCGCCCAGCACTTCCTCGAACGGTACGCTCACAAATAGCACGCGTTGGGAGCTGCCGTACTTCTTCCAGATAAAGTGCGCAACTTCCATCACGCCCAATTCGTGTGCACGTCCGCCCAGGTTAAAGAAGCAGAAGTGGCTCATCAGGCCGCGGCGCATGATCTGGTAGGCCGCCACCGTGGAATCGAAACCGCCGGACATGAGGACCAGGGTCTGTTCCAGGGCGCCCAGCGGATAGCCGCCGATGCTGTCGTGCTGGCTGTGAATCACAAACAACCGTTGGTCGCGAATTTCCATGCGCACTTCAATTTGCGGCGCCTTGAGGGAAATTCCGGCGGCGCCGCACTCGCGACGCAGCTTGCTGCCGACGTATTTCTCGACGTCCATGGAGCTGAATGGGTGCTTGCCGGCACGCTTGCAGCGCACCGAAAAAATCTTGCCTTCAAGGCTGTCGCCGAAGTGCCGTTTGCATTTTTCGGTGATGTCGTCGAAGTCGCCCAGCGGGTACTCATCCACCTGCAGGAAATGCGCGATACCCGGCATGCAGCTCAGGCGCTCGGTCATGTCCTTCAAGGCTTTGGCGTCGGTCAGGCGGGTTTCCAGCTCGAGGTTGTCCCACACACCGTTCACCACCACAGCCGGGTCCAGATCGCGGAGCACGGCACGGATGTTCTTGGCCAACTGACGGATGAAACGCATCCGTACCGGTCGGCTCTTGATGGTGATCTCGGGGAAGACTTTAACGATTAATTTCATGGAAACAGCGCGCGCAGGGCCTGCCGAAAAAGGGGGGCGCGGATTATAGCGGAAATCGCTCAAGGTTTAACCAGTTAATATGCACAACACTCGTCACGCACTAAAGAGGTGCATTTGCATCGCCAGGCGCCACATTTCAGTGCTCGAATTTCGGGCTTTTGTCGCTATGTACCTTTTATAGGGCGTTTTTGGAGCAAAAAACCCATGTTGGCGCACTGGCATGCAATTTGCTCTCTTGTGAGGCAGGTTGCCATGGCGGACTATCCGCGCCGGCATCACCCACATTCTAAGGGCTAACTCCACTACCCCAGCCCGAAGCCACCCGGAGGACACTATGTCGAAGTCGGTTCAACTCATCAAAGATCATGACGTTAAATGGATTGATCTGCGCTTCACGGACACCAAAGGCACTCAGCACCACGTGACCATGCCGGCTCGCGACGCGCTGGATGATGCTTTCTTCGAAGAAGGCAAAATGTTCGACGGTTCCTCCATCGCTGGCTGGAAAGGCATCGAAGCCTCCGACATGATCCTGATGCCGGACGACAGCACTGCCGTCCTCGACCCGTTCACCGAAGACCCAACCCTGATCATCGTCTGCGACGTGATCGAGCCTTCGACCATGCAAGGCTACGACCGTGACCCACGTGCGATCGCCAAGCGTGCCGAGGAATACCTGAAGTCGACCGGTATCGGCGACACCGTATTCGTAGGCCCGGAACCAGAATTCTTCATCTTTGATTCGGTCAAGTTCAAGTCCGACATCTCCGGTTCCATGTTCAAGATTTTCTCCGAACAAGGTTCGTGGATGTCCGACCAGGACGTGGAAGGCGGCAACAAAGGCCACCGTCCAGGCATCAAAGGTGGCTACTTCCCAGTTCCGCCGTTCGACCACGACCACGAAATCCGTACCTCCATGTGCAACGCCATGGAAGAAATGGGCCTGGTCATCGAAGTTCACCACCACGAAGTGGCGACTGCCGGCCAGAACGAAATCGGTGTGAAATTCAACACCCTGGTTGCCAAGGCTGACGAAGTCCAGACCCTGAAGTACTGCGTACACAACGTGGCTGATGCCTACGGCCGTACCGCTACGTTCATGCCTAAGCCGCTGTACGGCGATAACGGTTCGGGTATGCACGTTCACCTGTCCATCGCCAAAGAAGGCAAGAACACCTTCGCTGGCGAAGGTTATGCCGGCCTGTCCGACACCGCCCTGTACTTCATCGGCGGCATCATCAAGCACGGTAAGGCCCTGAACGGCTTCACCAACCCGTCGACCAACTCCTACAAGCGTCTGGTCCCAGGTTTCGAAGCACCGGTAATGCTGGCCTACTCGGCTCGCAACCGTTCCGCCTCGATCCGTATTCCTTACGTGTCCAGCCCGCGCGCTCGCCGTATCGAAGCCCGCTTCCCGGATCCGGCAGCCAACCCATACCTGGCCTTCGCTGCCCTGGTCATGGCTGGCCTGGACGGTATCCAGAACAAGATCCACCCTGGCGACGCCGCCGACAAAAACTTGTACGACCTGCCGCCTGAAGAGGCCAAAGAGATCCCACAAGTGTGCGGCAGCCTGAAAGAAGCCCTGGAAGAGCTGGACAAGGGCCGTGCGTTCCTGACCAAAGGCGGCGTATTCAGCGACGACTTCATCGATGCCTACATCGAGCTGAAAAGCGAAGAAGAAATCAAAGTACGCACCTTCGTACACCCACTGGAATACGAGCTGTACTACAGCTGCTGATCCGGTAGCGCTGCTTGACGCAGCGTGAAGAAAAAGGCCTCCTTCGGGAGGTCTTTTTTTGCCCGGGAATTAACCCGAATCCCCCCACTCCCTCCCACAAGGAGATCAGCATTGAAACGTCGACTTGCGTTCGCTTTAGTGTTTTTCAGCGCCAGCGCATTGGCTGCGCCACCCACTCTTGAGCCGCTGCTCAACAGCATCGCCGAACGCCTGGAGATCGCCGACCAGGTGGCCCTGAGCAAATGGGACAGCAAAAAACCTGTAGAGGATAAGAAGCGCGAACAAGAGGTGATCGCCAGTGTCGTCGCCCAGGCGCCGAGCTACAAACTGGCCCCCGCCGCCGCCGAGCAATTTTTCTCGGCACAGATCGAGGCAAACAAGCTGGTGCAGTACACCCACTTGTCCGATTGGCAGTTCCAGGGCAAGGCACCCGACGACCCGCGCCCGGACCTGGTGAAGCAGATTCGCCCGCAACTGGATCAATTGCAAAAACGCCTGCTGCAACAACTGGCGGACTTCACCCCACAACGTACCGACCCGCAGTGCCCTCAATGGCTGGCCGAAGCAGTGCATGAGCCGCTGAACGACCCACTGCGGCAACTGGCGATGATCCGCGCTACGGCCGAGCTGTGTATCTACAAAGACTAAAACTGTAAACCCGATCCAAAAATGTGGGAGAGGGGCAACCCCTCCCAGATTTGATTTGTGTGATTTCGGCACTTCCTGAACAACCTTCACAAAACCGCACTATATTGGTGCGACATCCTGCACCCTTCCCAACGACTCACACCATTTTGGTTCGAAACTTCCCGATCAAGCTGGCAGAACGCCACAGTTTCGCGCCTTAAACCCCTATTTCAGGGGTTTAACGCTTCTTTTCGGAGCCTTGGTTTGTTTTTTGCATTTTCCTTGTATCAGCGTGTGCCTCAAGCCCGCGCCTTGCTCCAAAAGAGGTCCCGATGACCATCAGCGATGCACTGCACCGTTTGCTACTCGACAACCTGACCACCGCGACCATCCTGCTCAATGACGACCTGCGCCTTGAGTACATGAACCCGGCGGCGGAAATGCTCCTGGCCATCAGTGGCCAGCGCAGCCATGGGCAGTTCATCAGCGAATTGTTCACCGAGTCGGCCGAAGCCTTGAGTTCGTTGCGCCAAGCCGTGGAGCAGGCACATCCGTTCACCAAGCGTGAAGCGATGCTCACGGCACTGACCGGCCAGACGCTGACCGTCGACTACGCCGTGACCCCGATCCTGAGCAACGGCGCCACCCTGCTGCTGCTTGAAGTGCACCCCCGCGACCGCCTGCTGCGAATCACCAAGGAAGAAGCCCAGCTGTCCAAGCAGGAAACCAGCAAGATGCTGGTACGCGGCCTGGCCCATGAGATCAAGAACCCGCTGGGTGGCATTCGCGGCGCGGCGCAGTTGCTGGCCCGCGAGCTGCCGGACGAGCACCTCAAGGACTACACCAACGTCATCATCGAAGAGGCTGACCGCCTGCGTAACCTGGTGGACCGCATGCTCGGCTCCAACAAGCTGCCGTCGCTGGCGATGACCAACGTGCACGAAGTACTGGAGCGCGTCTGTCAGTTGGTCGAGGCCGAAAGCCAGGGCTGCATCACCTTGGTGCGCGACTACGACCCGAGCATTCCCGACGTATTGATCGACCGCGAGCAGATGATCCAGGCGGTGCTCAATATCGTACGCAATGCCATGCAGGCCATCAGCAGCCAGAACGAGTTGCGCCTGGGCCGCATCAGCCTGCGCACCCGCGCCCTGCGCCAGTTCACCATCGGCCACGTGCGCCATCGCCTGGTGACCAAGGTTGAGATCATCGACAACGGCCCAGGCATCCCTGCGGAACTTCAGGAAACCATCTTCTTTCCCATGGTCAGCGGCCGCCCGGACGGTACCGGGCTGGGCCTGGCCATTACCCAGAACATCATCAGCCAGCACCAGGGTCTGATCGAATGTGAGAGCCATCCCGGCCACACCACATTCTCGATCTTTCTGCCTCTGGAACAAGGAGCCTCATCGACATGAGCCGTAGTGAAACTGTGTGGATCGTCGATGACGACCGTTCTATCCGCTGGGTCCTCGAGAAAGCCTTGCAACAGGAAGGCATGACCACCCAGAGCTTCGACAGCGCCGACGGGGTGATGAGCCGCCTGGCGCGTCAGCAGCCCGACGTGATCATCTCCGACATCCGCATGCCCGGCGCCAGTGGCCTGGACCTGCTGGCGCGGATTCGCGAGCAGCACCCGCGCCTGCCGGTGATCATCATGACTGCGCACTCGGATCTGGACAGCGCTGTCGCGTCCTATCAGGGCGGTGCCTTCGAGTACCTGCCCAAGCCGTTTGACGTGGACGAGGCCGTGGCGCTGGTCAAGCGCGCCAACCAGCACGCCCAGGAACAACAGAACCAGGAAGCCCCGCCGACCCTGACCCGCACCCCGGAAATCATCGGTGAAGCGCCGGCGATGCAGGAAGTGTTTCGCGCCATCGGTCGCTTGAGCCACTCCAACATTACAGTGCTGATCAACGGCGAGTCGGGTACCGGTAAAGAGTTGGTGGCCCACGCCCTGCACCGTCACAGCCCGCGCGCGGCCTCGCCGTTTATCGCGCTGAACATGGCGGCGATTCCCAAGGATCTGATGGAGTCCGAGCTGTTCGGCCATGAAAAAGGCGCGTTCACCGGCGCAGCCAACCTGCGTCGCGGGCGTTTCGAACAGGCGGACGGCGGCACGCTGTTCCTCGATGAAATCGGCGACATGCCGGCCGACACTCAGACCCGCTTGCTGCGCGTACTGGCGGACGGCGAGTTTTATCGGGTGGGCGGGCACACACCGGTCAAGGTCGATGTGCGCATCATCGCCGCGACTCACCAGAACCTGGAAACCCTGGTGCACGCAGGCAAGTTCCGTGAGGACTTGTTCCACCGTCTCAACGTGATCCGCATCCATATCCCACGGATGTCGGACCGCCGCGAAGATATTCCGACCCTCGCCCGCCACTTCCTCAGCCGCGCCGCCCAGGAGCTGGCCGTCGAGCCGAAGTTGCTGAAAAGCGAGACCGAGGAATACCTGAAAAACCTGCCGTGGCCCGGCAACGTGCGCCAGCTGGAGAACACCTGCCGCTGGATCACCGTGATGGCGTCCGGCCGCGAAGTGCACATCGGCGACCTGCCGCCGGAGCTGCTGAGCCTGCCGCAGGATTCGGCCCCTGTGACCAACTGGGAGCAGGCACTGCGCCAATGGGCCGACCAGGCCCTGGCACGCGGCCAGTCGAACCTGCTGGACAGCGCCGTACCGGCGTTCGAACGGATCATGATCGAAACGGCCCTGAAGCACACCGCCGGCCGCCGTCGCGATGCCGCCGTGTTGCTGGGTTGGGGTCGCAACACCCTGACGCGCAAGATCAAGGAGTTGGGCATGAAGGTCGATGGTGGTGATGACGATGAGGGCGACGACGCCTGATCTCCAATCTACCGAGATCTAATGTGGGAGGGGGCTTGCTCCCGATGGCGGTGGGTCAGTAACAGATGCATTCACTGGCATGCCCTCATCGAGGGCAAGCCCTCTCCCACATTTTGCTCCGCACTCTGTCCGCAAGAACGTTGACAACC